>PLEH01000204.1 GCA_003136395.1 Phenylobacterium sp.
AGGAGAACCGCACCTACGACCAAATCCTGGGCGACCTGGAGGTCGGCGACGGCGATCCGAAGCTGGCGATCTTCCCGCGGGCGATGACTCCCAACCAGCATGCGATCTCCGGCCAGTTCGTGACGCTGGACCGGTTTTTCGCGTCCGGCGAGAGCTCCAACACCGGCTGGAATTGGACGACTGCGGCGCGCACCACCGACTTCACGGAGCACGAGGCGCCGGTGAACTACGCCGGGCGCGGGCTGCAGTACGATCAGGAAGGCTCCAACCGGAACATCAATGTCGGCATCGCCAGCCATGCGGCCCGCAAGGCCGCCAACAGCATGACGCCGGACGACGACGATGTCCTGGCGGGCGGGGCCGACGTCGCGGCGCCCGACGGCCCGGCGGGCGAAGAGGGCCAAGGCTACCTCTGGGACGCGGCGATCCGCAAGGGCCTTACCGTCCGCAACTACGGCTTCTACGGCGATCTGGTGCGCTACGACGAGAAGGCGCCGAACCGCCTTCCCCTGGAGCGCGATCCCTTCGCCAAGGGCCTGCGGGTTTTCTTCCCCACCAAGGCGGCGCTGGCCAAGGTGTCGGACCCTTATTTCCGCGCCTTCGACCAGGCCTTCCCCGACTACTGGCGCCTCCAGGAGTGGAAGCGGGAGTTCCGCGGCTATGTGGCGAAGGGGACGCTCCCCAGCCTGACCCTGCTGCGGCTGCCACACGACCACACTGGCGCCTTCGGCAAGGCGCTCGACAAGGTCGATACCGTCGAGGCCGAGTTGGCCGACAACGACTATGCGGTCGGCATGGTTCTGCAGACGGTGGCGGAAAGCCGCTTCGCCAAGGAAACCTTGGTTTTCATCGTCGAGGACGACGCGCAGGACGGACCGGACCATGTGAGTTCGCGCCGGACGCTCGCCCTGGTGGCCGGACCCTATGTGCGCCAGCACGCCGTAATCTCGCAGCCCTACACCACGGTCAACTTCCTGCGCACGATGGAGGACGTCCTGGGCCTCCAGCCCATGTCGATGAACGACTCCCTGGCGCGGCCGATGACCGAGTTGTTCGACCTGAAGCAGGCCGCCTGGAGCTACCGCGCCGAAGTCCCCGCCGTCCTGCGAACCACCACCCTGCCCCTGCCCGGCAAGACCGCCGACGCCGGCGCGACGGGCCTGTGCCGGCCGCTGCGCAGCGCGGCCTATTGGGCGCAGGCAATGGCTGGCCTCAACTTCGCGGTCGAGGATCACCTGGACACCGCCCGCTTCAACGCGGCGCTGTGGACCGGCATGACCGGCGAGGCCGCCGCGCCCACGCCCACGGGCAAGGACCTGAGCCAGGACCGTACGGCGCAGCTGGCGGCCACCGCCTGCCGCTAGAGGGGACTCGCGGCGCAGGCCCGCGGGCTGATATGACCGCGGTCCCGGCCGCCTCGGATTCGTATGATGACTTCCCCCGCGCCCACCCTCATGGCCGCCCGGGTCGCCGTCATCGGGGCCGGGCCCGCCGGCCTGATGGCGGCCCAGGTGCTGGCGGAAGCCGGCTGCGCCGTCACCGTCTACGACCGCATGCCCTCGGTGGGGCGCAAGCTGCTGATGGCCGGGCGGGGCGGCCTGAACCTCACCCACTCCGAGCCGCTGGAGGCGTTCATCCGTCGCTTCGGGCCGGCCGCCGTTCGCATGGGGCCGCTGATCGAGGCCTACCCGCCCAGCGCCCTCACCGCCTGGGCGGCGGGCCTCGGCCAGGAGACCTTCGTGGGCTCGTCAGGCCGGGTCTTCCCCAAGGCGCTCAAGGCCTCGCCGCTGCTGCGGGCCTGGTTGACGAGACTTCAGGCGCTGGGTGTCGAGATCCGCCCCCGCCACGACTGGACCGGCTGGAACGCCAAGGGCGCCCTGACCTTCGTCACGCCGGATGGTAAGGCGACTGCTACGCCTGACGCCACGATCCTCGCCGTTGGCGGCGCGAGCTGGCCGAAGCTGGGCTCGACTGGCGCCTGGGCCAAGGTTCTCGCGAAGGCCGGTGTCGCGGTCAGCCCGCTCAAGCCCGCCAACGCCGGCTTCGATGTAGCCTGGAGCGAGCTCTTCAGGGACCGCTTCCCCGGCGAGCCCCTGAAAGGCGTGGCCCTGACCTTCGGTCGCGTCAGGGTGCGCGGCGAAGCCATGGTGACCCGCCACGGCCTGGAGGGCGGGGCAATCTACGCGCTCTGCGCCGACATCCGCGAGGCCATCGCCAAGGATGGTTCGGCCCGCCTGTGGATCGACCTCAGACCCGACGCCCGGGTCGAGGAACTGGCGGCGAAACTCGCCCAGCAGCCGGCCAACCAGTCGGCGTCGAACCGCCTGCGCAAGGCGCTGCACATGACACCGCTGGAAACCAATCTGCTGCGCGAGGCGCATGGCAAAGAGCTGCCCGCCGACCCCGCCGCCATGGCGGCCGCGATCAAGGGCGCGCCGCTGACGCTCACCGCCATCCGTCCGATCGCGCGCGCCATTTCGACCGCCGGCGGGGTGGATTTCCGCGCCGTGGACAAGGACCTGATGCTCACCGCCAGACCCGGCGTCTTCGTCGCCGGCGAGATGCTGGACTGGGAGGCGCCGACCGGCGGCTACCTGCTGCAGGCGAGCTTCGCCACAGGTGTCTCCGCGGCCAGGGGCGTGCTTCGCCGCCTGGGCCTCAGCTGACCGCCTGGGCCCGCCGCGCCGCGGCGGCCGGCGCCTGCACGGGCCAGGGATCGACCGTCACCCGGCGCATGTGACGGCGCTGCCCCGGATAGTCGTTGAGCGCGAAATGCCAGACCGACCGGTTGTCCCAGAAGGCCACCGAGCCAGGCCGCCAGCTGAACCGGCAGGTGAATCCCTCGTAGCGGCAATGCTGGAAGAGATAGTCGAGCAGAGCCTTGGATTCGCTGGTCTTCCAGCCCTCGATCTTGAGCGTGAAGGCTGGGTTCACATAGAGCGCCTTGCGGCCGGACTCCGGATGGGTGAGCACCATCGGGTGAATATATTCGCCGACCAGGCCGTCGGCCTCGGCGATCGCCATCGACTTGCGTTTCTGGGCGGAGTGACCCTGCGACGAATACTCCCGCGCGGCGGAGTGGACGGCATTCAGCCCTTCCAGCGTCGCCTGCAGGCCGGGCGACAGCGCCTCGAAGGCCGCCGCCTGGCTGGCGAACAGGGTGTCGCCGCCGAACTCCGGCGTCTCGACCGCGTAGAGGATCGAGCCGATGGCCGGCCGTTGCAGGAAGCTCATGTCCGAATGCCAGCCGCCGCCGAAGTTCGTGCGGTCCTCGGGCTCCTTCACGACCTCCATCACCTCGGGATGGTCGGCCATGCCCGCGACGTAGGGGTGGATATTCAGCGGTCCGAAGCGGGCCCCGAACGTCACCTGTTGCGCCGGGGTCAGCGCCTGGTCGCGAAAGAAGATCACCTGGTGGTCAAGCAGGGCCTGGCGGATCGCCGCGATGGCCGCGTCCGGCAGCTCCTGGGCGAGATCGACGCCGGAGATCTCGGCGCCGAGCGCGCCGGCCAGGCGGCGAATCTGCAGGGACTGGCTCATCGGGGGCCTCCGTGGTCCGGAAAGGCCCATGCTACAATAGCTTTTGGAGGCCGTGACATGGACAATCCGACCCACCGCTTCGACGCCGATGCTCATGCCACGCGAATCCGCGAACAGGGCTTCACGGTCATCGAGGACTTCCTGGGCCCAGCCGGGGTCGCCGCCTTCCGCGCGGCTTTGGCGCCCTTTCTGGGCGCACACCGCGGCCGCAACGACTTCGAGGGCTTTGAGACCGAGCGGGTCTATACCCTGGTCGCCCGCGGCAAGGTGTTCGAGGACCTGGCGACTGACCCCCGCCTGATGGCGCTCATCAGCCGGTTCCTGGAAGGAAACTTCCTCCTCTCGGCCACCCACGCCATCAACCTCAAGCCGGGCGAGACGGCCCAGGGAATCCATACCGACGACGGCTTCTATCGCCAGCCGCGGTCGAGCCCGGCGGTGGGCATCTCGGTGATCGGCGCCATCGACGCCTTCACCAAAGAGAACGGCGCCACCCAGGTGATCCCGGGCAGCCACCTGTGGAGCGAGGACGAGATCGCCGAGCGGCGCAAGGCGCCGGGCGGCCTCGAGGCCCTGCTGGTCCCGCTGGAGGTCCCAGCCGGCGCCTGTTTCGTCTTTCCGGGCAAGCTGCTGCACCAGGGCGGCGCGAACCGCACGGACAAGCCGCGGCTCGCCTTCACCAACCAGTACTGCGCCGGCTGGGCCAGGCCGCAGGAGAACTTCTTCCTCTCGGTGCCCAAGGAGGTCGTGCGGACCATGTCGCCGCGCGCGCAGGCTCTGCTGGGCTACGAGCTCTGGCCGAGTTTCATGGGCATGGTCACCGGCTCACACCCGAAGAAGTCGCTGGCGCCGGGTTGGGTCGCCCCGATCGTGACCCAGGCGCCCACCAAATAGCAGCATCCCCCCGTCGCGCGGGCGACGGAGGGACTTGAAGCTCGGCCATGACACCTAGTGGTTGGCCGCAATGATCGCGGCGATCAGCCCGGTGGTCAGAGCGACGAGCGCGTAGCTGTTATCGTCGGTCTCCACCCACTGGTAGCCGCGCGGCGGCCGACGCAGGTGGTGCGAACGGTAGTCCACGTAGTGACTGCGATCCTGGTAGTAGGTGTTCGGCATGCGCTGGCCTTTGGCCCAGTGATGCTGGGCTTGACGTTGGTCGTTCTGCTGATGCGCCTCGCGCGAGCGGTCATTGCCCCGCTGGTCGTCACGATGATCGGGCTGCGCCATGGCGGCGGTCCCGGTCAGCAGGGTGAGCGCAAGGGCGCCGGTGAGCAGACGTTTCATGGTTGGACTCCTCTTCCAGGACCACGAACTAGCGCTCGCGGCCTGAGCCTGACCTGAACGCCACGCCGCGGCTTAGGTTCACCTTATGTCGGCCCCGAAACACGATAGGTCCGGCCACTAGCCCAGCGTCCGCTTCCAAAGCGCGAACAGCCGTTCCCAATGGCGCTCGGCCGCGGCCTTGTCGTAGGCCGCCCGCTGCGGAAAGGCGAAGCCGTGCTCGACGCCGGCGTAGAGTTCCACCTCGACGTTGAGGTTGTTGGCCTTCACCGACTGGTCGAGCGCCTCGACCATCTCCAGCGGCGCCCAATGATCGGTCTCCGCGCAGGCGAAATAGAGTTCGGCCTTGGCCTTCTGGGCCGCCAGGTGCGGGCTGTCGGCCTTGTCGGTGACCAGCTGAACGCCGTAGATCGAGGCGGCCGCGCCGACCCGGTGGGGATAGCGCGCGGCGAAGCTGATCGCATACTGGCCGCTCATGCAGTAGCCCAGGGTGGCGATCTTGCCCTTGCTGGCCGCCGGGTCGCGATCGGCGAACTCCAGAAGGGCGTCGCCATCCTGCATGACCAGCGGGATGGTCAGCGAACCCATCAGCTCGAACATCCTGGCCCGCCCGGCCTCCGGCGTGGCCGGCGCAGGCAGGTCGGCCAGCTCCATCACGCCGGAACGGTAATAGAGATTGGGCAGCATGACGTAGTAGCCGGCCGAGGCGATCCGGCGGGCCATGTCGCGCAGCTCCTCGCGGATCGCCGGCGCGTCCATGAAGAACAGCACCACCGGGTGCGCCCCGTCCCGCTCCGGATGGACGATGAAGGTGGTGGTCGCCCCGTGCTTGGTGGGGATGTCGACGGTCTGCTCGATCATGGCGCGGCGGCTTTCCTACTCAGATCAGCTCTGCCGGTTCGACCTTCTGTTCCTTCAGGAAGGGCTCGGCATAGTTGATGGTGCCGGTCAGGGTCTTGGGGTCCCCGGACGCCAGTCGATAGACGGCCTCGGCGATGAACTTGATCGGCTGAACCCGGTCCTTGGTGGCCTCGGTGATCAGGCCGTGGACGGCGACGCCGGGGGTGTCGACGAGGCCCGGCGAGACCACGTTCACCGCGATGCCGTCGTCATAGACTTCCGAGGCGAGGCCCGTCGTGAACCGCTCGAGCGCGGCCTTGCACATGCCATAGACCGTGCCGCCGCCGCGGCGGGTGTAGGGCGCCTTGGGGTGGATCCCCGCACCGGAGGAGATGTTGACGATCCAGCCCTGCTTCTTCGCCCGCATCGACGGCAGGACCAGCTGGGCCAGGTGGAACGGTGCATAGACCTGCACCTCCATCATCAGCTTGAAGCGCTTCTCCGGAAACTCCGCGACCGGCATGAAATAGGTGATGGCGGCGTTGTTCACGAGGATGTCGATGGGGCCGTAGGCGGCCGTGGCCTCCTCCACGAGCCGTTCGCGTTCGACCGCCTGGGCGAGGTCGGCCTTGATGAAGGTCGCCTGGCCGCCGGCGCGTTTGATGCGGTCCACGGTCTCGTGCAGCGTGCCCGACAGGCGGCTCTCACCGGCCTCGGCGGTGCGGGCCGAGACCACGACATTGGCGCCCTCCATCGCCAGGCGCGCGGCGATGGCCTCGCCAATGCCCCGGCTGGCGCCGGTGACCAGGGCGTTTTTCCCTTTCAGGGGGCCTTCGGGATTGATGCGAGGCTCGCTCATGACCGTCTTCTCCAAATGCCTTTTGTTCTAATGGCCCAAGGCTGGCGCGGCTGAGGGACCAAAGCAAGACAAGAGAGGGCAAGGCCGGTTGCGCGGCAGGCCGCCTGGCGGTTCACTGAGGCCATGCGGATTCCCGACGAAAAGCTGGCCGAGGTGTTCGATCGCGGCTTCACCGTGGTCGAGGGCTTCCTGGACAAGACCACGCTCGGCGACGCCCAGGACGCGCTCTGGGAGATCTATCCGCGTCCCAAGGCCTATTTCGCCGATCCGGACGCCTTTCCGAAGTTCGCCAAGAGCCAGTTCGCCGGTCTGCGTTTCTTCCCCTACCCGTCCTGGGCGCTGAACCGGGTGCCCGTCTATCCGGACCTGATCGACGCGGCCGAGCGGTTCCTGCAGACCAAGGAGATCGACTGCTACAAGATCGAGCTCTGGGCGAAGTACTCAGGCGCCATCGACTACGACCAGCCCCATCACCGCGACTATGAGAACCACACCATCGTGGTGCCGCGCGCCGACCAGCTGATGCCGCAGATGACCTGCTTCATCCTGCTCTCCGACGTCACCGACCTCGACGGCCCCACCAAGGCCGTGCCGCTGGAGAAGACCCGCGGCGTCCCGCTCGGCATCACCCAGACCGAGATGGGAGATTTCTTCGAGGACGAGGTGGCCGTGACCGGGCCGGCCGGCTCGATGCTGATCTACAAGACCGACGTCTTCCACCGCGGCTCGAATTTCAAGGCGCCGGGACGCTCAAGGTTCGTCATGCCGGTGGACTTCAAGCCGCGCGGCTGGCGCTGGCAGGGCAAGCTCGCCTGGCCCGACCGCGCGCCCAATCCCGGCTGGAAGGAGGCGATGGTGAACATGACTCCGCGCCAGCGCGACCTCTTCGGCTGGCCGCCGGCCGGCGACCCCTACTGGAACGACCAGACCCTCAGCGATGTGGCCCTGCGCTATCCGGGCATCGACCTCAGCCCCTATGGCGCCAAGGCCCCGGCGGACGCCTAGTCCTCGCCCAGCACGTTGAGGCGCCGCACGGTCAGCTCGTCGATCTCCAGGCGCTTGATCCTGACGCGGCCGACCGCCAGTCGGCCCACGACCAGCGCGCCGATGGAGACCGCGCCCAGCGCCAGGGCGCCCACAGCCGCCGCGCCGATGCCCGTGGCCACCCAGGCCAGGAACGGCAGTGGACGCTCGACGGGAGCCGGTTCGCTCATCCCGCCAACGCCTCACGCACCTCGGCGACCACGCCCGCCCAGTCGCCGGGAGCCGGCTGGCGGAAGATGCGGATCGAGGGATACCAGGGGCTGTCGGTGCGCCCGGTCAGCCAGCGCCAGTCGCCCTTGTACGGCAGCAGCAACCAGCAGGGCTTGCCCATGGCGCCGGCCAGATGGGCCAGCGCCGTGTCGACGGTGATCACCTTCTCCAGGCCGCGGACGATCTCGGCGGTGGCTTCCATGTCCTTAGCTCCCGTCCCGGCCCGGTCGAGCAAACGCACACCCGGCAGTGAAGCCAGGTCCGCCGCCGCTTCCGCCGACATCGAACGGTTGTGGTCGTCCGGATGGCTGGGCTCTCCGCGGGTCAGCAGGCCGATGCCGGTTCCGCCCTGGCGGCCCGGCAGGTAGGGGGCCGGCGGGATGGTCTCCAGCGTCGTGCCCGTCTTGAGCGGCAGGGAGGCCGCGAGCACCCAGGCGTCGTGGACCGGAATCTGGACCGAACCCTCGGCCACGATCAGGTCGCAGCCCAGTGGCTCGAACAGCCGCTTCAGCGCCGGCGGGCACATGAGCGAGACCTTGATCCCCCGCGCCTGCAGCGGTGCGACATAGCGGGCGTATTGGATCTGATCGCCCAGGCCCTGCTCGTGCCAGATCAGCAGCGAGGTCACCGGCTGGCCCTGCCACTCCGGGAAGGTCAGCGGCGGTTTGCGGTTCTGGCCGGGCTTGACCATCCGCGCCTCGTAACAGGGCCAGCCCTCGGCGTAGCGGCCCAGGCGCAGCAGCAGGAACGCCAGCTGGCGCTGCTGCACCGGATCGTTGGGATCGGCCTTCAGGGCGTCGCGGTAGACCGCCTCGGCCTCG
This sequence comes from Phenylobacterium sp., assembly GCA_003136395.1. Taxonomy (GTDB): domain Bacteria; phylum Pseudomonadota; class Alphaproteobacteria; order Caulobacterales; family Caulobacteraceae; genus Phenylobacterium. Next base: position 8,596 of record PLEH01000204.1, read on the forward strand.
GCCCAGCGCCTTTCGTCCTCGAGGAGGAGACCGAGGTTCAGAGCGGTGGGCGATGTAGGCTGGGAGGCCTGCAGGGCGCGATAGAGCCGCTCGGCCTCGCCCAGCCGCCCCGCGTTCTGAGCCGCCACCGCCAGCGCCCAGACTTGGTCGGCGGTCAGGGTCTTCGGGGTCGGAGCTTGCGTCACGGCGGACTTTCGGATGGCTTGCGCGGGTCGCCGGATGTTTGGCGGAGCGACCCGCCGAAGGCAAGCGTCCGGCCCGTCAACGACCAGTGGGCGACCCATCCGCCAACGCGAAGCGGCGGGCGTCCGTCGCTTTTCCTGACCGAAAGCGCTATATTCAGAGCCAGGAGCCCGACGCATGACCACCCATCGCAAGTCTGCAAAGCCGCCCGCAGCCTTTCGGCCCATAGCGAAGGTGGGCGAGGCCGCGCGCCGGATTCGCGAGGACCGCGAGGACCGGGCCGCCCTGGACAAGGCCCGCGACGCCCTGGACGCCGGAACGCTGGAGACGATCGGCAGCGCCGAGCTCAAAGCCCGGCTCGGGCTCGACTGAGGCCACCGAAACCGCCTCGCGCTGAGAACCGATGTCGTGACGATAGACTATGCCTGATCCCGAGGATTGAGCATGGCCTATGACCTGACCTACACCCGCGAAGCCGAGAAGGGCCTGGCTGCGCTCCCCAAAGCCGACGCGCAGCGCATCGTGCGCAAGCTTGAAGCGGTGGCGCTCGATCCGCTCAATGCAGCCGGCGTCGTGAAACTGACGAACCGCGAGGATTACCGCCTCCGGTCGGGCGACTGGCGGGCCGTCTTCCTGCTGGATCATGGCCACCTTCTGGTGGTGGTGATCAAGGTGGAGAAGCGTGGTTCGGTCTATCGGTGAGGGCGCCCGGTAAAAGGAGACGCAGCGCTATGGCTTCTAAGCCCGTGACGCCAGATCACCCCGACTTCGACGACAATCCCGAATGGACGACGGCGGATTTCTCCAAGGCAAGACCGGCCTCGGAAGTCCTTCCGGCAGAGCTCTATCGTTCTCTCACGCGCGGTCGTGGGCCGCCGCCTTCGCCGAACGCCAGCCCTACGCGGCCTTCTGCAGCTCCTGCTTCACGCGCTCGGCCAGGGTCTTGATGTCGATAGGCTTGGGCAGGAACGAGACATTGACCTCGCCTTCCAGCAGGTCGGAAAACTCGCTCTCCGCATAGCCGGAGATGAACATCACCGGCGCCGCGCCCAGATAGCCGCGCGCCTGTTTCAGCAGGTCGGGCCCCTGCATGCCGGGCATCACCACGTCGGAGATCATCAGGTCGATGGAGCCCGCGTGGAGCTCGCAGAGCTCCAGAGCCTCCTCGCCGCTGGCCGCCTCGATCACTTCGTAGCCGCGCGCGCGCAGCAGCTTGGCGGCGACGCCGCGCACCGCGTCCTCGTCCTCCACGAAGAGGATCCGGCCGGCCCCTGAGAGGTCGCGGGCCACCGGACGCTTGGGGGCGGCGGCCACCGGCGCGGCGGCGACCGTGGCGCTGGGGATGTGCACCGGCAGGAAGATGCGGAAGGCCGCGCCCTCGCCGGGCTTGGACTCCACGCTGATCCAGCCGTCCGACTGCTTGACGATGCCGTAGACCGTGGCGAGGCCCAGGCCCGTCCCCTCGCCCACCGGCTTGGTGGTGAAGAAGGGGTCGAAAATCTTGTCCACCACATTGGCCGGGATGCCGGGGCCGTCGTCGGAGACCTCGATCATCGCCTGATCGCCCTGGGCGCTGGGATAACCCATGGCCTGGGCCTGCTCCTGGGTGACACGGGCGGTGCGGATGTTCACTGAGCCGCCGCCGTGCGCGCGGACGCTGTCGCGGGCGTTGACCGCCAGGTTCATCACCGCGGTTTCGAGCTGGCCGCGGTCGGCGCGCACCTGCGGCAGGTTGCGGCCGTAGTCGGTCGTGAGCTTCACGTCCTCGTAAAGCACGCGGCGCAGCAGCACCTCGAACTCGCTGACCAGTTCGCCCACGTCGAGGATCTCACGCTGCACGGTCTGCTTGCGGGAAAAGGCCAGCAGCTTGCGCACCAGGTCGGCGGCCCGCGTCGAGGTCTGCTTGATCTCGTTCAGGCCCTCGTAGGAGGGATCGCCCACCGGGTGGCGGGTGGCCAGCACGTCGAGCTGCATGAAGATGGCGGTGAGCAGGTTGTTGAAATCGTGGGCCACGCCGCCGGCCAGTTGGCCGATGGCCTGCATCTTCTGGCTCTGGGCGAGCTGCAGTTCGATCTGCTTCTGCTCGGAGACGTCCACCAGATAGGCCACATAGCGGCCGTCGCTCTTGGACAGATAGAGATGGGCGATGCGGGTCGGGTCGTAGGCTAGGCGGACCTCCACCGGCGCGCCGGACCCCTGCCCCGCGGCCAGCTTCTGCGCGGCGTCGGCGCGGCTGGCGGGTTCGATCAGGTCGCCGAACGCCTGACCCTTCTCGCCGCCGCCGGCCACGGCCTTGAGCGCCGGATTGGCCTCGACGATCTTCGCCTCGAACGGATCCTCGCCCTCCAGGAGGGCGGCGCCGAACGGCGAGGCCGCGGCGAAGGCGTCCAGCACCTTGGGCGGCGGCGGGACCGCCCCGGAAAAGGCGGCCAGCACTTCCAGCGCCGCCGACGGAAGCGCCAGGGCGCCCGCGCCGGGGCCGGTGAGCCGGACCAGGAAGCGGCGCGCGCCCAGCGGCGACACGAGCGCCTCATGCTCGGCGCCGCCGACCTTGATCGCCGCATGGCCGATCTCGCCGCGGCGCGCGGCGGTGAGCGCCGCAAACAGGCTGGAGGCCGAGGCGCCGGACTTGGGCAGGCGCGCGCCCAGGCCGATCATCGATTTCCAGGCGGCGTTGGCCGCCTGGACGCGGCCATCCGGCGCCGCGATGGCCGCCGGCTCACTCAGCGCGTCGACCAGCTGTTCGGCCTTCGGCTGGGTCTCGGCAGGCGTCTCGGCCGATCCGCGCAGCACGAACAGGCCGAGGCAGGCCACCCCGGCCAGGCCGATCAGCAGCAGCAGGCCTGCGAGCGTCGTGGGTCCGGCGTTCATCGCCGGCGCGGCGGCGAAGACGACAGCCATCAGGAAGAAGACCACCGCAGCGGCCGTCAGCGGTTCGAACCGGCCCTTACGGGCCTTGCGGACCTGTAGCTCGGCCATGGCCAGCGACAGCGCCTCCTTGTTGGCCCGGCCCTCCTTGTTCTGGATGGGACCCCGGACGGCTTCGCCCACAATGTCGGCTGGCGAATCGGTCACGGGCATTCTCTCACAGGCGTCATCGGGTTACAGGGCGCCGCTCTTGAGGGTGCGGGCGGCGACCTTGCGCCCTGCGCTCAGGATAAAGCCAATGATCTTCGCCACCGCCTCGTAGTGGGCCGGCGGGATGATGTCGTCGATGTCGACCGAGGCGTAGAGCGCGCGCGCCAGCGGCGGGTCTTCGATCACCGGAACGCCGTGCGCTTCCGCCACCTCGCGGATCTTCAGCGCTAGGCTGTCCATCCCCTTGGCGACGCACAGGGGCGCGGGTGTCTCGCTGGCGTCATACTTCAGGGCCACGGCATAGTGGGTCGGGTTCATGACCACCACCGTCGCGTCCGGCACCGCCTGGATCATCCGCCGGCGGGCGCGCTCGTTGCGCAGCTGCTTCTGGCGGGCCTTTATGTGGGGGTCGCCTTCGGACTGCTTGAAGTCCTCCTTCAGTTCCTCCTTGGTCATCCGCATCCGGGCCATGAACCGCTGGCGCTGCCAGAACCAGTCGGCTCCGGCGATCATCAGCAGGAAGGCCGCCACGGAGAAGACCAGCCGGCGCAGCACGTCGGCGGAGAACACCAGCATGGCCATCGGGTCCATGGCCGCGAGGTTCTCGAGTTCCGCCATGTGAGGCTTGAGCACCCACCAGGCCAAGAGCCCCGTGAGCGCCACCTTCAGGAGCGACTTCAGGAACTGCACGAAGCCGTCGAGGCCGAAGATCCGCTTGAAGCCCGCCGCCGGCGATACCTTCTTGAAGTCGATGGACAGCCGGTCCGGGGAGAACATGAAGCCGGTCTGGATCAGGTTCCCGGCCACGCCCGCCGCGCAGGCGGTCAGGATCACCGCGCCGATCGCCGGCGCCGCCGCCGTCACCGCGGCGCGCATGATCTGCACGCCGCCGTTGTTGTCGAAGCTCATGGAGTCCGGCGAGGCCAGGAAGGGCGTCAGCGTCGTGGTCAGGTTGCGGCTGAGCCAGCCGCCGCCCATGGCCACGACCGCCGCGGCGGCGGAGAGCGACGCCAGAGCCGCCAGGTCCGGCGTCTTGACCACCTCGCCGCGCTCGCGCGCCTGCTGGAGTTTGCGCGGTGATGGCTCTTCTGTGCGTGACGCTGCGTCGTTTTCGTCGCTCATGGCCTGTCGCTCACCGGACTAGGCGAACATCGCGACGAGGTCGCGGTAGTGATCGATCCAGACGATGCCGATCAGTCCCAGGCTGAGGGCGAAGATCGACAGGCCCATGATGATCATCAGGGGCGCGGAGACAAAGAAGATCTGGAACTGCGGCATCACCCGCCCCACCAGGCCCGTGGCGATGTTGAAGATCAGCGAGAAGGCCACGACCGGAGCCGCCAATTGCAGGCCGAGCGCGAAGGATCTGGAAACCGTCTGGAAAGCCAGCGCATTGGCGTCGGCCACCTGAATGACCCTGGTGAACGGGAAGATCGAGTAGGAGCGCACGATCGCCGACAGGAACAGATGGTGCAGATTGGTGGTCATGATCAGCACGATCCCTACCAACCCAAGGAAGGTGCCGAGCGTCGTGGACGGCGCTGCCTGGGTCGGGTTCGCGGTCTGGGCGAAGCCCAGCGTCGTCTGGATCGAGACGATCTCGCCGGCCGCGGCCAGGGACGTCATGAAGAGCCGCAGGATCGTGCCGATCATCAGGCCGATCAGGGTTTCCTTGATCACTGCGCCGGCCACGCCCGAGACGTCGGCGGGGATCGGCGGGACGGCGCCGCCTACGACCGGGAACAGCACCAACGCCATCAGGAGCGCCAGCGACAGACGGATACGCGCGGGCACGAAGGTCTCGCCGAAGCCCGGGATCAGCATGAGGATGGGGGCCAGCCTGGCGAACACCAGCCCGCCTGCGAACACCTGCTGGCCGGTGGCGTAATGTTCCATCTGGGCCGGTCCTGCCCCGCCGTCAGAGACTGGCGATGCGGGCGGCGATGTGCTGCATGAACCCGCTCAGCAGCGCGCCCATCAGCGGCAGGAAGATCAGCAGCGAGACAAAGATCGCCACGATCTTCGGGGCATAGACGAGGGTCGCTTCCTGGACCTGGGTCAGGGCTTGCAAGAGGCCGATGCCGACACCGACCAGGAGGCCCACGATCAGCGCCGGCGCGCAGAGCTGGAGGGTCAGCCAGATGGCTTCGCGGCCGACGTCCAGAACCTCGGCGCTGTTCATATCGACCTCTTGGAAAGCTTGACGAATTCGTATGTTACGAACCCCGCCACCATCGGTCTGGCATGGTTAATGAATGGCTACGGACTGGGCAGAATCTGCCGCGCCAGCGCCCTAGACCCTGTCCCGATTGGCGCCAAGCCAATCGGGATGAACAGGGTCGTCGTCCCTTGTTGAGAGCCCTTCTTTTCCATTCACGATGGACCATCGTGAATGGGAAGGGCTCGCGCGGCCTCGGCGGGCGAGGCCTTCTGGCGATCCCGATCGACACTGTAATTGGCCGCCTGCATCGCCTGGACGCCGATCTTGCCGATCAGCGGGTTGAGCGCGCCCAGGAGGCGTTTGTCGCCGGCCCGTCTTGGCGAAACCAGCACCACGGCGTCATAGGGCGGGATCGCTCCCCTGGGATCGGTCAGGATCACCAACTTGTCGGCGGCGATCCGGCCATCGGAGGAAAAGGCCGAGATCACGTCGGCCTCGCCGCCCTCCAGAGCGCGGTACATGAAGGTGGGCTGGTAGGACTTCTTGGTCTTGAAGCTGAGGTCATAAGCATATTCTACGGCCTTCCATTCCGGACGCGACAGGAACTCCAGGTCCGAGCCCAGGGTCAGTTTCGGCGCGACGCGGGCGAGGTCGGCGATGGAGGCCACGCCCAGCGCCTTGGCCCGGTCCGGGCGCATGACGAAGGCATAGGCGTTCTCGAAGCCCAACGAGCCCAGCACCGTCACGCCATCGCGGCGTTTCAACTCGGCGGTGAGTTGCTTCAGGACCTCGGCGCGTCCCGGATTATCCTTGCGGTTCAGGATGTTGGTCCAGAGCGTTCCGGAGTAGTCGACATAGACGTCGAGCTCGCCGGCCGCGAGCGCGCGGTAGGCCACCGCCGAACCGAGGTCTTCCTTGCGGCTCACCTGGGCGCCGGCCTTTTCCAGCCGGCCGGCCATCAGTTCGGCCAGGATGTACTGCTCGGAGAAGTTCTTGGCGCCGACCACGTAGGATCCGGCCTTGCCGAGGCCCAACAGCGGCGCGACCGCCAGGGAAACCCCGATCAGCAGGCCCGCCACACCCAGCAGCACCAGCCGCGGGCTGCGCAGCCGCGTCCCGGCCTCGATGAGGCCCAGGAGCTGGTCGGCGGCGAGCGCCAGCACCGCGGAGGCCGCGCAGCCGAACAGCACGAAGACCCAGTTCTCGGTCTGCAGACCCGCGAAGATGTAGTTGCCGAGGCTGGTCTGGCCGACCGGCGTGGACAACGTCGCCGCCCCGATGGTCCAGACCGCCGCGGTGCGGACGCCCGCCATGATCACCGGTGCGGCCAGCGGCAGTTCAACCTGGAAGAGCCGCTGGCGAGAGGTCATGCCGACCCCGTCGGCCGCCTCCCTTACCGCCGCGTCGACGCCGATGATCCCCGCCGCCGCGTTTCTGAGGATCGGCAGCATCGAATAGAGCGTCAGCGCCAGCAGCGAGGGCAGGAAGCCCAGCGCCGAGAAACCGTGTCCGAAGGTCGCCTTGCTGAGCACCGAGACCGCCAGCAGCAGGGGGTAGAACAGCGCCAGGAGCGCCAGGCTTGGGATCGTCTGGATGAGGCTCGCGCCGGCCAGGACCGGCCAGCGCAGCCGCGCGCTGCGACTCGCCGCCACCGCCAGCGGCAGGCTGATCGCCACCCCCAGCACGAGCGCGCTGAAGCTCAGCAGCACGTGCCAGCCCAGGTATTCGGGCAGGAGCGCGAAGGCCGAGTCCAGGCGGGCGTTCATGGCGCCTGCGTGCCTTCCAGCCTGGCGCGCAGCCGCTCGGCCTGGCGCTTGGGCGCTTCCAGGAGCGCGCGCACGCCCGCGTCGCGGGTCTGGGCCAGCAGGTCCGCCGGCGTTCCGTCCGCGACGATCGCCCCGTCGCGCAGCACCACGATGCGGTCGGCCAGCAGCACGGCCTCGGCCATGTCGTGGGTGACCATCACCGTGGTCAGCCCCAACCGGTCGTGCAGGGCGCGGTAGTCGGTCCCGAGCGCGTCGCGCGTCAGGGGGTCGAGCGCCCCGAACGGCTCGTCCATCAGCATAAGCTTCGGCTCGGCGGCGAGCGCGCGGGCGACGCCCACCCGCTGGCGCTGACCGCCGGAGAGCGCGGCGGGGGCGCGGGACCCGACCTCCAGCGGCAGGTCCACCAGGCCTAGGAGGTTCACCACCCGACCATCGATGCGCTTCTTGTCCCAGCCCAGGAGCCGGGGGGTAATGGCGATATTCTCGGCGACCGTCAGATGCGGGAAGAGGCCCACCTCCTGGAAGACGTAACCGATCCGGCGGCGCAGGTCATGGGGCGGCGCGGCCGCCACGTCCTCGCCCAACACGCGCACCGAGCCCGCGTCTGGGGTCACCAGGCCGTTGATGGTCTTGAGAAGGGTGGTCTTGCCGGAGCCGGATCCGCCGACCAGGGCGGTGAATTCGCCACGCTCCACCGACAGGCTGACCCCGGCCAGAGCGGCGTGCGCCCCATAGCGCTTCTCAACCCCCGAAAGCTCGATCGCCGGCCCCGCCATAGGCAAGGCCTAGCATGAGCCTAAATCGGCATCCGCATGATTTCCTGGTAGGCGCTGATCACCTGGTCGCGGATCGCCATGACCGTCGACAGGCTCTGTTCGGCGGACGAGACGGCGGTGACCACGTCGATCAGCTGCGCCTTGCCCTGCACCTGGTTGGCCATCTGGGTCTCGGCGTTCTTCGAGGCCTTCATGGCGTCGGTCATGGCCGACTTCAGGATGTCGCCGAAGCCGCCGCCGGGCGACATGGCTTCAGCCCCGGCGCCGCCCGGATCGACGGCGAGCGCCTTCTGGGCGGTGGCGTAGGCCTTGGTGGCGGCGAGCGCGGTCATCATGGCTTGGGCCCGCCTATTGCTTCAGGAGATCGAGGGTGCGGCTGTCCATCGCCCGGATCGTCTCTATGACATTGAGGTTGGCTTCGTAGGCCCGCTGCGCGTCGCGCATGTCCATGGCCTCGATCAGCGGATCGACGTTGGGGGTCTTCACATAGCCGGTGGCGTCGGCCGACGGATTCGTGGGATCGAAGGTCGAGTTGAACGGCGCCTTGTCGGGCTCGGCCCGCATCATCTTCACGCCCTTGCCGCCGCCGGCGACGGTGGCGGCCTGGAACACCGGCGCCTGCCGCCGATAGGGGTCGCCGCCGGCCACCTTGGAGGTGGAATTGGCGTTGGCCAGGTTCTCCGCGATGATCCGCATGCGCGCCTGCTGGGCGCGAAGCGCGGAGACCGCGATCGACTGGGTCGTGCTGGAAATGGGGCTATCGGCCATCTAGAGCGCCTTCCTCATCATCCGCCGGGCTTCCGGACAGCCATCTTCAGCATGCTGAGCGACTGTTGGTAAAAGCCGATGGCGGCGTCGTAGTCCATGCGGGCCTGGGTCAGCTTGACCATTTCGTCTTCAAGAACCACGCCATTGCCGTCGAGGGTGACCTCGGAGTCCGCGGCCTTCACGGCCTTGGCGCCGCTCGACCCGACGCCCTTCGGCTGCATGTGACCCGGCTGGGTGACGGCCATGACGCCCGCCGGCGTTGCGACCACCGCGCCGCTGGCGGCCTGCACGTGAGCCTGGAAGCTGAAGGCCTTGAGATCGCGGGCCTTGTAGCCGGGCGTATTCGCATTGGCGACGTTCTCGGCGATCACCCGCTGGCGGTCGGAGAGATACCCCAACCGGCTCTTCAGCATCGCGAAGAGGGGAATGTCGCCAAGTTCCATGTTCGCCATGGTGAATAAACAGGGTTAACCCGGACTTAAGGGACTCAGACGTTTCCTGCAGCCTGAACTCACCCCCGAGCCGCAGAAGCGCCCATGCAGCCCTCCGATTTCCTAAGAGCCCTGTTCGCCCTGGTCCTGACCCTGGGATTGATCGGGCTGGGCGCGGTGGCGCTGCGCCGGTTCGGGCCGGAGGCGCTCGCCCGATTCGCCGCGCCAAAGAGAGCGCGTCGGCTGGCCGTGGTGGAGAGCCTCGTGCTGGATCCCGCCCGCCGACTGGTCATCGTCGCCTGCGACGGCAAGGAGCGGCTGCTGCTCCTGGGCGAAGGCCAACTGGTCTCGCCTTTGGACCTGCCGAAGGGGCGTTCCTGATGCGCGATCTCCTCAAGGCCATCCGCAACCTCCCCGCCGCGGAGTGGCGCCGCGCCTTCGGCTTCGCCGTCCTGACCACGGTCGCCTGCCTGATCTTCCCGGCGGTCGCGGCCGCCCAGGCGCTGAACATCAATCTCGGCACGGGCGCGGGCCTGACTGAGCGGGTCGTTCAGCTGATCGGGCTGATGACCGTGCTCTCGCTGGCGCCCTCCATCGTCATCATGACCACCTCCTTCACCCGGATCGTGGTGGTGCTCTCCCTGCTGCGCACGGCGCTCGGCCTGCAGCAGAGCCCGCCCAACTCGGTGATCATCTCGCTATCGATCTTCCTGACCGCCATCGTCATGGGGCCGACCCTGCAGAAGTCCTACGACGACGGCATCAAGCCCTTGATGGACCAGCAGATCGAGCTGCCCCAGGCCTTCGACGCCGCCGGCGGGCCGCTCAAGACCTTCATGCTGAGCCAGGTGAACCGCGACGACCTGGCGCTCTTCATCAAGCTCTCGAAGATCCCCAGGCCGGCGACGGCCCAGGACACCCCGATCCGGGTGGTGACGCCGGCCTTCATGATCTCGGAACTGAAGCGCGCCTTCGAGATCGGCTTCCTGCTCTTCGTGCCCTTCCTGGTCATCGACCTGGTGGTGGCGAGCGTGTTGATGAGCATGGGGATGATGATGCTGCCCCCTGTGGTGGTGAGCCTGCCCTTCAAGCTGATTTTCTTCGTGCTCGTCGACGGCTGGCGACTGGTGGCCGGCAGCCTGGTGCAGAGCTTCCAGCACGGCGCTGGGACCTAAGCGGGCTTCATCCTGGCCCGGCGGCGGGTCTGAACTTGCCGCCCAGGGCGCACTGCGCACGCCCCTGCTCGACGCTGACCGTGGCGAGCTGGCCTACGCCCGGCTCGAAGAAGGCCTCGGTCCCGCCGGCCCTGACCCGGATGGCGGACGGGCCGGAGAACTGGCAGACCGGGTGGCTCAGGAAGCCCAGGGCGCCGCGGTTGTCGGCGTCGGCGCACATCACATGGCCGAACTGGCGGGTGAAGGTCACCCCGTCGTAGACGGTCGGCCGCTCGCCGGCCGGATAGCCCTTGGCGGCGTAGGCGGCGGCCGACAGCGCAGGGCAACCCTGCAGGTCGCCGGCCCAGCCTTCCGCCAGCGCCATGCGGTGATGATAGCCGGCGTTGACCGCGAGGATCGACGCGACGATCGCCAGTCCGGGCAGGATCCCGACCCAGACGCCTTTCAGCGACCGCGGCTTCCCGCGCTGACCAAAGTCGAGCGGCATGGACGGCTCCTGACCGGCCCTTCCACCTGGAGGGCGCGATCAAGAGAATTTACGCTCGTAAACTCCGTGTCAAGCGGAGGCTAGAGGTCCGGCTGCTCGCGCTTGGCGCGGGCCATCCGCCGGCTGGGCATGGCCTTGGCCAGTTCCGCCGCGTCGAGCTTGCCGTCGTGGTTGGTGTCGAGCTCGGCGAACTTCGCCCGCATCCCGGCCATCGGACCCTTGAACTCATTCGGCTCGATGAAGCCGTCGAGATTCGAGTCCAGCGAGCCCATCATCTGCGAGGCGAACAGCTTCTGCTGCAGGTCATTGCGGATGTGGTTCACCGTCTCGTCAGCCCAGCGGTAGTTCACCCGGAAGTACATCATCTCGTCTGGGGTCTGTTCGCCCCAGGTGACATTGCGTTTCGGGTCCGGGTTGGCCGGGTTGTGCTCGGAGTTGTCGTAGACCCAGGTGGCGACCAGCTTGGTCCCGGCCTTCACCAGGATCGGCTTCACCGGATCGTAGTCGCGCTGCCAGTTGAAGTCGTACTTGGGCAGCGACAGCAGCATCTCCTGCTTGCCGTCCGGCGTCACCGCCTTCAGCTCCACGTGGTAGCCGCGGTAATGGGAGTGCGGATAGAGCGTGTAGAGATAGGCGTCGGCCGGGAAGGTCAGGTAGGCGACCTCCTGGTGGCGCGCCTCGCCCGCCGGGATGTAGAGGGCGAAGGTCGAAATCACCGTCGAGCGCTTGATGTACTCGGGCGGGGTCTTCAGCGTGTAGAAGCCGACCTGGGTCTTATCGACCGTTTCCTTGCCCATGGTCGTGTAGTGCATCTGGAAGTGCAGCTTGCCGCCGGCCGGCACCGGAGCGCCTGAACCGTCGGCCATGACCTGGGGCTCGGCGCCGGGGGTGTAGGACCCGACGGAGCCGCCGGGGATGGCCGCGGGGGGCAGGCTCGAATCCGGCACGTGGTTAGAGACCACATGGTGCAGCACGCGCCGGTCGCCGGGCTTCATGGCGATCGCCTTCAGCCAGGTGTTCTCCTTGAAGGGATTGTCCACCAGCTGGTTCTGGTACTCGACCAGGCCCGTGGCCGGCACCTTGTAGGCCGGCAGGTCGACGATCACGTCGGGCTTGCCGAGCTCGGTCGGCCACTCCGGCGCGTACTTCGAGGCGTTGCCGGCCAGCGGGTCGGGTCCGCCGCCGCGCGGCGCACCGGCTTCGATCCAGTGGACCAGGGTCTTGGTCTGGTCCGGGGTCAGCCCCTGGTCGTTCTTGAAGACGCCGATGTGGGGGTCGGCGAAATAGGGCGGCATCCGGCGGGTGCGCACCGTCTCGCGGATCATCGGCGCGAAGCCTTTGACGATCTCGTAGCTGTTCATCGCGAAGGGGCCGATGCCGCCGTTCACGTGACATGAGACGCATTTCTCCTGGAGGATCGGCGCGATGTCCTTGGAATAGGAAATGTAGGCGAAGTCGGCGGCGTGGGCTTCCGCCGGGAAGGCGATCGGCTTGCCCGCGGTGGTCGAGACGCGAGTGATCTGCGGCGTCTGGCCAGCCAGCAGAGCGTCGACGGCGGCGCCCACGTGGCCATCCAGTGGGCCGCGATAGGCCACGGTCCAGGTCTTGGGGTTGATCACGAAGACCTCCCCTTCCCGCTGCACCTTGAGCTGTTCGCCCACCAGCTGCTGCTCGTCCATCAGCACCGGGACGGTGAGGTTCTCCTTGGCGGCGGTGGCGGCGACGGCGTCGCGGCTGTCGGCGAGATTGGAGTCCAGCGCCCAGACAACCACGCCCTTGGCCTTGTAGGCGTCAGAAAGCTTCTGCAGGTCCGCATCGGCGGCGTGGCTGAAGGCCGTGCCGTTCGACCGGCTCATGACCACGATGGCCGGCGTGTAGCCGAAGTAGTGCAGGTGCTGCGCCAGCCGCGTGTGGTCGGTGAGCTGGAAGTCGTCGACGTGCTGTGGCGTCGCATTGGGCGTATCGGCGGCTATCCCGGCCGGCGCGGCAAAGCTCATGGCGGCGAGGCTCGCAAAGGCGGCGGTGGCCAACAAAGCGCGTTTCATAGGGTCAGCTCCCAGCTAGTCGCGGTCCGGATACCACCGTTTCCGTGCACGAATGTTGCAACGGCCGGCCAAAATTCGCGCCGGTGGAGGTCGTCCAGGGCAGCGTCAGAAATTACATCTTATTGATAATTAGCGACTTTTTCGAAATTCCTGCCTGTCCGTTGTCGACCGGCCAACTGGGCGAGAGTCTGGGCCCATTCGGACGCCAGGTCAAAACCTCGCTGTCGCCGTCAGCCCTTGGCGGTTCCGGTCGCGGCCTGGGCCTGCTTGGCGGGGCCCGCGGGCTTGGCCGGCGCCGTCGGCGGCGTCACCGGCCTACCGGTTCCGACCGGGGCGGGGCGGGTCTTGAAGCGGGCCTTCATCTTCTCGACCCAGCCGGTGAACGCCTCGTCGTCGGCGCTGACGCGGCCGAAGTCGGCGACGCTCAGGCGGTTGGTGGAGACGCCGGTGAGCGCGATGCGCAGGGCCTCGGGGTTGTGGGCGGCGTCGAAGAAGCCCTTGTACTGGCTCGACAGGCGCGCCAGCGCGGCGTCGTCTCCGGCCAGGCTGTAGGCGACGCCGGCGCGCAGCAGCTTGCCTTCATCGTCGGCGGAGAGCACGGCGGGATCCTTCCAGCGGGCGCCGAGGGCTTTCTCGAACTGCGGCCCGGCCTTGGCCCAGTCCTTCTGCTTCCAGGTGATCTCGGCGCGAAGGTCCTGACCTTCCTTGCTGTTGTCTTTCTCGATGATCTCGAGCGCCGCGTCGTAGCGGCCGACGCCGGCCCAGGCGCGCGCCTCGATCAGGCGCCGCTCGGCGTTGAGCGCGTTCGGAAGCACCGTCGTGCGCGAGCCGTTGATCGCCTCGATCGCCTTTTCCGGCTTCTTGTCCATCAGGTAGATGACCGCCAGGTCCGTCGCCACCTGGGCGCGCGCCACCCCGTCAAGGCGATTGTCGGCCTGGTACTTCAGGAGAGTGGCCGCCTGCTCCAGCAGGTCCACGTCCACCAGCCGGCGCACCAGCTTGCGAACCATCAGGTCGCCGTCCGAGCCGATCGGGGCCAGCTCATGGAAATCCTGGAAGAGGGCGAGAGCCTGCACCGGCTCCAGGCCGTCGGCGTTGCCGTCCAGGAACAGGGAACGGAAGGCCGCGTTGAGGTCCGACTGCAGCTGCAGCGCTTCCGGCAGGTCCGGCAGGCGGCTGCCGGCCGAGCGCAGAGCTTCCAGCGCCTCGCGATAGCGGCCCTGGCTCAGATAGAGCTGGCCCAGGGCGCGAATGGTCTCAAGCTCTGTGGCGTCGCCCCGCCAGCGGTAGCGCAGGCCGTCGAACACCGTGGCCGCCTGCACCGGCGTCGCCTTGCCCAGCTCCAGCCTGATCTGGGTGGCGCGCAACAGGGCGGGCGAGGACAGCGCCTCGCGCGGCACGGTGGCGATCGCCGCATACATCCTCAGCGCCCGGTCCTTGTGGCCCTGCTGCTCGATGACGCGCGCCTGGACGAGCCGGGTGGCGAGCTCTTCGTAGACATCGGTCTTGTCGGCCAGCGCCAGGCGGATCCGGGCCTCGGCGGCCGGCAGGTCGCCCTGGGCCAGGGCGGCCTGGGCGTCGGCGCGAGCGAAGCGCGCCTTCCAGGTGGGCGAGAACTGGGTGAGGGTTTCGGAGCCCTTGGCGAACTGGGCGCGGGCTTCCGGCCATTGGGCCAGCTGGACGGCGATATAGGAGCGCCAGAGCGCGCTCGCGCGGTCCTCGACCAGGCTCGGAGCGGAGAAGTCGGCCTCGGCTTCCTTGTAGCGGCGGGCCATCACGCGGGCGATGCCGCGCAGACCGCGGAACTCCGCAGTCTCGGTCAGCGACGGGTTGGCGCGGGCCGCGTCGTTCAGCACCCCGATCGCTTCGTACGACAGTTCCGAGCCAACCAGGAAACGGGCCAGCGCCATGCGCGCGCCGACGGGTGCGGTCTTGCTCTGCACCGAGCTTTCGATCGTCGCGGCGTTGAGCAGCTGATGGTAGCGGTCCAGGAAGCCCTTGGGCCCGGTCCTCGGCCAATCGACGTAGTTGATCAGCCCCGGCATGGCCGCGGGCTTGGGCGCATCGACGGTGAGGCGGGCGACCTCCTGGTTGGCGGGATTGGGCGACAGCGCCAGGCCGAGCGGCCGGCCGATGTGGACGAGGTCGCCGTCGCGGGCGACCGTCAGGTCGTCGATATGGGATTCCACCGCCAGACCCTGCAGCGAGGGCAGGATTGAAACCTGGGCGTAGTCGCGCCGGCTCGGCATGCCCTTGGCGGGACCAAGGGCGGTGACCACGCTGACCGTGTCGCCGGCCTGCGGATCGGCCATCTGGACGACCTTGGTGATGCCGGACACCGCCGCCTTCAGGGTCGCAGGACCGTCGGCGTCGTCGCGCTGGACGCGGACCACGCTGGGCGGGTCCTCGTCGCCGGGGCCGAGCGCGATGGTCCAGGTGTTGCCGATGGCGGTGGCGAACACCGGCACACCGCGGGCGGCCTCGATGCGGATCGCGGAATAGTCGGCGCCGCGGGTGGCCTGGATCGCGGAATACTGCACCAGACCGCGCGGCGCGTGGCCGACGTCGAGCACGGCTGGAGCGTCGAACACCACCCAGACCGCGTCGCCCCGGCGGAACACCGCCGCGCCGGCCGGATTGGCCCAGGTGAAGGCGAACTGCACCTGGGCGTTGTCGACCTTCGAGGCCATGTGGACCACCCCGCCGGCGGGGATCGGGTTCGGGCGCTGCGGCACGGGGATCGCGGCCCGGGCGGCGGCGAGCTCTTCGGCCGTGGGCGGCGGCTTCTGGAAGACGTTGAGGAAGGCCGCGCCGTCCGACGACCCGGTCTTGAAGTCGGCGTCGTCGGTGAGGGTGAACACCACCTGCAGGTGGCCGCCCACATGCCGCTTCTCGGCGGTCTTGATCCACTTGGGCGGCGCGGTGCGCAGGCGTGAGATGTCCGGATCGGCGTCCCGCGGGAAGCTGAGCGTGAGCGTCTGGCCCTTGCGGCTGACCTGAGCCTCCGGCGCACCGTGGAACTCGACGCGCGAGAAGCCGTCGGCCTGGGCCACATGCACGTCGATGCCGGCCTGTGCAGATTTGGGCGGCGCCGCGCCGGCAGGCGCGACGACGCTGGCGACGGCGATCGCCGCCACACCTGCGCGCAGGGTATGGCGCAGGTTCACGAGGCCTATCCGGCTTTGGCGGGCGCAGGCGCCGCGGCGGGCGCGGGCGCGGAGGCGGCCGGCTTGTCGGCGGGCGGCGCCGCGGCGGCTTGCGCGTCGGCGGGCGCCTTTTTGCGAGCCGCCGGCTTCCTGACCTGGCGGACGGGCTTGGCCTTCGCCGGGGTCTTGTTCGGGTCCGCGGATGTGTCGGCGGCGGGGCCGCCGGTGGCGGAGGCCGCCGCGTCGGCCTTGGCCACGGCGCCCTGGGCGAGCGTCTGGGCGGCGGCGAAGCGATGGGACAGGGACTCGGTCAGCTTCTTGGCCTCGTTCACCGGCATCTGGCCGATGATCGCCGAGAGCGCGCGTTCCTTCATCTTGGCGGCGATCGGCAGGCGGACGCCGTCGTCCAGGGCGGCCATGCGCAGCGCCGCGTCCTTGGGCTTCATGCCCTCGTAGACCTTCACCAGCCGGTCGACTTCGGCGGCTTCGCGGCCATCGGCCTGAGCCAACAGGGCCTGGACGTCGGTCTTCAGTTGGATGAGCACCTTGGTCTTGACGTCGAGCTTGGCCTCGGCGGCGGCCAGCAGGGCGATCTGGGTCGAAAGGTCTGCTTCGCGCTGGTCGAGCTGGCCGCGGCGGGCGCCGAGGTTCTGCAGGACCTGCAGTTCGCCGGGCGAAAGGCCGGCTTCCTTGGCGAGTTCGGCGGCCGTCGGGGCGCA
Source organism: Phenylobacterium sp. (assembly GCA_003136395.1). Classification (GTDB taxonomy): domain Bacteria; phylum Pseudomonadota; class Alphaproteobacteria; order Caulobacterales; family Caulobacteraceae; genus Phenylobacterium. The sequence goes on from PLEH01000204.1 coordinate 25,331, forward strand.
GACGCCCTTGGGCTGAATGGTGGGCGGCGGAAGCGCGGTGGTGGCCGCGGCGTCCTTGCCGGCGCCGGCGGCGGCGGTCGCGCCGCCGGGAACGGCGGGCGCCGCCGGCGTGGCCGCATCAGCGGGCTTGGTCTCGCCAGCCTTGGAGGTCGGGGCCTTCTTGGCGGCCTTGGGCTTGGCCGGGGCGGCGGCTTCTTCCGCAAAGGCCTTCGCGCCGGTGATCATGTCGGGCAGGTTGCGGGCGCCCGCGAGCGCATTGATCGCCAGGACGCCGCCGACGGCGATGCCCACCAGCGGCAGGATGCGAGGCATGGATTTCAACGGGCGGCTCCACGGACGTCGTTCAGGGTCAGGGGTTCGTCGTCGAAGAGTTCGTCTTCGACGCTCCGCCGCGGTCGCGGCGCCTGACGTTCAAGGGGTGCGCGCGCCCCCGTTTCCGCTTGAAGGAGGACTTCCGCACGAAGCGGCGGCATGACGCGTTCGGGCCGCGCTTCGCGGGCGGCGGCCAGGAGGGCGCCCAGCCGGCGCTCGGCCACGGGGTCGTCCACGATGGACTGGGCGGGGGACTGGGCGGATGCGGCCGCGCGTTGCGGCACCGCAGCGTGTTCGATCAGCCGGTCCAGGCGGGTGGCCAGCGTGCGGCCCTTCTCGATGCGGTCGCCCAGGATGTCGACGGCCTCGTCCGTGGCCGAGCGCAGATCGGCCAGGCCCTGTTCGGCGCGGGCCGCGGCGGTGTTCAGTTCGGCCACGGCGACGGCGAAACCGTCATGGCTGTCGCGCAGCGCCTTCAGCCGGCGGTTCAGCCGCCAGCCCATGCCGAGGGCGGCGATGAGGAGCCCCGCCAGTAGCAGGTTCATGGTCAGGCCGATGATGCTCATATGGACCTCTGGACGGCTTGTCGGGCGTGGGGCGTCAAAGGCGCCTCCACGCGCACGGCGATGTGGGCGTTGCGGCGGCCCATACGGCCGCGGGTGAGCGGGATGACGCCGGCCCGCAGCTCGATCAGGCTGTCCGGCGTGGCGTTCAGCATCAGGGTGTCGCCGACCTTCAGGTCGAGAACCTGTTTCAGGCCCAGTTGCTGCTCGTCGAGGACGGCGCGAACTTCCATCTGAGTGGTCCAGAGCTCGGTGGCCAGGTGGCCTTCCCAGATATTGTCGCGGCCGAACTTCTCACCCATGAACTGCTGCAGGAGCATCTTGCGGATGGGTTCGAGCGTCGCGTAGGGCAGCAGGAGCTCGATGCGCCCGCCGCGGTCCTCCATGTCGATGCGCAGCTTCACCAGGATGGCGGCGTTGGCGGGCCGCGCGATGGCCGCGAAGCGCGGGTTGGTCTCCAGGCGGTCGAGGGTGAAGGTCACCGGGGTCAGCGGCTCGAAGGCTTCGCGGGCGTCGGCCAGCACCACCTCGACCATCCGCTGCACCAGCACGCGCTCGATGGTGGTGTAGGGCCGGCCCTCGATGCGCATNNTCGGCGCGGAACACCGACAGGATCGCCGGCAGCGGGATCGAGTTCAGGTAGTCGCCGAAGCGGATCGAGGAGATGTTGTCGAGGCTGACCTCGACGTTGTCGGAGGTGAAGTTCCGGAGTGATGTCGTCATCAACCGGACAAGCCGGTCGAACACGATCTCCAGCATCGGCAGGCGCTCGTAGGAGACCAGCGCGGAGTTGATGATCGCGCGGATACCGGTGCGCTCGCCGCCCTCTTCCTCGGAGAGGTCGAAGCCCAGGAGGCTGTCGATCTCGTCCTGATTGAGGATGCGTTCGGACTGGGCGTCGCCGTCATCTGCCCAGTTGTTGGTGTCCTCGCCGGTTGCGGCGGAAGCCGCGCCGGGAGTCTCTTCCATGGGAACTTCGGGTTCGTCGGCCATGCGCGCTCGCGATCGCTGGCGCCTCCAGGTGAGGCGCTAGTTGATCAGCATCTCCTCGATCAGGACGGCGTTGGCCTTGGAGGGGGCGATCACCAGGTTGACGCGGCGCAGGATCTCCATGCGCAGCTGGTAGGTGCCCTGGCTGCCGGACAGGTCCTCCGGGCGCAGTTCGCGCAGGAAGGTTTGGAACATGTCCTGCAGCCTCGGCATGTTCGGCTCGAGCGCGTCGACCGTCGCCTGGTCAGGCAGTTCCAGGGTCAGCTTCAGCTTCAGGAAGGTGGGCCGCCCGTCGGCGGTCTGCATGTTCACGACGACGTCGGGCATGGTGTAGAACAGGACGCCGTCCGGTCCTTCGCGGACCTGGCCGGCGGACTTGTCGTCCTTCTTGCCCTTGTCGTCCTTCTTGCCCTTCTTCTCCGCCTTCTTGGCGCCCGCCTTTCCGGCGGCCTCGGGCTTGGGCTTGAGGAAGATGAAACCCGCAGTCCCGCCACCGCCGACCACCACCAGGGCGGCCGCGCCAGCGATCAGCATCATCTTCATCGAGAGCTTTTTCTTGGGCTTTACGCCCTCGCCCTCTTCGCCCTCGGGGGCTTCCCCCTCAGGCGCCTCCTGGACTTTGTCCTCGGCCACGCGCGCGTTCCTTAGAAATCTGCACGCTTACCGATGAGCCATGTTGGTTAACGCGCGGTTTTTAACGGTCGTTAATGAGTGACAAGCCTGCCCGGCATTTTCCGCCGCTGGGCGCCCATTAACTTTATTGTTCGTTGAAATCTAAGAGCTTTTCAGTTGGCCCGAAGCTTGCAGCCCTGGACGACGAAAGTGTCGCGTCTCCAAGGCCAGCAAGAAATAATCAGATGGACAACACGCTCTACGTCGGACTGTCGCGCCAGATGGTGCTGAAGCGCGAGATGGATATCGTCGCGAACAACATCGCCAACGCCGACACCACTGGCTTCAAATTCGAATCCCTGATCACCCGGGAAACGCCCGGTCCGCCGGCGTTCACGGCGGGCGGCCCGCGGCCCGTGAAGTTCGTATCCGCCGACGGCGTGGCGCGGAACTTCAGCCAGGGGGGCCTGCGCCGCACGGACGCGACGCTGGACATGGCGATCGAGGGCCAGGGCTTCTTCAAGGTGAACACCAAGGCGGGCGACCGCTTCACCCGCGACGGCCACTTCCGCACCGACGACACGGGCCGCATCACCACCCAGTCCGGCGACGTGGTCGCCGACGAGGGCGGCGGCGAGATCACCATCGACCCGGCCAAGCCCGGCGAGGTCACGATCTCCGCCGACGGCGTGGTCAGCCAGGGCGCCGAGCGCATCGGCAAGATCGGGGTCTTCAAGTTCGACAGCCTGTCCGCCCTCGAGAAGACCGGCGACAACCTCTACCAGAACGCGTCGAACCAGCAGCCTAGCGCGGCGACAGACGCGAAAGTCCGACAGGGGATGCTGGAAAGCTCCAACGTCAACCCGATCACGCAGATCACCCGGATGATCGAGGTCAACCGGGCCTACGAACAAGTCACCCAGATGATTTCCGCCGAATCCGATCTGTCGCGCAACTCCGTCGCGCGCCTCGGCCGGCTGCAGTAGTGAGGAGTTGAGCAATGCAAGCTCTTAGGACCGCGGCGACCGGCATGGCCGCCCAGCAGATGAACGTCGAGGTCATCTCGAACAACATCGCCAACATGAACACCGTGGGCTTCAAGAAGCAGCGCGCAGAGTTCCAGGACCTGCTCTACCAGACCATTCAGCAGGCCGGCGCCCAGTCCTCGGACCAGGGCACCATCGTCCCGACCGGCATCCAGATCGGCGCCGGGGTGAAGACCGGCTCGGTCTATCGGATCAACACCCAGGGGGCGATGACCTCCACCTCGAACAAGTTCGACCTGGCGATCAACGGCCGGGGCTTCTTCCAGGTCCTGACGCCCACCGGCGACACCGCCTACACCCGGGCCGGCAACTTCTCGGTCAACGATCAGGGCCAGCTGGTCACCCAGGACGGCTACCAGGTGCAGCCGGCGATCTCGATCCCGCAGGACGCCACCGATGTGACCATCTCGCAGTCCGGCCAGGTGCAGGTCACCCAGCCCGGAAACGCGACGCCCAGCGTCGTGGGCCAGCTCGAGCTCGCCAGCTTCATGAACGAAGGCGGCCTCTCGGCCCAGGGCGGCAACCTCTTGCTGCAGACCGGCGCCTCCGGCGCGCCCGTGACCGGAACCCCCGGCCAGGCGGGCTTCGGCACCCTGCTGCAGGGCTACACCGAGGCCTCGAACGTCGACCCGGTGACCGAGATCACCTCCCTGATCGTCGCCCAGCGCGCCTACGAGATGAACTCCAAGGTGATCTCCACGGCGGACAACATGCTGGGCGTCGCCAACCAGGTGAAGTCGTAAGCCATGCGCCGGCTCGTAGGTTTCATCGCCGCCCTCACCCTCGCCGGCCCGGCGCTCGCCGGCCAGGCCGTGAGCCTGAAGGCCGACGTCGCCAGCTCGGACGGCGTGGTCACTCTTGGCGACCTCTTCGACGGCGCGGGCGCCGCGGGGCACACGCCGGTGGCGACGCGCTCGGGCGCCAGCGTCGTGCTGGACGCCGGCGCCGTGCAGCAGGCCGCCCGCCGGGCCGGCCTCGACTGGGCCAACGCCGAAGGCCTGCACAAGATCATCGTGCGCGGCGGCACGCCCGCCGCGTCCGTCGGCGCGCCGTCCGCGCATGGCAATATCGAGGTCCTGACCTATACCCGAAGTCTCTCGGCCGGCGAGATCGTCCAGCCGACGGACCTCGCCTGGATCAAGGCCGCCGCGGCCCCCAGCGATGCGCCCTCCGACGCCGAGATGGTGATCGGCCAGGCGGCCAAGCGCCCGCTGCGCGCCGGCGCGGTGGTGCTGGCCCACGACACCGGCTCGGCCCAGGTGATCAAGCCCGGCGACATCGTCAGCGTCACCTACGAAGCCGAGGGCATCTCCCTTCGGCTCGAAGGCAGGTCCATGGGAAGCGCCGGCGTCGGCGAGACCCTCGCCGTGCAGAACACGCTGTCCAAGAAGGTCATCCAGACCATCGTCATCGGTCCCGGCGAGGCCGTGGTCGGGCCCGCCGCCGACCAGATGAAATCCGCCCGCTCACTCCGCTACGCCGCCCGTTAAGAGGAAGACCTCACATGCGTATCCGCTTCGCCGCCGTCGCCGCCTTGCTCCTGCTCGCCCCCCCCATTCTGCTGGGATTGGGCGCCTGCTCCACCATCAAGGAGGCCGTCCGCGGCCCGGAGCTCGCCCCGGTGGGCTACCCGGCCCAGCTCGCGCCGATGGACCAGAAGATCCTCGCCCAGGTCAACGCCCCCGCGCCGGCCACCGCCAACTCGCTGTGGCGCACGGGCGCGCGGACCTTCTTCAACGACCAGCGCGCCGGCAAGGTGGGCGACATCCTGACCGTGCTGATCAACATCGACGACAGCGCCAAGACCACCAATGCAACGTCCAGTTCGCGGACCAGCGGCGTCACCGCCGGCATCCCGCACCTGCTCGGCCTGGAGTCGAGCCTGGGGAAGATCCTGCCGGGCGGTTTCGATCCGGCCAATGCGCTCTCGACCAACTCCAAGACCACCAATGACGGGGCGGGCGCGGTGAACCGGGCGGAGAAGATCAGCCTGACCGTCGCAGCCGTCGTATCGGCCGTCCTGCCCAACGGCAACCTGGTGATCCAGGGGACCCAGGAGGTGCGCACCAACGCCGAGGTCCGGCAACTGACCGTCGCCGGCATCGTGCGGCCGGAGGACATCTCCTCCACCAACACCATCCAGCACACCCAGATCGCCGAGGCCCGCATCAACTACGGCGGCCGCGGCGACATCAGCCGCGTCCAGAAGACCCCGGCCGGCCAGTCCCTGATCGAGCGCTTCTCGCCCTTCTAGGCGTCCGGGCGAGGCCAGGTCTTCAAAGGCGGGCGGCTTTCGGCGGCCCGCCTTTTTGACGCCAGGTCGAACAACCTGCGGTTTACCTGCCGCATATTCCGCGCCACCATCACAACCTCGCATAGGAATAGCGGAGGGTGGCGCCATGGGTTTCAGCGGTGGCCTTATCGGACTCGCGCGGCGCGCGCCCTGGCTGGTGGAGAAGATCCAGAGCATCGGCTGGCTCAACTCGCTCCTCAACGAGGCGCTCATCGACAGCCTGATCGACAAGGGCGAGGCCCGGCCCCTTCCCTTCACCCTGTGGACGCCCCGGCCCGTCGGTCAGGCGCAGCCGGCCAAGACGCCGGAAATCCCGGTGGACTACATCTCCTGGACCAGCCTGGTGGACCGCCGCTTCACCGCGCGCCACCTGCCGCCGGCCGACCAGGCCTATGTGGACCGCCTGCCGCGGCTGGACGACGTGCTGGCGCTCTACAAGCGCAAGGCCTTCACGCCGTCCAAGACCACCTCGGCCCTGCTCTGCTTCTTCGCCCAGTGGTTCACCGACAGCGTCCTGCGCACCAACATTGTCGACCGGCGCATGAACACCTCGAACCACGAGATCGACCTGTGCCAGATCTATGGCCTGGACGCCGAGACCACCGCGATCCTGCGGACCGGCAAGGGCGGGCTCCTGAAGACCAGCCAGAAGGGCCTCTATCCCGCCCGCCTTACCGACGCCGACGCCAAGCCCCTGAGGCAGTTCCGGGGCCTGCCCTATCTCGCCAAGCTGAAGGACGGACAGACCCTCGAGGACGAGGTCTTGGGGACGCTCAACGTTTCGACGGCGGTCAAGCTGAAACGCAAGGCGCGGCTCTATGCGACCGGTCTTGAGCGCGGCAATTCGACGGTGATCTACGCAGCTATCAGCACGATCTTCATCCGCGAGCACAACCGCATCTGTGGCGAGCTGGCCAGGGTCTATCCGGCCTGGGACGACCACCGGCTGTTCCACACGGCGCGCAACATCAACATCGTCATGCTGCTCTGCCTGGTGATCAACGAGTACATCAATCACCTGGCGCAATCGCCGTTCCGGCTGTCGCTTGAGCGGCACTTCGCCGAGCGCAAGAGCTGGTACCGGACCAACCGGATCGCCATCGAATTCGACCTGCTTTACCGCTGGCATTCGCTGACGCCCAATGTGCTGAGCGTGGGCGGCGTCGAGATCCCCGGAAACGACTACCGATTCAACAACGAGCTGCTGGAACGCCACGGCGTCGAGAAGCTGATCGCTGCGGCCTCGCGCGAGCCGGCCGGGCGGATCGGGGTGCGCAACAATCCCGACTTCCTCGCCCAGGCCGAATGGAACGCCCAGGCCTTCGCCCGCGCCCAGCGGGTGCGCTCGTTCACCGAGTACCAGGTCTGCTTCCACGACGATGTGGTGAAGAGTTTCGACGACCTGGCGGGCGGCGACGTGGCGTTGGCCGCCGAGCTCTCCAAGCTCTACGGCGGCCGGATCGAGGATGTGGAGCTGCTGGTCGGCCTCTTCGCCCAGCACCACGACGACGACGAGGTGCTGCCGGGCCTGATGCAGACCATGGTGGCGGTGGACGCCTTCTCGCAGATCCTCACCAATCCGCTGCTCGCCACCAACATTTATTGCGAGCGGGCCTTCTCGGCGATCGGCGAGGACATCATCAACTCCACCAAGAGCTTCCAGCAGCTGGTGGCCCGCAACGCCGCACCGGGGACCGAGGCCGAGGTCTACGCCAGCTTCGCCCTGCACCCGGCGGGGAGTTAAGCTCGCCAGCCCTTGGCGGCGATGTTGTCGGCGCCGAGCGCGGCCAGCGCGCCGCGGACGATGCCTTCGGCGTCGAGGCCGGCCTGGGCGTACATGATCTCCGGCTTGTCCTGATCCTGGAAGACGTCGGGCAGGACGAGGCTGCGGACCTTCAGGCCGCGGTCGAGCGCGCCGTGTTCGGCCAGCGTCTGCAGGACAAAGGATCCGAAGCCGCCGACCGCGCCTTCCTCGACGGTGATCAGGGCCTCGTGGTCGCGCGCGAGCCGCAGGATCATCTCGACATCCAGCGGCTTGGCGAAACGGGCGTCGGCGACGGTGGCCGAGAGACCCCGCGCCGCCAGCATGTCGGCCGCCTTGAGCGCTTCGCTGAGGCGCGTGCCGAAGGAGAGAATGGCGACCGCTGTCCCCTCGCGCACGATGCGGCCCCTGCCGATCTCGTAGGGCGCGGCGAGCTCGGGGATGGTCACGCCTGTGCCCTCTCCGCGCGGATAGCGGAACGCTGAGGGCCGGTCATCGATCTCGACGGCGGTGGCGATGGCGTGGGCCAGCTCGGCCTCGTCGGCCGGACCCATCAGGATCATCCCGGGCAGCGCGCCCATGAAGCCGATGTCGAAGGACCCCGCATGCGTCGGGCCGTCGGCGCCCACCAGGCCCGCGCGGTCCATGGCGAAGCGCACCGGCAGCCGCTGGATCGCCACGTCGTGCACTACCTGGTCGTAGCCGCGCTGCAGGAAGGTCGAATAGATCGCCGCAAAGGGCTTCATGCCGTCGGCCGCCAGGCCCGCGGCGAAGGTCACCGCATGCTGCTCGGCGATGCCGACGTCGAAGGTGCGCTCGGGGAACCGCTGCTCGAAGAGGTCCAGGCCCGTGCCTGAGGGCATGGCCGCGGTGATGGCGACGATCTTGTCGTCGAGTTCGGCCCGCTTGATCAGCTCCTGGGCGAAGACCCTGGTGTAGCTGGGCGCCGCGGCCTGAGTGGGTTTCGCCTGCTGGCCGGTGACCACGTCGAACTTGACCACCGCGTGGTGCTTGTCGGCGGCGTTCTCGGCAGGGCCGTAGCCCTTGCCCTTCTGGGTGACCACATGGACCAGCACCGGCTTGTCGGTGATGGCGCGGGCGTTGTGCAGCACGTGGACCAGGGCGTCCATGTCGTGGCCGTCGATGGGGCCCACGTAGTAGAAGCCCAGCTCCTCGAAAAAGGTCCCGCCAGTGACCATGCCGCGGGCGAATTCCTCGGCCTTGCGGGCCGCTTCCTGCATCGGTTTGGGAAAGACCTTGGAGACCGCCTTGCCGATGTTGCGGATCGAGCGGTAGCCGCCGCCGGAGACCAACCTGGCCATGTAGGCGCTCATCCCGCCCACCGGCGGGGCGATGGACATGTCGTTGTCGTTGAGGATGACGGTGAGCTGGCCGGTGGTCTCCGCGGCGTTGTTCATCGCCTCATAGGCCATGCCGGCGCTCATCGAGCCGTCGCCGATCACCGCGACCACCCGGTTGTCCTGGCCCTTGAGATCGCGGGCCGCGGCGAAGCCGAGGGCGGCCGACACCGAGGTCGCCGCATGGGCCGCGCCGAACGGGTCGTATTNNCGCGGCGGCCGGTGAGGATCTTGTGCGGATAGGCCTGGTGGCCGACGTCCCAGATCAGGATGTCCTTGGGAGTCTCATAGACGTGGTGCAGGGCGACGGTCAGCTCGACCACCCCCAGGCCCGCGCCCAGGTGGCCGCCGGTCTGGGAAACCGCGTCGATGGTCTCGGCGCGAAGCTCGTCGGCGAGCTGTCTCAGCTGCGCGATCGACATCCCTCGGGTGTCGGCGGGCGAGGCGACGGTGTCGAGAAGCGGAGTTGTGGTCATGGGTTAAGCGAGCGGGACCCGGCGGGAACTAATTTCGGCGCTCTAACACGAAATCGACGCTCGCCCGCAGGAATTCGGCCGCCTCGCCGAAGGGCTCCAGGTGCGCCTTGGTCTGGCCAGAGAGTAGGCTCAGACGCTCGCGCGCGGCCTCAACTCCCAGCAGGGTGACGAAGTTCGCCTTGCCCTTGGCGGCGTCCTTGCCGACCGCCTTGCCGAGGCTTGCCGCGTCGCCCTCGGCGTCCAGCAGGTCGTCGACGATCTGATAGGCGAGACCCAGGTCCTGGGCGAACCCCAGCATGGCGTGGCGCTCGGAATCCTTGGCCCTGGCCAGCACCAGCGGCAGTTCGAAGGCGCAGGCGATCAGGGCGCCGGTCTTCAGCCGCTGCATGCGCGCCACCCCGCCCAGGTCGTCGCGCACGCCCAGGATGTCGATCATCTGTCCGCCGGCCATGCCGCGCGCGCCCGCGGCCTGCGCGAGCTTCATCACCAGCTCCGCGCGAATCGCGCCGTCGGAGTGGGTGTCGGGGTGGGCGAGGATCTCGAAGGCCGCGGTCTGCAGGGCGTCGCCGGCCAGCACCGCCGTCGCCTCGTCATAGGCCTTGTGCACCGTCGGCCGGCCGCGGCGCATGTCGTCGTCGTCCATGCAGGGCAGGTCGTCGTGGATCAGGCTGTAGGCCTGGATGCATTCCAGGGCGCAGGCCGCCCGCAGCACCGAGCGTTCCGGCACGTCGAACATCTTGCCGGTTTCCAGGGCGAAGAAGGTTCGCAGGCGCTTGCCGGGCCCCAGCGCGGCATAGCGCATCGCCTCGGTGAGCTGGGATTCCGGCCCGTCGGCGCGGGGCAGAAGCTCGTCCAGTGCGACGGTGACCAGATCGGCGGCCTGCGCCACGCGTTGGGCGAGGGAGCCCACCGGACCCGGCGGCTCGCCTGGATCGTTGGCCGGCATCAGTTGAACTCGGCGGGCTCGACTCCGGGCGCGCCGCCGGCGCCCACCACGATCTTCTCCACGCGCAGGCGCGCGGCCTCGAGCCGGGTCTCGCAGTGCGCCTTGAGCGCGGCGCCCCGTTCATACATGGCGATCGAGGCCTCCAGCGGCGCCTGGCCGGATTCCAGCCGCGCCACGATCTGCTCAAGCTCGGCCAGCGCTTGCTCGAAGGTGAGGGTCGCGATGTCGACAGGTTCGGACATGGTCCTTTCCTAGAACCGCTCGAAGCGGCGCGTCGACCAGTATTTGTAGCCTTCTCGGATCGTCCGCCGCCAGCCGCGCTTCAAGAGCGCCCGGCCGATGAGCACATTGAAGAAGCCATGCGCCAGCACGACGACGTCCTGGCCGCTGTCGGCGATGGCCTCCAGCTTGGCCGCGGCCTGATCGGCGCGCGCCTCGGCCTGCTCGCGGCTTTCCTCGCCCTGATGGTGGTTGAAGAACCACCAGTGAACGCGCGCCATGAACCCCCAGATCCGCGGCGACAGCTTGATCCACGGCCAGTTCGGCGGCGGCAATGGCGCCTCGATCAGCACCTCGTCGCGGGTGAAGGCGCGGCCCTGGCCCACGGCCTGGGCGCTTTCGATGGCGCGCAGGCGGGTGGACGAGATCAGCACGTCGCAGTCTTTGACGAAGCCCACGAGATGCTCCGGCGGCGCCTGTCCCGGCAGCAGGCCCATCAGCTCGTATTGCGCCCAGAACGCGCGGTATTCCTTCGATGACAGCTTGACCTTGCGCGACAGCGCCGGCTCGCCGTGACGGGCGAGGGTGATGGCGCCGGAACGCGGCTTGGCGGGCGCGGGCTTGGGCGCGCCCAGGGGCGCATTGAGGGAGCCTGCGGTCAAGGCGCTGGCCGGTCCATCCGAACGGCTGGCGTGCAACCCCTCACCCGTCCGTCCCTATCCCCAAGACAAAGGGGCCCTACCCCTCGGAAAGGGCCCGCACATGCGCAAGCGCCGACGAGCCCAGAGCCTCAAGGTCGTAACCGCCCTCAAGCGAGGACACAACCCGGCCCTTGGCGTGGCGGTTGGCCACCGAGGCGATGGCGCGGGTGGCCCAGGCGAAGTCCTCGGCTTCCAGCGACTGGCCGCCGCCGCCCAGAGGATCGCGCGCATGGGCGTCGAATCCGGCCGAAACGATGATCAGGTCAGGGGCGAAGGCGTCCACCTTCGGCATCAGGCTCTCGAAGGCCTTGCGCCAGACCTCGCGGCTGCCGCCCTCCGGCGCCACGGCGTTGGCGATATTTGGCGACGTCGGCTCGTCGGGGTGGCCGCTGCCGGGCCACATGGGCCACTGCTGGATCGAGGCCAGGAACAGCCCCTCCTGGCCGTCGAACGCGGCTTGCGTGCCGTTGCCGTGGTGGATGTCGAAGTCGACGACCGCCACTTTGCTGAGACCCGCCGCCTGGGCGGCGCGGGCGGCGATGGCCACATTGGAGAAGATGCAGAAGCCCATGGGCAGGCCGGGCTCGGCGTGGTGGCCCGGCGGCCTGACCGCGCAGAAGGCCCGGTTCGCCTCGCCGACGGCGACGTCGCGCACCGCGGCCACCACCGCGCCTGCGGCCCGGCGCGCGGCGTTGAGGCTGCCGGCCGACATGAAGGTGTCCGGGTCGAGCCTGAGCGTGCCGGCCCCCGGCTTGGCCGCGAAGATCGCCTCGAGGTAGGTCTTGCCGTGGACCCGGGCCAGGTCGGCCTCCTCGGCCAGCGGCGCGTCGCGCACCATGTACTTGATGTCGCTGGCGTCGCTCAGCGCGTCGGTGACCGCCTGCAGCCGCTCGGGCCGCTCCGGATGGCGGGCGCCGGGGCGGTGGTCGAGCATGTCCTGATGGGTGTAGAGCGCGACTGTCATGCTTCATCTTAGCAAGGATTCTAAGCCCACAAGATGACCGAGCCCTCGATCCGCCGCGCGGGACCTGCCGACGCCGACGCCATCTCCGCCATCGGCATGGCGACCTTTGTCGAGACCTTCGGCCATCTCTATCCGCGCGCCGACCTGGAGCGGTACCTTGAGGAGGCCTACGACCTCGAGCGCACCCGGGCCGACCTGGCCGATCCGGCCAAGGCCTCCTGGATCGTGGAGGCCGGCGAGGAGGTCATCGGCTATGCGCTCGCAGGCCCCGGCGGCCTGCCCCACGCCGAGGTGACGCCCGCCTGCGGGGAATTGAAGCGGATCTACCTCCTGAAGGCCTGGCATGGCGGCGGCTTGGGCGCGCGCCTGTTCGCCGAGACCCTGGCCTGGCTGCAGAGCGGCGGACCGCGCGCGGTCTGGATCGGCGTCTGGTCGGAGAATCACCGCGCGCTCAGGTTCTACGGGCGCCACGGCTTCGAAAAAGTGGGCGAGTACGACTTCCACGTGGGCGATACAATCGACCACGAATACATCCTTCGTCGAAGTGGGGAGAGTTTTTCTAGCTTGACCGCGGAATCGGCGGCAAGCGAACACAATCCCGCCTGAGTTACTGTGGGAGACGGTCAAATATTGCCTAGATTTAACCTTTCCCCTCTTGGCGGGAAGCTCTGCATTTGGGACCCTGCGGCCGGGCTCTTCTTCATGAGTGAGGCGCGGCGGGCAGGATGCTCAGGATCGGCTATGTCAGGCTGCAGGACGACGGTTCGGGCGCGGACCCCGCGGCGGAAACGGCGGCGCTGAGAGCCCTGGGCTGCCACGTGGTGCGCGCCGAGGAGCCGGCCAGGCCCGGCGGCGACGACTTCGCCATGCTGCACTCGATCCTGGAATTCATCGGCGGCGGCGACGAGCTGGTGGTGGGCCGCCTGGAGCATCTGGGCGCCAGCGGCAGGGCCATGTGGGAGGCGTTGCAGGCCCTGGAGCGGCGCGGCGCGGCCTTGCGCGGCGTCGAGCCGGAGCTGTCCAGAGTGGGGCCAGGCGGCCTGGCGCTGCGCGCGGCGCTTGAGGCCGTGGCCGCGGTCGAGCCGGTGGGCGCAGGCCGCCACCGCCGTCCGGCCGCGGCCCAGGACATCCGCGCCCTGCAGCGCGCCGGGATCGGGCCGGTGGAGATCGCGCGCCGGCTAGGCGTCTCGCGCATGACCGTGTGGCGCAAACTCAAGGCCGTGGAGCCCTGCCCCACCTGACCTGTTACGCCTGACCTAGTCCGCCGCGGCGTGCGACGCGCCCGCGCCCAGGGCTTTCTTGGTCAGCCACACGCAGGGCACCAGCAGCAGCATCAGGACCGAGGCGATCCGGAAGATGTCGTCGGTCGACAGCAGGAAGGCCTGGTTGGTCACCTGGTTGGTGATTGCGCCCACCGCCTGGGTGGCGCTGAGGCCCGCAGCCTGCAGTTTCTGGATCGCAGCGGTGAAGGTCGGGTCGCCCGCGGACATGGTCTCCGCCAGGCGGCTCTGGTGCAGGGTCGCGGTCTGCTCCCAGGCCGTGGCGGCCACGGAGGCGGCGAAGCCGCCCGCGGTGATGCGCGCGAAGTTGTAGAGACCGGAAGCCTGCGGCACGAGCTGGCCCGGCACCCCGTTCAGGGTCAGGGTCACCATCGAGACGAAGAAGGTGCTCATGGCCACGCCCTGCACCAGGCTCGGTATGACCAGGCCGATGAAGTCCACGTCGGTGGTGAAGCGCGAGCGCATGAAGAAGGAAACCGCGAAGGCCAGCAGCGACACGCTCGCGGTCCAGCGCGCGTCCACCCGGTTCATCAGCCGCGCCGCGAACGGCGTCAGGAACACCGCCACCATGCCGGAGGGCGCGGCGACCAGGCCGGCCCAGGTGGCGATGTAGCCCATCCGCGTCTGAAGCCAGAGCGGGCTCAGGAGGTTCGCGCCGAAGAACAGCGCAAAGCCGATGCAGGAGACTGCGGTGGCGATGACGAAATTGCGCGACTTGAACAGCGACAGGTCGACGATCGGGTTCTCCTCGTTGAGCTCCCAGATCAGCCAGGCGATGAAGCCGATCACCACGATGATCGCCTCGACGATGATCGCCGGTGAATTGAACCAGTCGGCGTCCTTGCCGGTGTCCAGCAAGACCTGCAGGGCGCCCACCCAGGTGAGCAGCAGGAAGAAGCCGGTGCGGTCGATGGGCACGACGCGGGTCGGGGTCTCGCGGCTCTTCATATTGCGCCAGCAAAGCAGGGTGCAGAGGATCCCCACCGGCAGGTTGATCAGGAAGATCCACGGCCAGGAGATGTTGTCGGAGATGTAGCCCCCGAGGATTGGCCCGGTGATCGGCGCCACCAGGGTGGTCATCGACCAGATGGCCAGCGCCGTTCCCCGCTGGCTGGCCGGGAAGATCATGATCAAGAGCGCCTGGGAGCCCGGTATCATCGGTCCGGAGACCGCGCCTTGCAGCACGCGGAAGGCGATCAGCGACGGCAGGTTCCAGGAGATCCCGCAGAGGAACGAGGCGATGGTGAACAGGGCCACCGAGCCCACGAAGGTCTTCACCACGCCATAGCGCATCATCAGCCAGCCGGTCAGCGGCACCGAGACGCCGTTGGCCACGGCGAAGGACGTGACAACCCAGGTCCCCTGGCTGGCGGAGACGCCGAGGTTGCCGGCGATGGTCGGGATCGAGACGTTGGCGATGGTCGAATCCAGCACCTGCATGAAGGTGCCGAGCGCCAGCGCTATGGAGGTGATCGCCAGCAGCGGCCCGGTCATCGGGGCGGGCATGGACGGCGCGGTTCCGGGACTGGACATGGGCGGCGCGTCCCTTGGCCTATTTGGCGCCGGAGATGTCGACGGAGGCCTTCATGGAGAGGCCCACCCGCAAGGGGTGCTGGGCCAGTTCCTTGGGGTCGAGATCGATGCGCACCGGCAGGCGCTGCACCACCTTGATCCAGTTGCCGGACGCGTTCTGGGCCGGGATCAGCGAGAAGGCCGCGCCGGTGCCGCCGGAGAGGCCCCGCACTCGACCATGGAAGACCACGTCCTTGCCGTAGAGGTCGGAGGTGAGCGTCACCGGCTGGCCCGGGCGGACCCTCTTCAGCTGCACTTCCTTGAAGTTGGCGTCGACGTAGGCCTCGGTGGTGGGCACGATGGCCATGATCGGCACGCCCATGGCGACCTGCTGGCCGAGCTCCACCTGCTTCTTCGAGATCACCCCGTCCATGGGCGCGCGGATGACCATGCGGTCGAGCGCCAGCTGGGCGGCGTCGAGCTTGGCGCGCGCGGCCAGCACCTCGGGATTCTGCTCCAGGCTGACGCCGGCGATCATCACCTGGTTGGCCTCGCGATTGCCGACCGCGGCGGCGCGGGCCGCCTGGGACTGGCCGAGCATGGCCTGGGCCTCGGAAAACTTGTTCCGGGCGTTGGTCAGTTCGTCGCCGGAGACCGCGCCGGAGGCGGACAGCGCCTGGCGGCGTTCGAGGTCGGTGCGGGCCCGGTCGAGGTCGGACTTCATGCGCGCGATGTCGGCGTCGCGCGCGGCGAGCTGGCCGGCGAGGGCTGTGTCATTGGCGCCCATGGCGCGCACCCGCCGCTCGGCCGACCCCAGGGCGGCCTGCGCCTGGGCCACGGCGATCTTCGCGTCGGAGTCGTCGAGGATGACCAGCGGGGTCCCGGCCTTCACCACCTCGGTCTCGCGGACCAGCACCTTGGCCACCGGGCCGGCGACCAGCGGCGTCACCTGGCCCACGTCGGCGCCGACGTAGGCGTTGTCGGTCTCCACCGACTTGCCGGAGGTGAGCAGCCACCAGACGCCGAACAGGGCCGCGCCCACGACGACGGCGATGGCGAGCCAGGTCAGCAGGCGCCGGCGGTTCGCCCGGGCGATGGCGGCGGGAGCCGCTGTGGCGATGGGCCGGTCGAGGGTGGCGGTGTCGGGCATCGGAGTGGACTTTCGAGAGAACCTTGGGGGCCGGTCAGGCCGAATGGAAACCGCCGCCCAGCGCGCGGACGAGCTGTACGTCGAGGTCTAGCGCGCGCGCATCGAGATCGGCCACCGTGCGCCGGCGTTTCAGGACCCCCTGCTCGGCCAGGAGCACGGCGGGATAGGTGGAGAGCCCGCCCTGGTAGCGGAGTTTGGCGATGCGATAGGCGTCCTCGCTGGCGGCGAGCGCGGCGCGGCTGTCGGCGAGCTGGGACTGCAGCGCGCGGCTGGAGGCCACCACGTCGGCCACCTGCCGGAAAGCTTCCGTGACGGCGGCGTCGTAGCTGGCGACCGCCGCGTCGCGGTCGGCCTCGGCGCCGCGCAGCCCGGCTTTCAGCCGCCCGCCCTCGAAGATCGGCAGGCTGACGGCGGGGCCGACCGAACCGATGTCGGACCCCGAGGCGAAGACCTTGTCCAGGTGCAGCGCCTGGGTCCCGATGAAGGCCGCCAGGTTGATGTCCGGGAAGAAGGCCGCGCGCGCCTCGTGGACGCGGCTGGCGGCGGCCTCGGCGCGCCAGCGCGCGGCGGTGACGTCGGGGCGGCGGCCCACCAGGCCGGCGGCGAGTTCGGCGGGAACCCCCAAAGGCTTCAGGCCGGTGACGCTCGGGCGGGTGAGGCTGAGGCCCCGGTCGGGACCGGCGCCGACCAGGGCGGACAGCCGGTTGCGGGTCAGCGCGATCTGCTCGTCGATGGCCGAAAGGTCGGCCCTGGCCTGTAGCGGCTCGGCCTCGGCCTGGCGCTGCTCTCCCAGGGTGTCGAGGCCATTGGCGACGCGGTCGGCCACCAGCTTGGAGGTCTCGCCCTGGACGCCCATGGACCGCTCGGCCACGTCGCGCTCGGCGTAGAGGCGCGCAAGGTCGGCGTAGGCGGCCGCAACGTTTGTCGAGAGCATCAGCCGCGCCTCGGCGGCATCGGCCTCAGCCGCCCGTGCGTCGGACACGGCGGCGGCCACCGCCGCGCGGTTCTTGCCCCAGAAGTCGAGCTCCCAGCTGAAGTCGAGCGTGCCGCGGCCGTACCAGTTGTAGCCCTGCGGCACGAACTGCGCCGGAATGCCGACGTTGTAGCTCTGCTTCATCTCCTCGACGCTGCCGTTGGCCGAGGCCCTGGGCAGTTCGCGGGCGTGCGCGGCGGCGCTGGCGGCGTCGGCCTTGCGGACGCGAGCCTCGGCGGCGGCCAGCGTGGGCGAGCCGGCCAGCGCCTCGGCCATCAGGCTGTTCAGCTGCCCATCGCCGTAGGCCGTCCACCAGGCGTCGGCGGGCCAGTCGCGGCTCGGACCGGCCAGGGCCTGCGAGGTCGCGTAGCTCGCCGGGGCCTTGGCGATACGAGCCGGCGCCTCGGGCGGCAGGGTCGCACACGCGCTCAGCGCGGTGGCGGCGAGGAGAGACATGACGGTCAGGCGGATGCGGTGGGCGTTCATGTCGCAGACTCTTGTCATACCGTACGGTACGGTCATATATTGCACGGGACGATATAGCGAGCGCCAACCTGGCGCGTCAAGACTGACCATACCGTACGGTTGGAATAAAGATGCAACTGACGAAGACACGACTGGACCGCGATGCACGCCGCGAACTGATCCTAGATGTGGCGCAGAGCGTCTTTCTGGAAGAGGGCTTCGCCAACGCCTCGATGTCCGTCATCGCCGCCCGGCTCGGCGGCTCCAAGGGCACGCTCTACAACTACTTCAAGAGCAAGGACGACCTGTTCAATGCCTACGTCGAGCGGCGCTGCCTGTGGCAGGACGAGATCTTCGCCGCCCCCACCGCGGGTGAAACGCCGGAAGAGACCCTGCGCCGGATCGGCCGCGCCTACCTCACCCGCGTGCTCACCGACTTCAACCTGAAGAACTTCCGCCTGATCGTCGCCGAGGCCGAACGGTCGCCGGAGATCGGCCAGACCTTCTACAACGCCGGCCCGCGGCAGGGCGTGATCTGGGTGGCGGAGTTGCTGGAGGGCATGGCCCGGAACGGCGACCTCGACCTCGACGGCCAGGACCCGCAGGAGGCGGCCCACCAGTTCCTGGGCCTGGTCCAGAACCGCTACTTCAAGGCCCGCCTCTGCAACGCCATCCCGGAGCTGACGGACAAGCAGGTCGAGGACGAGGCGGCCCTGGCGACCCGGACCTTCCTGCGGGCGTTCGGGAAGCGGTGAGCGAGAGCCTTACCCCCTCGCTGCACTTCCAATATTTGCTCCGTCATTCCCGGGCTTGTCCCGGGAACCCGTGATCGCAGGCGCTGCAGACCTCGCATGGGCGTCGCCGCGACTCTTGGACCGCCACGGAGTTCATGGGTTCCCGGCACAAGGCCGGGAATGACGATCAATAAAGAAAAGAGCGGCTACGCGGCGCGCCTACGGCATGGGGCCGGTCCCGCACTGCCAGGCCAGGCGCTTCTGCGTTACCAGACCGAAGGGCCTCGGTCCGGCGCCCAGCGCCTTGGCGGCGGCGATCAGCCTCTGGCCGTTGCCGGTGCGTACCCGCCCGAACAGCCGCGCCTCGGCCACGACCTCCAGCAGGCGCTGGGCGTCAGCCTTGTCGAGGTCGGGCTTCTGCGACATGGCGAGCAACGGGCGATAGGCGTTGCGCTCATATTCGATCACCCCCTTCTGGTTGGAGATCTCATCGTAGAATTCGGCCAGCGCCAGACGCTCCTTCAGCGGCATGTGGGCCACCGGTCCCGAGCGCACCTCTTCCCAGGTGCTGGTCCGCAGGTAGGGGAAGGCGCCGCGGAACGCCTCGGTCTTCGGCCCGCCGTGCGCCCAGGCCACATACTTGTCGAGCGAAAGGCCCAGGCAGCGGTCCTCCTCGATGCTCGCTGCCGCGATGGTGGCGTCGGCGGCGATCTCCTCGTGCAGCGCCGCGCGCGCCTCACGGACTTCATTGCCCACGTGGACCCACTCGACCGCCTGCTCGCCCGCCAGCGCCGTGAGCACGCCGACCACGATGATCACGTACTCCTTCAGGAACTCGCGCACGCCGTGCCAGGGCTTCGGCTTGTGGATGTCCATGCCGCTACGGCTCCCCGGTCGGGTTGGCGATCATGCGCAGGGCCGTGGCGCGGTCGGCGTCGATGGGCACGCAGATGGGCAGCACGGCGACATCGGCGGCCTTGTGCGGCGCCGCGATCGGCGTGATGCCCAGGGTCTTCGCGCTCGCGAGCGCGCGGTCGGTGGAGCGCTTGACGCCATAGTTCTCGATCCGGGCCCGTTGCAGCGCCTCGCTGAGACCCCAGACCATCTGCGGCGACAGGGTCTTGGCGCTTTCCAGGGTGCGCAGGGTGGCCCAGGCCTGCTGTTCCCGGTCCTGGTGGGTCACGAAGCCGTCGATGACGAAATAGAAGGTGCCGTAGGTCCCCTGTTCCTCGCTGCCGAACAGGGCGGCGCGCCCGGCCTGGGACGCGGCGGTCCAGCGCTTGGTCGAAACCGGCTGGTTGAGCGGCCGCCCGACCCATTGGGCGACCGGGTGCGGCTGGCCCTCGCGCGCGGCCGCTAAGATGGCCGAAAGCTCCTCCAGCCGCCGGTCCATGCAGCGGGTCTGCTGCTGGTTCACCTGCATCCAGCCCAAGTCGGCGGCGATCTCGCCGCGCACAGCCTCGCGCGCTTCGGCGGACAAGCGGGCCTCGTGGAACTTCTCCACCACGCCCTCCGCCCCCAGCGCGGTCAGCACGCCAATGACGATGATCAGGTACTCCTTCAGGAACTCCCTGAAGCTGTGCCAGGGCTTGGGTTTGTGGATGTCCATGGCTAGGGGCCCTTGTCGTCGAACGGCACGCCGGCGGCGGCGCATTCGGCCTCCAGGGTCGCGCGCCTGGCGGGCGTCAGCGGCTGCGGTTCGCCGCCCGCCGCCTTGGCCGCCTCCAGCTCGTACGGCTCATTCCTGAGCATCACACCCAGCTGGGTCCGCCCGCGGGCGATGTCGCGCAGCAAGGTCCGCGCCTCCGCCGGCGTCAGCGTGTCCCACGCCAGGTAGGTGCGCATGGTGATGGCGTGCTCCCGCATCGGATAATAGAGCGAGCGGTTGTTGGCGGCCTGGTAGAAGTACCGGACGTAGGTCAGCCTTTCCTTCAACGGCATCCGCGTCACCGCCCCGGCCCGCAGGGATTCCCAGACCGCGTCGTCCGGAACGGGCAACATCGAGGGAGCAGGCATCGGCGGCTTGGGCCCGCCCTTCGCCCAGGCCTCGTAGCGGTCCAGGAGGCCCATCAGGCAGCGATCCTCCAGCGCGGCTACGCGAATGTCGGTGGCGCCTTCGACCACCTCATTGTGCAGCGCCTCGCGCGCCTCGCTGAGCTCCGTCTGCTGGTGCGTCCACTCCACCGCCTGCTCGCCACCGAGCGCGATCAGCACGCCGATGACGATGGTCCCGATCTCCTTCAGGAGCTCGCGCACGCCATGCCAGGGCTTGGGTTTGTGGATGTCCATGGATCGCCCCCGGCGGACTACGCGCACTGCCGGCGCAGCTAATCGGACTCGCGAAGGCGCCGCAACCTGCGTTCCCCGAACCCCGGCGCCATTTGACGGCCAGCCCGGCGACCGACACCTTGTGCGGCGCAAGGAAGGGTGACGCCGGTGGACCATATCTCGCTGAGCGATCCGGTGACCTGGGTCGGCATTCTGGTCGCCTCGTTCCTGATCGCGGGGCTGCGCTGGGTGATGCGCGGCGGGCGGCGGCGCGACTGAGGGGTTACCCTCCCCGTTCCGGGGAGGGTGGTGAGCGCAGCGAGACGGGTGGGGCAGTCGCGTTCAAGCGCTGACTCAGCATTCCGGCCCGCACTCCCCCACCCGTCTCGGCTTCGCCTCGCCACCCTCCCCATAAAGGGGAGGGATACTGGACATCGCGGACCCGACGCCGCATCTTCCACGTTCAAACAGACGTTCGTCACCCGAGAGACCTCCGCATGTTCATGCGTTTCTTCACCGAGCTTCGCCAGGCCAAGGTGCCGGTGACGCTGAAGGAATACCTCATGCTCATGGAGGGGCTGGACAAGATGGTCATCGACCGCTCGGTCGACGATTTCTACTACCTCAGCCGCGCGGCCCTCGTGAAAGACGAGAAGAACATCGACAAGTTCGACCAGGTCTTCGCCCACGTCTTCAAGGGCCTGGAGCGGATGGGCGACGACGTCACCGCCGACATCCCCGCCGAGTGGCTGAAGAAGCTCTCCGACCAGTTCCTCACCGACGAGGAGAAGGCCCAGATCGAGGCCATGGGCGGGTTCGAGGCCCTGATGGACGCGCTGGCCAAGCGCATCGCCGAGCAGAAGGAGCGCCACGAGAAGGGCGACAAGGCGATCGGCACCGGCGGCACGTCCCCGTTTGGCGCCAACGGCTATCACCCCGAGGGCATCCGCATCGGCCAGGACAAGGGCCGCCATGGCAAGGCGATCAAGGTCTGGGACAAGCGCGAGTACAAGAACCTCGACGACCAGGTCGAGCTCGGCACCCGCAACATCAAGGTGGCGCTGCGCCGCCTGCGCAAATGGGTCCGCGACGGCTCGCCCGACGAGCTCGACATGAACGGCACCATCAAGGGCACGTCGGAGAAGGGCTATCTGGACATCCAGATGCGCCCGGAGCGCCGCAACAAGATCAGCGTCTTGATCTTCTTCGACATCGGCGGCTCGATGGATAGCCACATCAAGGTCTGCGAGGAGCTGTTTTCCGCGGCCCGCTCCGAGTTCAAGAACATGGAGTTCTACTACTTCCACAACTGCCTCTATGAGAGCGTGTGGAAGGACAACCGGCGCCGTCACGCCGAGAAGCTGAACACCTGGGACATCCTCCACAAGTTTCCCCACGACTACAAAGTCATCTTCGTGGGCGACGCCACCATGAGCCCCTATGAGATCACCTATCCGGGCGGCTCGGTGGAGCACTGGAACGAGGAGGCGGGCGCGGTCTGGATGGACCGGGTGGCCAACATCTACGACCACATGATCTGGCTGAACCCGACGGCCGAGCGCCACTGGGACTACACGCCTTCGGTGGGCGTGATGAAGCAGCTGGTCAACGACCGGATGTACCCGCTGACGCTCGCCGGGCTCGAGAAGGCCATGAAGGAGCTCGCCCGCTAGGCGGAGCGCCATGCCTGACACCGCTCACGACACGCCCGAGATCGCCGCCCCAGAGATCGTTGTCGGCGAAGAGACCCACGCCGCCACCAAGTCCGCGGTGTTCACGGCGGCCGAGCGACTGTTCGCGCTCCACGGCTTCCAGAACGTCTCGGTGCGCGACATTACCGCCGAGGCCGGGGTCAATCTGGCCAGCGTGAACTACCACTTCGGGTCCAAGGACGCCCTGTTGTTCGAGATCTTCCGGCGGCGGACCGGCGAGCTCAACCGCGAGCGGGCGCGCATGCTGCACGAGGCCAACGACCGGCATGGCGGCAAGCCGCCGGTGCGCGACATCCTGGAGGCCCTGTTCGCCCCGCCGCTGCGCTGGGCCGACCCGGCCAACGACCGCCGGATCAGCGTCCAGTTCATCATCCGCGCCCGCTCCGAGGGCACCGCGGAGATGCGCGACGCCCTGCAGAACGACGTCAGCCACCTGGCCCGCTTCGCCGAGGCGCTGAAGACCGCGCGGCCGGACCTGCCGCCCGAGAGCGTCTACTGGCGGCTGCACTTCGTGCTCGGCATGGTGCACAACAACCGCTTCATGGAGTTCGATCGCCTGCACCACCTGTCCGGCGGCCTGACCCGCGAGGACGACGTGGCGGCGCTGCTCAAGCGGATGCTCGACTTCGCCGAGGCCGGGTTCTTGGCGGATTAGCAAAGACCAACCGCTCATCCCGGCGAAGGCCGGGACCCAGATGGATTAGCTCAGACGTGGGCTCTTTGAACTCAGAGCCGATCCGACCCGCCACCGAGCCTCGAGATCTGGGTCCCGGCCTTCGCCGGGATGAGCGGAATTTGGAACGGACTAGGACTTCGCCTGCGGCGTGGCGTGAAGCTGGGCGGCCGCGGCGCGGCAATCCTCCTGCGAGCGGGCCATCCAGGCGTTGCTGTCGGCCGCGTCCCTGGCGTCGGCATAGGCGCCGGCGACCAGCTTGGCCTTGACGCACTCGTCCAGCAGGTTGTGCGCGTGGTCGGCCTTTTCGTAGTCGCCGATGGCGTCCTTGACCCGCAGGTCGTTGACGAGCTTGGCCTGCGCATCGGCGACCTGGCCGCAGCCGGCGCAGAGCAACCACACGAGAAGGATCGCAGCACCCCGCATCGCCCGTCACCGTCCCCAGATCAGGGTGAAGCGTGGCCATGGATCGTGGCCGGGGCGTGACCCAATCGTGGCGGCGGCAAGCCTTACGATCCTTTGGTCAGAACGATGGCGCCCTGTCAGCCCTTGGTGAGCACGATGGTGCCCTCGAGCATCAGTTCGCGTTTGGCGTTGAGCGTGATCGCCGCGTCGAAGCTGTCCAGGATGGCTGTCGCCCAGTCCGGGAAGCGCAGGTCGTCGTGGCCGACCGACAGGCGCAGGTGGGTGGCCGCGGCGTCACGGAACAGGCTCGGGTGGTCGTTGTGCGGCACGAAGCGGATCGTCTCGAAACCGGCGGCCCGGGCCGAAAACTCGATGCGGGTGCGGGAGAACAGCCACTTGTCGTCCTTGGCCGCGAGCTCCGGCGAATAGGACTCCGGGCTGCGCTCGGTGACGTCGTCGATGAGCTGGCGCACGGCGCGGTCGAGCTCGGGCTCCAGCGGGTCGTGGCGAAGCTCGGCTTCGGCCAGAATCCGCTCGAAGGCCAGCCGCACGATCGCCCAGCCGTTGAAGGGCTCGAAGAAGATCGCATGGCCGCCCGGCTTCAGCGCCCGGCCGGCCGCCATCAGCCCGTCCCCCGGGCTGTCGAGATGGTGCAGGATCGAGGCGCCGGTCACCAGGTCGAAGACGCCGGGCGTCACCTTCTGGCTCATGGCGTCCATCTTCACGCAGACCACCTCGTCGGAGGCGGCGTTGTCGATCGCGTAGGTGGCCAGCATGGCCAGCAGTTCGCCGGAGAGGTCGGTGGCGATCATCCGCGCGCCGGGGAACAGCCGCCGGCAGGGGACGATGGAATTGACCCCCGAACCGCTGCCGACGTCGAGGATCAGCGGGCGTTCGGCGACCTTGAGGCCGGTGGCGTCGAGCGCCTGGCGGAACAGGGCCTCGAAGTGGTCGCTGGCGGCGTAGCGGCGATGGTATTCCTCGGCGCCCGCCTTGAACTGGTCGGTAATCGTCGCGCTCGAGGCCTTGTCGGCGACCGTCCAGACCAGCACCGCCCCGTCGGGGCTCTGCAGCAGCGGCGACAGGCCGGCCTTGAACAGGGGCGGCGCCCATGCTGCAGCCGGGGTCGTTTCCCGCCTCGTGTCCGGCCCCTTGCCGCGCAGGCGATCCAAGAGCGACGCCATCTGGTCCTCCGCCGCGCTCCTGATCGGCGGGCCGCTCACCCGTAGGCGATGGCGATTGACGAGGCAATCAGGCCACCAGCCCCCAGGCGAACCTGAGGTCGCCGACGAACCGCACATAGGCCATGGTCCGGGCGTCCGGGTCGGGCTGGCGCAGCAGATAGGCGGGGTGGTAGGTGACCACGCCCTTGGCGTGGTCAGGGAGCGGAAGGGCCTCCTGGCGGGCCCTGCCGATCGCCAGCGGCCGGCCGAAGACCGCCAGCGCCGCGGTGGCGCCCATGGCCACGATCACCTGCGGCCGGACGATCCGGCGTTCGGTGTCGAGCCACCAGCGGCAGGCGGCGACCTCGCCGGTGGTCGGGGTCTGGTGGATGCGTTTCCTGCCCCTCAGCTCATGCTTGAAATGTTTCACCGCATTGGTGACGAAGGCCTGGTCTCGGGGAACGCCGGCTTCGGCCAGGGCCTTGTCCAGCATCTGGCCGGCCGGTCCCACGAAGGGGCGCCCCGCCAGGTCCTCCTGGTCGCCCGGCTGCTCGCCCTCCAGCATCAGCCGCGCCCGGCCGGCACCCTCGCCGGATACGCCCTGGGTCGCGCCGCCGTAGAGGCCGCAGCGGCGGCACATCTGCAGGCCCACATGGACTTCCTCGAGCGTCATCACCGCCAGACCGTCAAAGGAAGCGTCGCGGCTGGA
The DNA here is from genome assembly GCA_003136395.1 of Phenylobacterium sp. Lineage (GTDB taxonomy): Bacteria > Pseudomonadota > Alphaproteobacteria > Caulobacterales > Caulobacteraceae > Phenylobacterium. The sequence goes on from PLEH01000204.1 coordinate 50,617, forward strand.
GCGCTGGGCGGCGCGGACCAACCGGTCGGACGAGTTGGTGTGGGACTGGCGGGCCATGGGCGAAGGGGCCGGCTCCCGGCGTGGGGACTTTGGGCGGGCGATCGGCTGGGGAATTGATGGCCCCGCGGGCAGGTTCCGCCAGAAGTCCTCCAGGCCCGCCTCGCGCGGCGCGTCGGCCGGATCGGCGCCCGGCGCGAAGCTGAGCTCACCGCCATCCCAATGGGCGCAGACGTCCGGCGTCAACAGCGAAAACCGCCGGCGGGCGAACCGCTGGGCGAAGAAGCGGGCGGCGGCCTCGGTCACCCGATGGGCCGGCTCGAACCAGGCGACCTGGACCTCGTGGCCGTCGGCGCCGGCGAAGGGCTTGAAGTCGGTGAAGGCCCGCATCTGCTGCTCGGCCTGGGCGACGCCTTGCGCAAAAACATGGGCCTTGCGCACGTCCGGATCGGCGTACCGGCTCAAGAGGCCGGGCTCCCGCCCCAGCCGCCAGAGCAGCCGGTAGAGCAGCGCGAACCGCTCGTCCGACCGATGCCGGATCACCTCGCCGGCCAGCTGCAGGAATGCGCGCGGCACGGTGAAGGCCTCGGCCCCAGGCTCGAGCGCGGCGTCGTCGAAAAGGTCGCCGGCCCCGTCGACCGTCCACAGCGCCGCCTCCGGAGCGACCCGCCGCGCGCGCAGCACCCGGGCGGCCTCCCGCCAGCCGGAAAAGTCGGTCTCGGAAGCCAGCCGCACGACCTGCATCGTCATGGTCGCGATCTTAGTGTTCTCTTTTTGTTCTGTCCAGGCGCCGGCGGGGACTGCATTCGGCCATTCGTCGCGTGGACAGTCATCGCGCGAAGCCGGGCCAGCCGCTATGATGGCTGGCATGGCGACAGGGCTCTACAAGGAGACGGACGGCTGGGGGAACGAGGAGAGCGCTCGCGTCCGATATCCGGATGACTCCGAACTGGACGTTCCGCGCCATGAGTATGAGGCGGAATTTCACGAACCGCCCTTCGATGAACTGCCGACCAAGACGGAGTACGCGGCCCACCACGCCTGATGAGCGGTCGCGCCCTCGCCGGCCGAGAGGGAGCCAGCCGCCGCCTGACGGTTCACGCAGACGTGCGCCCTGCCCGTTCGCTTCGCGCCTTCGCTTGCGTCAGATTGATCCCGGGGGCTGACGGACAGGGAGACGCGAGCATGACGCAAGGCTTCCAGCAGCAGGACCGCTCGGGGAACTTCAGCTTCCCGAAATCGGTCCCGACGCCGCAGCACGGCCAGAAAGGCGATCACAGAAATTCGGAACCGACCCGGCCCGAACGCGTCATAGAGCCGCGCCCGGGTCACTAGCGCATCCTTAACCAACTATATTTCGTACTCCCCGCGAGGCCGGCGCATCGGCGCGCCGGCAAGGAGGTCCATGATGTCCGAGCGTGCTGCCGCCCTGTCCCGCCGCGCGATCCTGACCGCCGGCCTGTTCCTGCCCCTGGCGCCGGGGCTGGTCATGGCCGCGTCGAAGACCCTGGCCTTCGCGGTGTTCCGCAACGGCTCCAAGATCGGCGAGCATCAGGTGGTCTTCAACATCGACGGCGGCGCCCTGACCGCCACCACCGACGCCACCATGACCGTCAAGATCGGCCCGGTGCCGGTGTTCAAGTACCACCACCGCGCGCTCGAAAAGCGCAGCGACGGGGTCTTCGCCTCACTGGTGACCTCCACCAGCACCAACGGCAAGGACGAGCACGTGACCGCCGAGCGCGCCGGCGGCGTGGTCCACGTGGACTGCACCTACGGCAAGACCAACCTGCCGGCCGACGCCAATCCGATGACCCACTGGAACCCGCAGATCTTCGGCGGCGCGCCGCTGTTCAACCCGCAGACCGGCAAGATCCTGAAGGTGAGGACCGCCCGCGTCGCGCCCAACCACGTGACCATCCGCGGCGAGGCCGAGATCGACGATTTCTACGACGAGGCCGGCGCCTGGCAGTCCCTGACCGGCAAGCTCGATGACGGCTCGAAGGTGGAATACCGCCGGGTCTGATCTTTGCCTGTCGATCGATTCTCCAGTCGGCGGCGGGGCGCTTTGGCGCTAGCCTGACGGCTATGTCAGACGCCGCCGCCAACACCGACCAGATCGCCTATTGGAACGACGCCGCGGGCAAGACGTGGGCTGAGTTCCGGGACGCCCTCGACCGGCAGGTCGGACCCCTGGGCGCGAGGGTCATCGAGGTCCTGGCGCCGGCGGCCGGCGAGCGGGTCCTCGACATCGGCTGTGGCTGCGGGCAAACGACCCTGGAGCTGGCGAAACGGGTCGGGCCCTCAGGCGCCGTGCTGGGGGTGGACATCTCGCAGCCCATGCTGGCGGTGGCGCGGGCGCGGGCGGCCGGCGTCGCCCAGGCGAGCTTCCTGGAGGCGGACGCCCAGACCCATCCGTTCGAAGCCGGCGCCTACGATGCGATCCACTCGCGGTTCGGAGTGATGTTCTTCCAGGACCCGGTCGCCGCCTTCGCGAACCTGCGGCGCGCGCTGAAGCCCGGCGGGCGGCTGGGCTTCCTGTGCTGGCGCGCGCCGGCGGAGAACCCGATCATGGTCCTGCCGATGCTCGCCGCCGCGCCTCACCTGCCCCCGCCCGTTCCGCCGATCCCGGGCGCGCCGGGCCCTTTCGCCTTCGCCGACGCCGACAGGGTGCGCGGGATCCTGGCCGGCGCCGGTTTCCAGGATATCTCTCTCGAACCTCAGGACATGGCGGCCGGCGGCAACAGCCTGGAGGCCGCGCTCGACCTGGCCCTGCGGGTCGGCCCTCTGGGCGCGCAGCTGCGGGAGCGGCCGGAGGCGCGGGCGGCGGTGATCGCGGATGTTCGGGCCGCGCTCGCGTCGCATCTCGAGGACGGGCGCGTGTTCCTGCCCTCCGCCACGTGGATCGTCTCGGCGCGGACCGGCTGAGGCGGCGCACGCTTTCCCGTCCGCGCGAGACTCTGTTACAGCACCGGCATTGAAATCATCCGATAGCTGAGGGCGTTGCGCGCGGGCCGGGTTGCACCCGTCTGCGGGACGTTGAGGATTTGACCGCGACGATTGAACCCCCGGCCGCAGCTTCCGGAGAGCCCGACCTCGCCCAGCGCGAGGCCGAGTACGAGAAATTCGTCTGGGACAATCTCAAGCGCAACTACCTCGGCAACTACCTGCACGGCATGCTGGGAATGACCGGCTTCCGGCTGGTCAACACGCCGACCTTCCTGCCGGCCTACCTGCACATGGTCTCCGGCTCCAACGCCATCGTCGGCCTGGGGCTCGCCCTGCAGCAGGTAGGCGGCGTCATCTCGCCGATCTTCGGCGCCAGCAAGATCGAGCACCGCACCAAGGTGATGCCGGCGGCCATGTGGATGGGCGGCCTGGCGCGGATGGCGGTGCTGGGCATCGCGCTCTCCGGCTGGCTGTTCAAGGGCAATATGCTGGTGGGCTCGATCCTGAGCTTCATGCTGATGTTCGGCATCTTCATGGGCGCCCAGCGGGTGGTGTTCAGCCTGCTGATGGCCAAGGTGATCCCGATCAGCCGGCGCGGCCGCCTGCAGGCCTGGCGCAACTTCACCGGCAGCGTCATAGCCGCCGCGATGGCCTATGCGGCCGGCCGCTACTTCATCGGCCCGAACCTGTTCGGCAACGGCTACGGCACGACCTTCGTCTTCGCCTTCATCCTGACCAGCCTGGGGCTGTCGGCGCTGCAGATGCTGCTGAAGGAGCCGGAGCCGCCGACCACCCGCACCCAGGGCCGGTTCCGCGACCGGCTGCGCGAGTTCCCGCGCCTGATCACCGAGGACCGCGCCTACGCCTGGTTCCTGGTGGTGCAGATGCTGGCGGCCTCGGCCCGGATCGCGACGCCGTTCTACATCCTCTACGTGGGCTCCTCGGTGCACATGACCGGCAAGCTCCTGGGGGCGCTGTCCTTTGCCTACATCGGGGCCGACGCGCTCTCGAACCTGGTCTGGGGCTATCTGGGCGACAAGACGGGGTTTCGCCTGGTCTTGCTGTTTTCGCTCGCGGCCTGGGCGGCCTCGACCGTCCTGCTGATCGAGGTCCATGCCCCCTGGGCGGTGTTCCTGGCCTTCTTCGGCCTGGGCGCGGGTCAGGCCGGCTACAACATGTCGGCCCAGACCATGATCCTGGAGTTCGGGGCCCGCGACGACCTGCCCATGCGCATCGCCGTCTCGGCCACCGCCGAAAGCATTACCGCCACCATCGCTCCGCTGATCGGCGGCCAGGTCGCCGACCTGTTCGGCTACAACGTGGTCTTCGGTCTTTCCATCGGGGTGCTGGCGGCCGGGCTCCTGCTGCTGATCGCCGCGGTAAAGGAGCCCCGTACCGCGCGGCTGGAGACGATGTAGTCAGGCCGCGGCCTTCTGCTCCGCGGCCAGGCTGATGCGGGCCTTGGCCATTTCGTTGGCCACCTGGTCGCTCGGGCGGCGCTCGGTCTTCGAGCGGTCGAGGACTTCGTCCAGGGTCTCCATCAGGCGGGCGAGCTTCATCTCCACCCAGGCCGGGTCGAAGGCTTCCTGGCGGTCGAGCGCGCGAATCTCGCCGGCCACATTGATGATGCCGCCGCCGTTGATCACATAGTCGGGCAGATAGAGCATGCCGCGCTCATAGACCGCGCGGCCGGTCTCGGCGTCGGCCAGCTGGTTGTTGGCGCCGCCGGCGATCACCTTGCACTTGAGCCTGGGAAGGGTGTCGGCGTTGACCGCTCCGCCCAGCGCACACGGCGCGAAGACGTCGGCTGCGGCGTCGAAAATCTGATTGGGCGCCACGACCTTGGCCCCGGTCCGCTCGGCGACTTCGCGGAGCGCGTCGGCGTTGACGTCGGTGATGATCAGCTTGGCGCCGGCCGCATGCAGCTTGTCGGCCAGATAGCCGCCCACGTGGCCGACACCCTGGACCGCCACGGTGACGCCGTCGAGGTCGCGGTTGAGCGCGCGGCGGACGCCGAGCGTGACGCCGCGAAAAATACCCTCGGCGGTCACCGGGCTGGGGTCGCCGGAGGCCGCGGCGTGACCCGTGAGGCCGGCCACGAAGCGGGTGGTCTTGCGCGCGTGCATCAGGTCGGCCGGCGAAACGCCGACGTCCTCGGCCGTCCAGTACTTGCCGCCCACGTCCTCGACCGCGCGGCCGAAGGCCTCGAACAGGGCCGGGGTTTTCTGGGTGCGGCTGTCGCCGATGATCACGGCCTTGCCGCCGCCCAGCTCCAGGTCGGCCATGGCGTTCTTGTAGGACATGGCGCGCGACAGGCGCAGGGCATCCTCCAGCGCCGCGTCGGCGCTCGCGAAGGGCCACATGCGGCAACCGCCGGCGGCCGGGCCTCGGGCCGTCGAATGCACGGCGATGATGCATTTGAGGCCGGATTTTTCGTCAAAGAACGCGTGGACGCCTTCGTGGCCCTCAAAGGCAGGCGAATCGAACAAGGTCATGCCGCAGACATCACTGATGTTGGGAGAGGAATTGCGAGCCCTGCCTCTACGCCTGACCGGTTGACGGAACAACCCCGCTCAGGACCCGTCGGCGGCCGCCTGCATCTGGCCGCCGGGCGTCGGCGCCGTCGGAATCTTCGGCGCGCCGGAGGGCAAGGGCGCGGACGGATCGCGGATGAAGGCCAGGATGTCCGTCCAGACCGTCGGCCCCTCATGGTCGCGCATCATCAGGTGCCAGCCGTGCGCGTAATAGGCGGACCGGTCCGTGGGCTTGAGTTGGGACGCGGCCTTGAACGCGGCGTTCTTGGGGATGATCTGATCGTGCGCGCCGTAAAGGTAGAGGGTTGGCAGGTGGGCCTTGCCGACATCGTCGGCGGCCTTGTCCATGGTGCTCACCAGTCCGTAGATCGTGTCCGAACGCGCGCCCCAGATCATCAGAGGATCTCGGCCCATGGCGATCAATTCGTCGCGGTTGTCGCTGGGGCTGACCTTGGTGGTGAGCCAGCGCGGCGGCTCATAGACCTTTGGCCCTGTGAAATTGGCGGCCAGCCAAAGCAGGGTCTTGTTGGGCAGCGGCTGCTCGCGCCAGCCCCAGACGGCGGGCGACAGCAGCACCAGCCGGTCGGCGCTCGGCGGCCGATCCGACGCGAACGCCTCCGCCGCGATCGCCCCGCCCAGACTCTCGCCGGCCACCACCACCACCGCATGCGGATACTTCTGGCGCACGAGCGCGGTCACCGTGCGCAGGTCCTCGACCATCAGCTCGTCGCCGGCCCAGACGCCGCGGCCCGGCGAGCGTCCAAAACCGCGCTGGTCGTAGGCGACGGTGGTCACCCCCTGCTTGGCCCACCAGGGCGCGGCCATGTGGAAGGCGTTGGCGTAGTCGTTCATGCCGTGGACGCCGACGATCACCGCCCAGGGATCACTGGCTGCGTCCCACTCGGAAAGGCCGAGCCGGGCGCCGTCGAAGCTGACGATGTCGCTGGCCTCGATCCGCGGCCCGCCAAAGCCCAGCGGCGGCCTGCCCGCCTGCTGCACCATCAGCGGCGTGCAGGCTGTCAGCATCAGGCCGGCGAAGAGGAGGGCAAAGAGGCGCGTCATCGGATCGTCAGCTTAGAACAAGCCGGCCGCCTTTCGGAGCGCGACGGATCGTCCGCCCCTTACGCCGCCAGCGCCGCCTTCTCCTCGGCGATCAACTTGGCGAAAGCCGGGCGCGCGCTGATCGTCGCCACATAGGCCGCCGTCTTCGGGTGGGTCCCGTCGTTCACCGAGCAACTTGCGTGGCTCATGGTGATCAGCGGGCTCACCACGGCGATGTCGGCGAGGGTGAAGCGGTCCTCGACCAGGTAGCCGGAGGCCGGGATCACCGTTTCCAGGTAGTCCATCAGCTTTGGAAACTCGGTCTGCTGCGCCTCGTCGGCCTCGGCCAGGTTGCCTGGCCGGCCGAAGAACTTCGGCGAGACCACGCGGTTGAAGAAGATCTTGCCGCCGCAGGCCCCCACGATGGTGTCGCCGAACTCCTCGTACCAGATGGTCCGCGCGCGGTTCCTGGCCTCGGTGGGGATCAGGTTCGGGTCGGGCTTGATCACGTCCAGATAGGTGATGATCGCCGTGGAGTCAGAGATCAGGAAATCGCCGTCCTTGAAGCCCGGCATCTTCCTGAACGGACTGGCCTCGGCGAACTCCGGCGGCCCGCCCTGGCCGCCGGCCATGATCACCTCGAAGTCGAGGCCTTTTTCGGTGGCGAAGACGATGGTCTTGCGGACATAGGGTGAGAGCGAACTGCCGTAGATGATCATGGCGTCTCTTCCTCTTGCGGTTCCAGTTGCGGCGCCGGCTCCCGCGGCGTCGGATCGCCCGTCATCGGCAGACGAATGCGGTAGACGCCCTTGAAGTCGCCGGGGTCGGCCGGTTTGTTGTGCCGCAGGATAATGACCTTTCCCTGACGTGCGAGGCCGCGGGCTATGGCGCGGACCTGCCCGAGCAGGCGCCGCCAGGCCTCCGGGTCGACCGCGCGGGCCACCTCCTCCGGCGACACCGACTTGCCGGGCGCGACCTTGGCGTTCAGCAGATCGAAGATGGCGGTCTCGACGTTTTCGGCCACCTAGCCGCCCCGCTTCAGGGTTTCGCGCGCGATGACCACCTGCTGGATCTGGCTGGTGCCTTCGTAGATGCGGAAGATCCGCACATCGCGATAGAGCCGCTCGATGCCGTGGTCGGTGACGTAGCCGGCGCCGCCGAAGATCTGCACCGCCCGGTCGGCGACCCGGCCGACCATCTCCGAGGCGAAGTACTTGGCGGCCGCGGCCTCCATGGTGACGCTCTCGCCGGCGTCTCGCTTGCGGGCGGTCTCCAGCGTGAGCGCCTTGGCGGCCAGGCTTTCGGTCTTTGAATCCGCGATCATCCCCTGCAGCAGCTGGAAGTTCGACAGCGCCTGGCCGAACTGCTTGCGCTCGCTCATGTAGCCCACGCAGTCCTTGATCAGCCGCTCGGCCACGCCGATGCAGACCGCCGAAATGTGCAGCCGCCCGCGGTCCAGCACCTGCATGGCGACCTTGAAGCCCTCCCCTTCGCGGCCCAGGCGGTTTTCCACCGGCACGCGGACGTTGTCGAAGATCACGTCGCAGATGTGGGCGCCCTGCTGGCCCATCTTCTTCTCAGGCTTGCCCACCGACAGGCCGGGGAGATTACGCTCCACGAGGAAGGCGGAGACCCCGCCGGCGCCGGGCTTGTCCGGATCGCTCCTGGCCATCACCGTGAAGAGGTCGGCCTTGTTGGCGTTGGTGATGAACCGCTTGGATCCGTTCAGCACATAGGCGTCGCCGTCGAGGATCGCGCGGGTCTGGACATTGGCGCTGTCGGAGCCCGCCTCCGGCTCGGTGAGCGCAAACGAGGTGATGATTTCGCCGGACGCGATGCCCGGCAGGTACTTCTGCTTCTGGGCGTCGGAGCCGAACATGCACAGGCCCTGCGAGCCGATGCCGACATTGGTGCCGAAAGCCGAGCGGAAGGCGGGGCTGGTGCGGCCGAGTTCGATGGCCACCAGGCATTCGTCCTCCATGGAGAGGTCCAGGCCGCCGTATTCCTCCGGGATCGAGAGGCCGTAGAGCCCCAGCGCCTTCATCTCTTCGAGGACGTCCTGGGGGATAGCGTCGTCTTCGGAGACCTTGGCCTCCAGCGGCCGCAGCCGTTCGGCCACGAACCGGCGGACGGTGTCGATCAACTGCTCGCGGGTCTCGGCATCCAAAGCCATGGTCTCAGCCCCCCAAGGCCTGTCAGGCGCGTTCGAAGATCGCGGCGATGCCCTGGCCGCCGCCGATGCACATGGTCTCCAGACCATATTTGCCGTCGCGGCGCTTCAGCTCGCGCAGCAGGTTGGCCAAGATGCGTCCGCCGGTGGCCCCGATCGGGTGGCCGAGCGAGATGCCCGAGCCGTTGACGTTCAGCCGGTCGCGCTCGTCCCAGCCCCAGCCTTTCAGCACCGACAGCACCTGCGGGGCGAAGGCCTCGTTCAGTTCCACCAGGTCGATGTCGTCCCAGCCCAGGCCGGTCCGCTCGAAGAGCCGCTTCACGGCGGGCACGGGGCCGATGCCCATGCGCGAGGGCTCACATCCCGCCGCGGCCCAGCTCACGAACCAGCCCATGGGATCGAGGTTCAGCTCGGCGAGCTTGTCTTCGGACACCACCAGGCAGGCGGCGGCCGCGTCGTTCTGCTGGCTGGCGTTGCCGGCGGTGACCACCCCGTCCTTCTCGATAGGCCGGAGCTTGCCGAGGCTTTCCGCCGTCGCGTCGGCCCGCACGCCCTCATCCATGGCGAAGACGATCGGATCGCCCTTCTTCTGCGGCACCGAGACCGGCACCAGCTCATCGTCGAACTTGCCGGCCGCCCAGGCGGCCGCCGCGCGCTGGTGGCTCATGGCGGCGTATTCGTCCGAGGCCTCGCGGCTGATCTGATAGTCGCGCGCCAGATTGTCCGCCGTCTCGATCATGCCGGAGATCACCCCGAAGCGCTCGATGGGCTGGCTCATCACCCGGCCGCGCGCCAGGCGGTCGTGCAGGGTCACCGAGCCCATGCGCGCGCCCTTGCGCATGTCGGTGGTGTAGTACTCGGCGTTGCTCATGCTCTCGACGCCGCCGGCGATCACCACGTCGGCCACGCCGGTCTGCACCATCATCGCCGCGTCGATCACCGCCTGCAGGCCCGAGCCGCAGCGGCGGTCGAGCTGGTAGCCGGGGATCTCGATCGGCAGGCCCGCCGCCAGGGCCGAATAGCGCGCGATGCAGGGCGCTTCGCCAGATGCGTAGCCCTGGGCGAAGATCACGTCGTCGATCTTCATCGGATCTATGCCGGTGCGCTCCACCAGCGCCTTCAGGACCACGGCGCCAAGCTCGCCGGCGGTGAGGTCGGAGAGCGCTCCGAGATACTTGCCGACGCCGGTGCGGATCGGGGAGACGATGGCGGCGCGTTTCATGTGATCGCGGGTCCTGATTGGCTTGTGGCGGCCCGGCAAACTAGTGTTTGAGACGCCCGCGAGCAAACGCTTCGACGGCGGCGTGGAGGACACATGGACGGCGGCGACCTGGAGAACAACTACACCGCCAAGCTGGCGACGGTCACGGAGGGCGAGTGGGCCGGCTGGTCCTGGTATCCCGGCGGCGATCCGTTCGAGGACCTGGCCGGGCCGTTCCATTTCAAGACCGGCGACGACGGCGTCCCGATCTGCGCCTTCCGCGCCGAGATGAAGCACATGAACGGCGGCCTCTTCATGCACGGCGGCTGCGTCATGAGCTTCGCCGACTTCGCGCTGTTCGTGATCGCCCGCGAGGCCATCGCCGGGACACCCACCGTCACCGCAACCTTCAACGCCGAGCTGGTCGGCACCGCGCGGATCGGCGATCTGGTGGAGTGCCGGGGCGAGGTGGTGAAGGGCGGCCGAAGCATGGTCTTCGTGCGCGGCATCATTTCCAACGCCTCGGCCGGCGGCGAACCCATGATGAGCTTCTCCTCGGTCCTGAAAAAGACCAGCGTCCGCACGTGAACCCCGCGATCTACTTCGAGCCGGACGGCTACCTGCTCGGCGAGGCCCCGTTCATGGGCCGCCGGTCGGCCGGGAACGGATTCCTCCGCGCCGCGGTGCAGGGCCGCGAGGACGGGCCGCTCCTGGGCTACACGGCGTCCGAGGCGTCGGCCCAGGCGTTCCGCGACTTCGTCGCCGAAGTCGATCCCGCCGCCACGACAGAGTGGATCGCGGCCGCTCAACTCGACCGGCTGAGCCAGGCGGGGCTGCTCTATCGCCCCGACCAGATTCTCGGGCCGGCGGCCCGCCAGAGGCTGCGCGCCGGACCGGCCGCCTACAGCCTGTGCGGCGTCACCCACACCCTGGCCACCCACACCACGCTCGACGGAATCGCCAGGATCGTCTCCGAGCCGGTGATGGCCTGGGACGCCCTTGTCTGCACCTCGACGGTGGCGAAGGCGGTGACGGACGCCGTGCTCGACCAGGCCGAGGCCTTGCACAGCTGGCGTTTCGGTGGGTGCGCGCCGGCGCCGCGGCCGCTGCTGCCCGTCATCCCCCTGGGCGTTCACACGGCCGACTTCGATTTCAGCGCCGGCGCCCGGACAGCCGCGCGGGCCCGGCTGGGCTTGGCGGACGACGCCGTGGCCGTGCTGTGGGCCGGCCGCCTCTCGGCCAACGGGAAGGCCCATCCGTTCGCCACCTTTCGGGCCTTGCAGGCCGCCACCGAGGCGACCGGCCAGCCGCTCACCCTGGTCTTCGCCGGCCAGGCGCCGAACCCGCAGGTGGCCCGCGGTTTCGAGAGCGCCGCCACGCGGTTCTGCCCCCAGGTGCGAACCTGCTTCGTGGACGGGGCCGATCCGCAGGCCTTCCGCGATGCCTGGGCCGGGGCGGACATCTTCATGTCGCTGGCCGACAGCCTGCAGGAGACCTTCGGCCTCACGCCCGTCGAGGCCATGGCCGCCGGCCTGCCCGCCCTGGTCAGCGACTGGAACGGCTACAGGGACACCGTCCGTCACGGGATCGACGGGTTCCGCGTTCCGACCTGGACGCCCTCGCCAGGCGACGCCGACGCCATCGGCCACGACTACGAGGTCGGGGCGATCGACTACGAGGTCTACCTCTATCGGACGACGACGGCGGTCGCCGTCGACATGCGCGAGCTGACGGCGCGCCTGATCGACCTCGTGAGGGACGGCGACTTGCGACAACGCCTCGGTGCGGCGGGGCGCGAGCGAGCACGCGCGGCGTTCGATTGGGCCGTGGTCTATCGACGCTACCAGGACCTCTGGACCGAGCAGGCGGCCATGCGGCGCCGGGCAACAGACGATCCTAAGGCGGCGCGCTGGCTGGCGGCCGCGCCTCGCCGCGGCCCGGACCATCTGGGCCCCTTCGACACCTTTGCGAGCTTCGCCACCCACCACGCGGGCGCCGAAACCATCGCCTCCCTCACCGGCGACCTCAGCCCCGAGGGCTACCGCCGGCTCGTCGCCGACCCTTTGCTGTCGCTGTGGGTCGCGCCGGCCGCGGCCTTCGACCAGATCCACGCCGCGCTCCAGGCGGGCCCGGCCAGTCTCGCGGACCTCGCCCAGGCGACCGGCTTCCCACAGGCCCAGCTCACCGAGGTGGTGACCCGCCTGGCGAAGCTCAACGTCGTCTCCCTGGCCGTCGGCTGAGGCGCCCCCGAACACCGCGCCCAAGGGGTCGCGCACTGGGGACACATCGTCTCTGGACAGAGGGCCTTAGGCGATCCCCTATGGCGGTGGAGGAGACACTGCATGATCGAGGCCGCCTGCCACTGCGGGGCCGTGCGCCTGACGGCGCCGAGCGCGCCCGACACGGTGACCGAATGCAACTGCTCGATCTGCCGCAAGCTCGCCACGCGCTGGGCCTACTACAAGCCGTCGGAAGTGGGCATGCCGCGCGCGGGCTCCACCCAGCCTTACGTCTGGGGCGACCGGATGCTGGCCTTCCACCGGTGCAAGACCTGCGGGGTCACCACCCACTGGCAGAGCCTCGATGGCGCCCAGGAGCGCATGGCGATCAATGCGCGTCTGATGGACGGGCTGGACTGGACGGCCATCCGCATCCGCCAGTTCGACGGGGCCGACACCTGGAAATACCTGGACGAGGCGTGATCGCCTTCCCAGATCAGCGGGGATGATCCTCTCCGCCCTTGATCTCTCGCCGGTGACCGGTGACGCCACTCAGGCCGAGGCCGTGCGCCAGACGCTGGAGATCGCCAGGGCCGCCGAGCGGCTGGGCTATCACCGCCTGTGGCTGGCCGAGCATCACAACATCTCAGGCCTGGGGTCTCCCGCGCCGGAGATCCTTATCGCGGCGCTCACCCAGGCGACCAGCACCATCCGCCTGGGGTCGGGCGGCGTCATGCTGGTGAATTATTCGCCGCTGAAGGTGGCCGAGGTGTTCATGGAGCTGGAAGCGCTGGCGCCCGGCCGCATCGACCTCGGTCTCGGTCGCGCGCTGGGCGCGGACGCGCGGACCGGCGGCGCCCTGCGCTCCGTGGGGTCCGACGCCTTCCCGCAGTACTTCCACCTGCTCACCACCTGGCTGCTGGACGCCTCGGGCAAGGCGCCGATCGGCGAGGCGCATCCGCTGCACGACATTCACGCGAACCCGGCCGGCCCCTCGCATCCGGATGTCTTTGTCCTCTGCACTTCCGAGGAGAGCGCGGCCTTCGCCGGCCAGATGGGGGTCGGCATGGTCTTCGCCGAGTTCATCGCGCGGGCCGACGGCGGACCGGCGGTGGCCGCCTACCGCCAGGCCTTCCAGCCCTCGGCATTCCGCGCCGAGCCCTGGGCCGGGATCGCGCTGATCGCCTATGCCGCGGAGACCGCCGAGCGGGCCTGGCGGGAGGATGCGCTGCGCCGCGCGGCCAATGTCTCCATGCTGTCGGGCCGCCGCCGCCGCTTCCGCGACCTCGCCAGCGCCGATGCGTTTCTCGCCGAGCATGCCGGGACGCCGGTCCTGGCCCTGGTGGAGGGCCGCACCCTCGCCGCCGACGCCGCGGCCATCCATGCCCGGCTGGTGGAAAAGGCCTGCGAGGCGCAGGCCGACGAGGTCTTCGTCATGGCCACCGGCCCCTCGCTCGAGGCCCGCATCCGCTCGCTCGAACTGATCGCAACCGCCCACTCCGGCGGCGCGTCCAGGTCTTAGGCCTTGGCCGCCGGCCGCTCGCGCATGGCGGTGAGCCATCGGCCAAGGTTGACCAGGTCCTCCGGCGGCTTCAGCCGCACGATGCGGGCGAAGTCGATGCCGATGAAGGCCACGATGTCGGCGATGGTCAGCCGATCGGCGGCCAGCCACTCGCTTTCGCCCAGCCGCCGGTCGAGCACCTTGAGCGCGCGCATCGCGCCCTGCTGGTTCCATTCGGCGACCTCGGGGGCCGGCGTCTCCAGCGCCGCGAAGCCGGGGTGGCTCAGCCGCACGCCCAGCATGAAGGGCGTGGCGACCAGCATCTCGGCGCGACGCGTCCACATCTCGATGACCGCGACCTCCTCGGGCATGCGCCCGAACAGGTTCGGCTCCGGATAGCGGCTTTCGAGATAGCGGCAGATGGCGATGGATTCGGTGACCGTCGTCCCGTCGTCCATCTCCAGCATCGGCAGGTTGGGCAGGCCCGCCTTGGCCAGGTACGACGGTTGTTTGTGTTCCCCGTCGGGGATGGAGACCGGCACGACCTCGATGTCGGTGATCCCCTTCTCCGCCATCAGCCAGCGCACGCGGCGGGGGTTGGGCGCTATGGGCGCGTCGTAGAGTTTCATGGCTTGGTCGAGGCCTTGGCTGGGACGGTGTCCGTGGAGGGGGCCGCCGCGGCGGGGTTGGGCGCGAGCGTCGGCTTCAGCACCGGCGCGGGCTTGGCGGGCCTGGCCGTCATCGCCGGCTCGTGGCCGAACAGCTCCGAAGGCATGACGCCCACCACCGAGGCGGTCAGGCAGGTGGCCAGGAACCCGGCCATCATCGCCTTCCAGACCATGCCCATGATCTCGGCGCGGCGCTCAGGCACGAGCACGGAATAGCCGGCGACATTGATACCCACCGAGGCGATGTTGGCGAAGCCGCAGAGCGCATAGGTCATGATCACCCGGGTCCGTTCGTCGATGGCGCCGGTGGGGATCGCCCCCATGCGGATGAAGGCGGTGAACTCGGTCAGCACCAGCTTGACCCCCAAGAGCGAGCCCGCTGTCGGCGCGTCCGCCCAGCGGATGCCCAGCGCCCAGGCCAGCGGCGAGAAGATGATCCCCAGGATGCGCTCCACCGACACCGGCGCGCCATGCACCTCGCCCAGCATCCCCAGGATGCCGTTGACCATGGCCACCAGCGCCACGAAGACGATCAGCGTCGCGGCCACGTTGAGCACGATCGCCAGGCCGTCGTTGGTGCCCTTGATCAGGGCGTCGACGGAGCTCTCATAGACCTTGTCCGCCTCCTCGCCGGAGGGTCCGGAGAGCTCCTGCTCGGGTATCCGCGGGACCAGGATGCGGGCAAGGAGGATCCCGGCGGGCGCGGAAATGATCGAGGCGGTGAGCACATGGCTGGCGGCGTTGGGCAGGACGTCCTTCAGGATCGTCGCGTAGGCCACCATGGTCGAACCGGAAACGCAGCTCATCCCCACCGCGATCAGCATGAAGAGCTCCGAGCGCGAGAGCGTCGGCAGGTAGGAGCGGATGAAGATCGGGCCTTCCACCTGGCCCATGAAGACGGTGGCTGCGGTGGCCAGCGCCGGCGGGCCCCGAAGGCCCATGGTCTTTTCGAACACGACGCCGAACCCTTGGGTGATCCAGCGCAGGATCTTCCAGTGCCAGAGGAGCGCGGCCAGCGCGCAGACCACCAGGATCACCGGCAGCACCCGGAAGGCGAAGACGAACAGCGCGCCCGGATCGGTCAGGGCATAGGGCTGGTTGGGGGTCCCGGCCAGGAAGCCGAACACGAAGGCGACCCCGGCCTGGGTCGAGGCCGACAGCCCGTCCACCGCATGGCCGACACCCTGCAGGCCCGCGCGCAGGGCCGGCAGGCCGAACAGCGCCAGCACCAGCAGCGCCTGCACCAGCACCGCCCCGATCGCGAGCTTCCACGGAAACCGCCCGCGGTCCTCCGAAAGCGCCCAGCAGACGCCGATGGCGACCGCAATGCCCACGAGGCTCTGAGCATTTTCGAGACGGAACATGCCGGTCGACCCCGCCGACCGCCCGAGTCTCGGCGGCCCCCTCGTCGATAGAGGGGCAGTTGCCGCCCGGGCGCAAGATTGCAGCCTGCGGATCGCCAGGGAGTCTGTTAGCGTCGCCATCAGCAACGGACGGGCGCCGGCCTATCGCGAGAGCGCCCGCCAGGGAGGCGGCCATGAGATACGGCGTTTCGATCGCGGTGGCGTTGGCGGGGGCGTTGGCGGTGAGCGCGGCGGCGCAGGCCGCACCGAAGCCCTGGAGCCTGCCGCGCACCAGCTACGGCAAACCCGACCTGACCGGCGTCTGGTCCAACGCCTCGGTCACCAACCTCACCCGCGCGCCGGGCGTGACCAGGCTGGTGGTCGGCAAGGACGAGGCGGCCAGGCTCGCCAAGGACAGCCCCTTCCAGAAGCTGGCGGAGGCCGAGGAAGGCCCCTCCAACCTCAACGACAACCTGTTGAAGGACGGCAACAACGACCGCGGCTACAACACCTTCTGGATCGACCCGGGCAAGAGCCTGGCCAATGTAAAGGGGGAATATCGCACCTCCTGGATCGTCGAACCGGCCTCGGGCCAGATGCCGCTGTCGGAGGGCGGCCGCAAGCTCCTGGGCGCCTATCGCGCCGA
This sequence comes from Phenylobacterium sp., assembly GCA_003136395.1. Classification (GTDB taxonomy): domain Bacteria; phylum Pseudomonadota; class Alphaproteobacteria; order Caulobacterales; family Caulobacteraceae; genus Phenylobacterium. Next base: position 66,886 of record PLEH01000204.1, read on the forward strand.
GCGGGCCAAGAACCTTTTTGCTGGCCCGGAATTCCTGCCGGTGTCGGAGCGCTGCCTGATCGGCTTCACCGGCGCCGGCGGCCCGGGGATGCTCAACACCATCTACAACAACAACTATCAGATCGTTGAGACGCCCGAGGCCATCGTCATCGACGTGGAGATGGTCCACGACGCCCGGGTCATTCCGCTGTTCAAGGACAAGGCGGCCGCGCTCGCCCACCACCGCCCCGCCAACATGGCCCCGTGGCTCGGCGACAGCGTCGGCTGGTGGGAGGGCGACACCCTGGTGATCGACACCGTCAACGTGAACCCCGAGCAGGGGCGCACTGGACCGATTTTCCTGTCCGACAAGGGCCGGGTGACCGAGCGGCTGACCCGCACCTCGGCGACCCAGATCTTCTACCAGTTCCAGGTGGACGACCCAGTCTATTACACCCAGTCCTGGAAGGCCGAGGAGGCGCTGAACGCGCGCAAGGAACGGGTGTTCGAATACGCATGCCACGAGGGCAACTACGCCATGGCCGGCATCCTCGGCGGCGCCCGCAGCCAGGAGGCCCAGGGGATCAAGCCGTCGCTCGGTCCCGGCATCTTCGGCACGCCGATTCCCACCAAGGCCAAACCCGGCGAATAGGTCCGACGGCCGGCAAGACGCCCGGATTACGAAGGTTTAATCCCGGCCGCCGCATCTGAGACATCCTCCTCGCGCCTCTTCGTAGTTGAGCGCGTCACACGGCGATTGCGGACGGCCTGTTACCTCGGTGTTACGGGGATTTAACTGGCGGCTGCGGCCCCGGCACGACATCTCGCGCTCCGAACGGGAGGCGTCGCTATGTCGTTGGCCTTGGCCACACTGCTCTACGAGTGGAAGCGCTACAGCGCCGCCATGGTCGCGCTGGCGTTTTCCGGCCTGCTGGTCCTGGCGCAGGTCGGCATGTTCACCGGCATCGTGAACTCGATCACCGCCTCTATCGACCGTTCCCGCGCCGACCTGATGATCCTGGGCCCGAAGAACGACAGCCTGATCAACTCCGGCCCCAACGGCCTGCCCGAGCGCGTCCAGCCGCTGATCTATCTCAATCCGCAGGTCGTCGAGGTTCAGAGCCTGGACGGCGATGGCGCGCCCTGGATCAACACGCCCGAACCCGGCAAGAAGGCGGTCAGGACCTACGTCAACACCTTCGACGTCGATCCCCGGCCCGGCTCGGTCACCCTGCCCATCGACTACCCGGAGTCCGTCCGGCTGGCCCTGCTCGAACCCTATGCGGTGGTGATCGACAAGACCGCCCAGGCGGCGCTCGGCACCCACCTCGGCGCGACCGCCAGCCTGAACGGCAAGACCGTCCACGTGCGCGCCCTCCTGGAGAACTACGCCAACGTCGACCAGCCGGTCGTCTACATGTCCCGCGACACCATGCGGCTGCTGGGCATGGGCCCCAAGAACGGCAAGACCGGTCCCCTGATGGTGCGCCTGCGCGACCCCCTTCAGGCGACCGCAGTGCGCGATCAGCTCAACTCGGTCGCCAACGGCGCCTACAAGGCCTGGAGCAAGCCGGACCTCGCCACAGCCAATCGCAAGGCCCTGATGGGCGAGCAGATCATCGGCATCTTCCTGGGCTTCTCGCTGTTCCTGGGCCTGTTGATCGGGGTCGGCATCACCTCCCAGACCCTGCGCGGCGCGATCCTCGCCAGCATCAAGGAGTTCGCCAGCCTGCGCGCACTCGGCGTCTCCATGGGTTCGCTCAGCAAGATCGTGCTGGAGCTGTCCCTGTGGGTCGGGGTCGCGGGCCTGATCGCCACGGCGCTCTTCACCTTCGGGGTCTACCTGCTGGCCCAGAAATTCAACATGCCCATGGGCTTCCCCCTGCCCTGGGTGATCACCGTGGTGATCCTGCTCAGCGTCATCTCCATCCTCTCGGGACTCTTCTCCCTGGGAGTCCTCAAGAAAAGCCAACCCGCGGACCTGCTGCGATGACCGTTGAATTCGCCATCCGTCCCACCAACCGCCCGCCGGCGCTCGTCGCCAAGGGCCTGGTGAAGCGCTTCAAGACCGGGCGCACGCACATCGAGGTCCTGAAGTCGGTCGACTTCGAGGCCCTGCATGGCGAGGTGACCATGGTCATGGGCCCCTCCGGCTCCGGCAAGTCGACGCT
>PLEH01000076.1 GCA_003136395.1 Phenylobacterium sp.
TACTACCGCCCTTACTACTCGCCGCGCTAGTTGGTCCGCACCCGGTCGGAGTGCAGGAACTCGACCCGCCAGCGAGTAGTAAGGGCGGTAGTAGCCCCAGGGCGCGGGCTCCGGCTGCTGCTGGGGCGGGGGCCCGTAATAGTAGCGCTGCTGTGCCGCGATCGCCCGCTGGCGATCCTGTTCGGCGAGGGTGCGTTGATGCGCCTCCTCGGCGATAGCCCGCTGTTGGGCGGCCTGGGCGGCGAGTTCCTCGGCCTGGGCGTTGGCTCGCTCGGTCTCGGCGGCCACGCGCTGGCGCTCGGCCTCGGCCGCGGCGGTCTGGGCGCGGGCGGTGGCGAGCTGCTCGTCGGCCACGGCCCGGGCCCGGGCGTCGGCCTGGGCGCGCGCACGCTGCGCCTCCAAGTCCGCCTCGCGCGCCCGGTGCTGGCTCGCCACCTGGACGCCGCAGGTTCTGAGGTCGGCGATCCCCTGGCCCGCGCCGGACAGGGATGCGCTCACCGCCTCGTCCGCCAGCCAGGCCACCTGCAGGGTCTTACCGTGGCGCATCGCCGTCAGCGTTTCGTCGCTGAGGTTCATGATCGCCAGGCCTTCCTCGCCGGTGCGCTGCACCAGGTTGGCGAAGGGCTTGCCGTCGATGCGGATCGGCAGGAAGGCGCGCGCCGGCACGCCCTCCTTTGCGAACCGCAGGGCGACGCGCTCGCCGTCGGAGATCAGCGCGATCGGCGCCACGGCGCCCGACCTCGCGGTCAGTTCCAGATCGGTGTGGCACGCGGCGTCCTCGGGCGTGATCGCCCAGGCCGCGGCTTCCAAGTTTGCTGCAATCGACGGTCCCGCAACCGCCGCGCCGACCAGAGTGAGAAGAACCCCGCCAGCCCCCAGACTTCGCATCATGACAGCTCCTAGAGCCGTCCCTCATCATCAAGCTACGCCCAGCGCGCGCCGCCGCCTAGGGCCTGATTTGTCACATCTTCCTAGAGGTCCCGCCGCCTCATCCTGAAGGACCGGGCGCCTAGGCGGCGTAGCTCAGGGGGTGAGGTTCGGCGCCGAGGCCGGACTCGAAGTCCTGCAGCAATTCCAGGATCTCGCCCATGGACGCCATCAGGGGCTTGCCCGCCGGGAAGCGGTAACGCCAGAAGGTGGCCACGTGGCTGAGCACCCCGGCGCCTTCTCCCAGGGCCATGAACATCTCCGGCGAGGCCAGCAGGAAGTCGCGGAAGGCGATGGCGTTGCCTTCGGTCAGCTGCAGGAACACCGCGTCATAGGTCTTGAGGTAGCCCATGACCGCCTTGACCTGGTTTTCCATGGCCCCGCGCAGGCGCATCTTCATCTCGTCGATCAGCACCATCAGGTCGCGGTCGCGCGGTCCGATGACGCGCAGTTTCATGACCTCGATCAGCACTTCCTTGAGCTTGGGCCACAGGCTGTTCAGGACCCACTTATAGTAGAGGAATCCCTTCCAGCTGAAGATGCCCTCGCGGTAGCTCTCGCCCTCAAGCTGCAGGGTCAGCCGCAGCGGCTCCAGCCGCTCGTCGGTCTTCGACGAGAGCAGGGCCTCGACCAGCTTGCCGGTCGCGCCGCCGGACCCCGCGCCGCCATAGGCGAGTTCGATCAGGCGGGCGATCTCGCCGCCGACGAAACGCTGCATCTTGTCGACGTCGCCGGGGGAGATGTCGAAGTGGCTGGGGCTGATCTCGAAGCCACGGCGCTTCATGTGCTCGCGCAGCAGGAAGGGATCGAGGGAGGGGAGTTGGTCGATGGCTTCCAGGATCTCGACGTCGCGGGACATGTCTTCGGAGCCGCCGCGCAGTTCGGCCAGGACCGGCAACCAGCCCTTTTCGCCCACGAAGACGGTGCGTCCGCCCAGCGACAGATCGGCGCGGTCGAAGGGCACGATGATCTTGGTGGCCGTCCGGGTCAGGCCATCGAACAGCTCGGCCTCATCGACACGCAGGCGATGTTTCAGCACCACCGAGCCGTTGAGGACCGGACTCTTGAACAGGGGGGCGGCGCTGTGTTCGGGATTTCCGGCGTTGAGAACCGACAGCACGGCCAGGTTCAGCACACGGCTCGTCGAGGCCGTTTTTTCCAGCCCGCGCAGGCTTCGGTAGATGCGCTCGTTGGAATCCGCCACGAAGGACCATCCGGTCTGGTGCGAACCGCGGACGCGGCCCTAGAGCGGCATGCATCTCACGCAAACCCCAAAGGACCGTTAAAGGGCGCGTTCAGCCGCGGGCGGGCTGCGGCGACTCCGGCGGGCAGACCACGTGGGCGCTGACGTCGCCGGCGGCGACCTCGCCGCGCACGAACACCCAGGTCAGGTCGCGGGTCGAGCTGTGGCGGATTTCCACATCGCCGTACCAGGCGCGGTCCACGGCCGGGTCGGGGTCGAGCCGGATGACCGCCTCGCCGCGCTCGATGACCAGCCGGGTCAGGTCGTCGCGGCTGCACTCGATCCAGGCCGTCTCGAAACCCTGGCCCCGCAGTTCGGCCAGCTTGGCGTCGAGCGCTTCGTTCAGCCGCCAGTCGGACGGGACATCAACTCCAGCACGTTGCAGGTGAGTCGCCATACAGCCAATGGTAGCGATTCGGCGGTTAACACCCAATGACCTGTCATCGGCGAATGGTGCGTTCGCGGACGACCCGGCGCCGCCGCCGGTCTAGGGCCGGGCCAGGAAGAGGGCGTAGGCGAAGAGCACCGCGGTCCCGAAGATCACCACCGCGGCGTAAGGCCCGGCGGTCGCGGCCCCAAGGCCGGTGATCGCGTGGAACGCCAGCACATAGGCCACATCGCCGAACAGGCCTGGCAGGGTCATGACCACGGCCGCAGTCACCGCCTGGTCGGCCGGCGTCTTGCGCCAGCCCATGATGCTGGAAAGCAGCAGGCAGACGCTGAAGGCGATGCCGGCGCCGCTGGCCACCAGCACCCACGGGCCGTTCTCGAACATCAGCGCCCCGCCGAAGCGGAACATCACCGCCCCCGACAGCCAGATGCCGAAACCCAGGAAACTGAGCGTGGTCATCTCTTTGGTGGTCATGGCGTCCCCCGAGGTTGGGCCAAGCTTAGCCGGTGCGGCGGGCGCCGTAAGCCTCGTTCTCGAACAGGACCCCCGGGGGCCATACCCGCGAGGCCTGAGGTTTTCGACTTGAGAAAGACCGGAGGGCCTGGCGGTGATCCAACCGGGCAGGTTAAGGCGCCCGCCGACAGCGGCCAAAGAATTGATGTTCACGATGTGTTTCAGTAGAGTCGACCGGGTCTGCAAGGGGGGTCCTCAAACCGATCAAATGTCCAATCCGTAGGTATTCGCCCTGAATGGCCACGCTTGGTTTTCGATGTAACGGTACGGCGTGGCTTACCGAACCTTTCTGGCTCCGGTTCCGTCGCAGGGGCGGCCGGGCGCGTCCGGCCGTCCCACCCCGGGCTTGGGCAGGCCCTGCTTCTGACCCTGCTCCTGGTCCCGCGGCAGGCCGGGGCCTGGGACGGCGCCGCCAGAAACTCCGGTCCCGCACAGCAAGACGCCGCCGGCCTCACGACCGGCGGCGCAGCTATTCCTTAGATCCGTGGCTCAGGCCGTGGCGGCCGCGACGCGGCGGCGGGAGCGCATCAGAGCGCCAACACCGCCGAAGCCGGCGAGCATCATCGCCCAGGCGGCCGGCTCCGGCACGCCGGCGGGGCCGGCGGCGCCGGTCATCTCGACGCGCAGGGCCGTCGGGCCGCCCCCGTTGCTGACGATGAAGTCGAGGGTGTTCACGCCCGAGTTGAAGCCGGAGGTGATCGAAAACGGCGCGAACCCGAGGGAGAATTGCGCGAAATCGGTCCCCGGATTGCCGGTATTCACGCCGTTAATCAGGATTTCGACCCCGTTGTTGTCGGAGGACCAGCCGCCGCTGATCGACGCCGTCGCGGCGTTGAAACCGGCGAGCGAGAAGGTGGTCTGGAAGTCGTAGAGACCGAGCGGCCCATCGACCTGAGGGTCGTTGTTCGGCCCGATCCAGGCCGAGAGCGCGTCATCGCCGAAATAGGGCGGAACGGGGAAGCCGCCGGCAGAGGTGCGGACCCGCAGGGCCGTCGTGCCGCTCGGCACGCTGATCAGCGAATAGTGGGGGTCGCCGATGGTCCCATCGGCCAGAGGGGTCCCCGACGCATCAACCCCGGTGTTGAAGAGCGTGATCGCGTCCGCGTGAGCGGCCGTGCCGGCCAGCGAAGATCCGGCGAGCGCCGCGGCGACGAGCGCCATCTTGAGATTCATGTTCATGCCGGATCCAAAGAGCTGAAAACTGTGTGGCGCGACTTAGGCGCGCGAACGGGACCGGTGGCAATCGGATGCACGTGCCAGGGGAAACCGGGGACTGTGTCGAAAGGTCCGATCGCGCGAACGCCCCGCAGCCCTGGATTCAACTGGGCGGCGCGGGCGGCTTGCGACGCGAGCCCCGCTGCGCGCCTTCCGGGATGACAGCCGCGGTGGGTCGCTCAGGGCGCAAGAGGCTATCGCTTCACCGCGACGCCCATGACCTCGAACTTCGCCCCGCCCAACAGGTGGTCGACGCCCAGGTAGGCGCGCGCCGGCGCCGGCCCTTTGAAATAGGTCCGGTAGACCTCGTTGAAGGCGGCGTAGTCGGCGAGGTCCGACGAGAAGATCTGCACCCAGACCAGGTCGTCCATGGTCGCCCCGCCGGCCTCCACCGAGCGCTTGACGTTGTCGAGCACGCGCCGGGCCGCGGCCGCCCCGGTGTCCCCGGGCCGCGCGCCGCCGTCGGTCGTGCCGGCCACATAAAGGGTCTTGCCGGCCAGGACCGCGGCGCTGTAGGGCGGGGTCGCGCCCGCAGGCCCGCCTGGAGCGGCCGGGAAATGCGTCCGGTCGGCCTCGGCCGCTTGGGCGGCCCCCGGGGCGGCGAGCGGCGCGAGCGCCACGACGGCGGCGATCAACAGTCCTGGTTTCATCTGGCTCTCCCGGGTTTGCGGCGCCGAGCCTATCAGGCGGACGGGGACGGGTTCCAGCCGGCGCGGACCTTGCATTTCCCGACTGGACGAACGCTGATAGCGATTGGCGGCGGGGATTTGCCCCCGGGGGGCGGCCAGTGACAGCATCAGGTTCCACCCGCGTCAGCCGGCGCGGGTTCATGCTCGCGGGCGCAGCCGCCGCCGCGGCCCTGCCGGCGGTCGGCCAGGCCCGCGGCTATCGTGCGCCGCGCACGCGTTTCGGCACGCCCAGCTTCGAGGGCCTCTGGACCAACGCCTCGTTCACGCGGCTGGAGCGCCCGGCGCAGTTCAAGGCCTTGGTGATCTCGCCGGAGGAGGCGCGCAAGGCCGAGGCGATCTACGCGCGGCTCGGGGCCTTCACGACCGAGAACCCTGACCCGCTGGGCCAGAAGGATTCCGAGTACTGGGATGTGGGCGAGGGCCTGGCCCGGGTGCGCGGCGAGATCCGCACCTCGTGGATCGTCGACACGCCGGACGGCAAGCTGCCGTTCAACGCCGAGACCTTGAAGCGCTTCCACTACGACGATCCGAACTGGAAGGCGCCCCTCGACAACCCCGAGGACGCCACCATGACCGCCCGCTGCGTGGGTGGCGAAAACGCCTACCCGCCCAACCTGAACAGCCCGGACGGAAATTTCATGCAGATCGTGCAGACGCCGGACTACGTGGCCCTGCACAACGAGAAATACCATTCCGCCCGCATTGTCCCGCTTGGCGGCGACCGGCGGCACGCCCCGGCGGCGGTGACCTCCTGGACCGGGGATGCGCTCGGCCATTGGGAGGGCGAGACCCTGGTGATCGAGAACACCAACTTCTGCGCCGCCGGCCTCTCCCGCTACGGGCGCTTGAAGATCTCGGCCGCCGCCACGGTGGTGGAGCGGTTCACCCGTCTCAGCGCCTCGGACCTGCTGTACGAATTCCAGGTCGCCGACCCGAGCCTCTACACCCAGACCTGGCGTGCCGAGATGCCGTTCCGCGCGAGCAAGGGGCCGCTGTACGAATACAGCTGCCACGAGGGCAACTATTCGCTGCCGAACATGCTCAGGGCCGCGCGGATGGAGGACAAGGTCGTGGCGGGGGCTGTTCGATGATGAAGACCTTCCTCGCAGCAGCCGCCGGCCTGGCGGCGTGTCTGGGGCCGACGTGGTCGCTGTCTGCGCCAGACGCGGTCCCCGCGGACGCGGGCGGCTTCGTGCGCATCACGCCGGGCGAGATCCATTGGGTGACGGCGCCGGGGAGCCACGGGGCGAAGTTCGCCACCGTCCTGGGCGACCCCGCCAAGCGTGGCCTCTACGTCATCCGCGGCCAGTTCCCGCCGCACATGATGGACACCCCTCACTGGCACTCGCAGGACCGCTACGTCACCGTCCTGCAGGGGACCTGGTACACCGGCACGGGCCCGGTGTTCGATGCGTCCAAGGCCGTGCCGCTGGGGCCCGGCAGCCTGATGAAGCACCCGGCCCACGGCATGCACTGGGACGGCTCGGCCGGCGACGAGACGGTGATCGTCCAGATCGTGGGCGAAGGGCCGGTGGAAACCCAGCAGGTCGACCCGAAGGGGCCGGGGTGGGTCGAGGTTCATCGCTGAGAGGGTGATGTCGGCAGGGGGTGGAACGCCGCCCTGACCTTGGCGCCCGAACGCTGACTTCAGCGATGGCGGGGACGGGTGAGACCGTTCCCTCTTGCCTAGGCCCGGTCACGGCCCCATGCATGTCGCCATGAGCGCGGACAACCGATTACAGTCGACCCTGCTGCTCGGCTTCGCCCTGCTCGTCGTCATGATCCTTGCGTCGGTCTGGCTTGCCGACCAGCAAAAGCAGAGCTTCGCCCTGGTCCGTCACACCCTGGAGGTGGAAAGCCGGCTTTCCACGGTGCTGTCCGACTTTCAGGACGCTGAGACCGGCCAGCAAGGTTATCTGCTCACCGGGCAGGCCGACTACCTGAAGCCCTACGAAGCGGCGGTCGGCCGCATCGATGGGGATGTCAGAGCCCTGGCGGTGGCGACGGCCGACAATCCCGCTCAGCAGGCCTCGATGACCCGGCTGCGCGGCCTGGCCGCCGCCAGACAGCGGGACCTGCAGCAGACCGTCGCGCTCTACCGCAGCGCCGGCCGCACGGGCGGCCCGCCGCAACTCGGCGCCGGCAAGGCCCTGATGGACCAGATCCGTGACGCGGTCACCACGATGAAGGCGCAGGAACGTGGACTGCTGCAGTTCCGGGAGCGCACCACCGTCCGCCAGGCCAGCCTGGCCCAGGGGGGTCTCGTCGTGAACGGGCTGGTGATCCTCGCCCTGATCTTCATCACCTTCCGCCAGGGGCGCACCCGGCTCGAGCTCGCCGTCAGCTCAGCGGCGGAGCTCAAGACCGCGAACGCCTCGCTGAAACAAGAGCTGGAGACCCGCGAAGCGGCTGAGGCTCAAGTCCGGCAGATGCAGAAGATGGAGAGCATCGGTCAGCTGACCGGCGGCATCGCCCACGACTTCAACAACATGCTGGCGATCGTGATCGGCTCGCTCGACATCGCCAAACGCCGCCTCGACACCGACCGGGACCGCGCGCTCGTCTGCATCGATAACGCCCTGGACGGCGCCCATCGCGCCGCCGTGCTCACCGCACGTCTGCTCGCCTTCTCGCGCCAGCTGCCGCTCGCGCCACGCCCGTTGGACGTCAATAAGCTGGTGGGCGGCATGTCGGAGATGCTGCGCCACACCATCGGCGAGCACCTGCGGGTGGAGACCGTGATGGCGGGCGGCCTCTGGCGCGCCTTCGTCGATCCGGGCCAGCTTGAGAACGCGATCCTGAACCTGGTGATCAATGCGCGCGACGCCATGCCGGACGGCGGCCGGCTGACGGTGGAAACCTCCAATGCGCACCTCGACGACGCCTATGCCGCCGCCAACTCCGACGCCGAGGCCGGCCAATATGTGCTGCTCTCGGTCACCGACACCGGAACCGGGATGCCCGCCGACATGATCGAGCGGGTGTTCGAGCCGTTCTTCAGCACCAAGGGTCTCGGCAAGGGAACGGGCCTCGGCCTCTCCCAGGTCTATGGCTTCGTCAAACAGTCGGGCGGCCACGTGAAGATCTATTCCGAGCCCGGCCTCGGCACGACTGTGAAGCTCTATCTTCCCCGCTACGTCGGTGCGGAAGCCGACCTCGACGCCGAGACACCTCTGCTCAATCCGGAGTCCGCCCAGGCCAAGGCCGGCGAGGTCGTTCTCGTGGTGGAGGACGATGAAAAGATCCGCTTCCTGTCGGTCGAGGCCCTGCGGGATTTCGGCTACACGGTCGTGCAGGCGGGCGACGCCTCCCAGGCGCTGGCGGTCCTGGCGGTGACGCCGCATGTCGATCTGCTGTTCACCGACATCGTCATGCCGGACATGAACGGCCGCCAGCTCGCCGACAGGGCGAAAGAGTCACGCCCGAACCTGAAGGTGCTCTACACCACCGGCTTCACGAAGAACGCCGTGGTCCACAACGGGGTCCTGGATCCCGGCGTGGCCCTCATTTCCAAGCCCTTCACCGTCGACGACCTCGCCATCAAGGTGCGGCTGGTGCTCGACGGCGCGGGGGTCAAGCGACCGGGGTGAGGTTGGGGGGCTGCGTGAGGAAGCTGTCGCTCCGGTCCGGCCCGCTGATCGCCCTGGCGATAGCGTCGCAGGCGAGCGCCGCACCGAGCCCTCACCGGTCGGCGGATACGGCGCGAGTGGCTGCGGTGCGGGCGTACCTGCAGGGCGTCTCCAACTCCATGGATGATGACGACCGGCAGCGTGCGAAGTTCGCCGTCGCGTTCGTCGATCTCGACGGTGACGGTGTCGACGAGGCGATCGTCTACGGCCCCAATGACGGCCACTGCGGGACGGGCGGCTGTGGGATCGGCATCCTGGTCCGCCATGGCGCCCGGTATCGTCTGAAGTGCTCGACAACCATCGGCTGGCCCCCGGTCGGCGTCCTGCGGACCAAACACTATGGGTGGCGGGACATCACGGTCTTGGCGGCAGGCGGCGGGATACGCCCCGGCTACCGGTCTGTGCTGTCATTCAACGGGAGCTGGTATCCGCTGAACCCGACGGTCCCGCCGGCAAAGCCCATCAGCGGACATCCGGTTGAGGACGTCCTGATCGAACGGGATCAGTCGGGGGTGAACTGGGTGAAGCTCTTTCCCTGAAAGGTCGGCTTCGCCCCTGCCGTCCGGCATCCCGCAGGGATGCTGGCCGCCCCCAAATCCCATGGATGATCGGAGCCTGCCCCTGGAGGTTGGTCAAGGACGGCCTCTTCGGGCCGCCGCTCCGCGGCGAGGGCGTCGCGCCCTCGTCCTTGAGCAACCTCCAGGGGCAGGCAGAATGGCCGCCATGGGGTTTAGGGGGAGGTTTGGGCGGCTGGAGGCTCTCCGCTGAGCGGAGCGAAGCTAACGCCGTCAACGCCCGTGTTCATGATCTGAGCAACCAGTGCTTCGATGATTGAGAACGTCCTCAAGACCAGATCCGAGGTCGCCTTATCGTCACCAGGATCGGCTCTTTTGGCCAATATCGCATGGGCTACTAGCGCTCGCGTCTCCTCAATCAAGCCTTGGCTGGTCTGCTTGGAGCCCAGAACGCCCTCGAAGAGACCCGCATGCTCTCCCAGAAAACGGCGATAAGCGGCGTCCTTTGCGAGGCCAACGTTGCCTTGAAGAAAATGCCATTCCAGAACCCGATACCCGTTGAGCCATCTCACCTCGGGCGGGAGGCCGCTGTTTAGAAATCGTGAGAGGTAGTGGAGGTGCACCCTGAAGGCTGGCTTCCAGGCTGCCATCAGCGTGGCCGCGCCGGCGAAATCGGGTGCAGCGGCGGCCGCGTATTGTGGTTCGATGATTGCGCTGTCGGCATCCTCGTTCCCGGGCGCCAGGAACGTCATAAAGCTCGCTGAATTTTGCTGCAGCGTGGCGGCAGTCGCTACCTTTCCGATCGCCAGTGCCGAGGACACCTCCAGTGCGTTGATCCACACATGAATGTTGAGGTTCATCACAGCATCAGCGGCAGCGTAGTCCTCAACGTCGATCATTACTCGCAGGTGCCGTATCGCTTCGTCGTCTCCGAAGAGCAAAAACTCCGTCTGGGAACTCGATTCGTCTGCCGATGGGCGAGCACGAGCCTTGGGTGACCCCAATTTCCCTCGAACGGCTATGAACCACGGCAGATCGATGACTATGTCTGCGAACCACATGCGGCCCTCCAATTCTCGGGCCTAAACGCTGGCCTCGCGCGTTGACACCGCGCGCCCCATCCGTATAAGTCCGCCGCTCGTCGCTCGCGGGGTCATCTCGCGGGCGCGTTCCGTTTTGCATAAACACTCTGACTTCGAAGGCTGGACCGATGTACGCGGTGATCAAAACCGGCGGCAAGCAGTACCGGGTTTCCCCCGGCGATCTGATGGTTGTCGAAAAGCTGGCTGGTGAGCCCGGCGCGAACGTCTCGTTCGGCGACGTGCTCATGGTGGGCGAAGGCGACGCCGTGGTGATTGGCGCCCCGACCGTGGCCGGCGCGTCGGTGCTGGCGACCCTGGTCGAGACCCGCAAGGGCGAGAAGGTCAAGATCTTCAAGAAGATCCGCCGCCAGAACTATCGCCGCACCCGCGGGCACCGCCAGATCGAGACGGCCCTTCGGGTCATCGGCATCACCGGCGCCGACGGCAAGACCACCAAGTGGGACGGCAAGGTCGACCTGACCACCAAGGGCGAGCTCGACGCGCGCGCCCGCGGCCTTGTCTATGTGAGCCCGGCCGACCAGGCCGCAGCTTTCGCCGCCTCGAAGATCCAGACGCCCCGCAAGGGCGCCGGAACCGCCAAGGCCGCGCCGGTGAAGAAGGCCGCCGCGCCGAAGGCCGCCGAGGTCGAAGCCAAGGCGGCCGCTCCGGCTCCCAAGGCTGCTGCGAAGCCCGCCGCCAAGGCGGCGCCGGCGCCGAAGGCTGAAGCTCCGGCCAAGAAGGCCGCTACGGCGCCCAAGGCCGCCGCCCCGAAGGCCGCTGCGAAGGCGCCTGCGAAGGCTGCTGCTCCCAAGGCGGCCGCCAAGCCCGCGGCCGAGAAGAAGGCCGCGCCCGCCAAGAAGGCGGCTGCTCCGAAGGCTGAGGCTGCGAAGCCTGCCGCCAAGAAGCCCGCCGCCCCCAAGAAGGACAAGGGCGCCAAGTAGGCGGCCCGCGTAGAGAGTAGGAGAGCACCATGGCTCACAAGAAATCAGGCGGCTCCTCGCGCAACGGTCGCGATTCCGCCGGCCAGCGTCTCGGCGTGAAGAAGTTCGGTGGCGAGAACGTGCTCGCCGGCAACATCCTCGTGCGTCAGCGCGGCACCAAGTTCTTCCCGGGCGACAACGTGGGCCTTGGCCGCGACCACACCCTCTTCGCCACCGCCACGGGCGCCGTGAAGTTCATCACCAAGCGCGACGACCGCACCTACGTGAACGTGGTCATGGCCGAGACTACAGCAACCAAGTAGCGAACCGCCTTTCTCCGGTTCGCCTACGGGCTGAACCGGACAGACGAACCCAAGCGGGGAGTCCGGACAGCCGGGCTCCCCGCTTTTCGTTTTGGGCCCCGCCACCCTTTTCAAGAAAGAGGGGGAGGGCCGGGAGGTAGATATGTGCGCGATTGAAGTGACCCCCGTCGTCTCGACGGAACGGCTGATCCTTCGTGGGCCGGTGGTGACCGACGCCCCGATGATCGCGGCCCTGGCCAATGACCTCAACGTGACCGGCATGACCACGTCCATGCCGCATCCCTACGGTCCGGGCGACGCCCTGGCCTGGATCGAACGCGCCCAGGGTTGCGACTGGGCGCGCGAGGCCCTGTTCGTGATCGAGCACCGGGCGTTCGGCGTCGTCGGCATGCTGGGCTTCGACCACAAGCGCGGATCCCGCGCCGAGATCGGCTATGCGCTCGGCCGCCCGTTCTGGAACCGGGGCTACGCCACCGAGGCCGTGCGCGCGGCCCTGAAGTGGGTCAAGCGCGACTGGCGCCGCCACGTGGTGGTGGCCGGCCACTTCGCCGACAACCCCGCGTCGGGCCAGGTGCTCTGCAAGGCCGGCTTCCTCTACACCGGCGACGTGGAGCTCAGGCCCAGCCTGGCCCGCGGACGGGACGACGTGCCGACGCGGATGATGGTGTGGCTGGTGTAGGGGGTCGCGCCAGCACCCCCTCCATATTCCGCTCGTCCCCGCGAAAGGGGGATCCATGCGGGCTATGGGACTGTCTGCCGCGCCAGCCAAGTCGCGGATTCAGCTTGGGTCCCCGCCTTCGCGGGGATGAGCGGGGGTGAGGATTTGTGCTAAAGGCCGCCGCCTATGACTGACGCCGCCAAGCCCTCGTTGTCCGCCGTGCGCGCCCGCCTTGTGCGGGCGGGCGTGGTGCTGGCCGGGGTGGGGGTGCTGGCGGCGGCGTCCTGGGCGTCTGTGCCGATGATCCCGGCGCCCATGACCCTGCAGACCCTGGCGGTGTTTTCGATCGCCGGTCTGGCGGGACCCAGGCTGACCTTCGAGATCATCGTGGTCTGGCTGCTGTCGGCGACGATCGGCCTGCCGGTGCTGGCCGGGTTCGCGGGCGGGATCGAGCCCTTCACCGGGCCGACGGCGGGCTTCCTGCTGGCGTTCGTTCTGGTGGGACCGCTGGCCGCCTGGCTGGCGCCCCGGTGCAAGGGGGGCGACCTCTTCGCGCTCTTCCTGGCCGGCCACGCCCTGGTGCTGACCCTGGGCTGGGCCTGGCTCGCCTGGCATGTGGGGGCGGCCAAGGCGTTCGCGGGCGGGGTGCAGCCGTTCTTCTTCGGGGCCATCGCCAAGTCGGCGGCGGCCACTCTCATCGTCATGCTGGCCAAGGCCCGCTTTTCCCGGGCCCGTGTAACGCCATGAAATTCCTCCCCCAATGAAGTTTTTGGACGAGTGCAAGATCTTCATCCGCTCCGGCAACGGGGGCGGCGGGGCCGTGTCGTTCCGGCGCGAGAAGTACATCGAGTACGGCGGCCCGGACGGCGGCGACGGCGGACGCGGCGGCGACGTCTGGATCGAGGCGGTGGAGGGGCTGAACACCCTCATCGACTTCCGCTACCACCAGCACTTCAAGGCCGAGACCGGGGTACACGGCATGGGGCGCAACCGCCACGGCCACAATGGCGCGGACGCGACCCTGAAGGTGCCGGTGGGCACCCAGGTGTTCGCCGAGGACAAGGAAACCCTGCTGCTCGACATGGACGCAGCCGGCAAGCGGGTGCGCCTCTTGAAGGGCGGCAACGGCGGCTTCGGCAACGCCTATTTCAAGAGCTCGGTGAACCAGGCGCCGACCCACGCCAACCCCGGCCAGGAAGGCCAGGAGCAGTGGATCTGGCTGCGCCTGAAGCTGATCGCCGACGTGGGGCTGGTGGGCCTGCCCAATGCCGGCAAGTCGACCTTCCTGGCGGCGGCGAGCGCGGCCAAGCCGAAGATCGCCGACTATCCGTTCACGACGCTGGCGCCCAACCTCGGCATGGTCGACCTGTCGGTGGGGGAACGCTTCATCCTGGCCGACATCCCGGGGCTGATCGAGGGCGCATCCGAGGGCGCGGGCCTGGGGGTGCGGTTCCTGGGCCACGTGGAGCGGACGGCGAGCCTGATCCACCTGGTGGACGGCACGCAGGACGACGTGGTGGGAGCCTGGAAGACCGTGCGCCACGAGCTGGAAGCCTATGGCGACGAGCTCGGCGACAAGACCGAATTCCTGGTGCTGTCGAAGGTGGACGCGCTCGATGCGGCGGCGCGCAAGGCCAAGGCCAAGGCGCTGGCCAAGGCCTCCGGCGAGAAGGTGTGGCAGGTCTCCGGCGTCTCCGGCGAGGGGGTGACGGAACTGCTCCGCGAAGCCTATGCGCTGGTGCGAAAGCGCAAGAGCGAAGAGGCGGCCGACGCGCTGGAGGCCAGCGGCCTGGCGCCCGAGGACTGGGCGCCGTGACCGGGCTCGCGACGGCGAAGCGGATCGTGGTCAAGGTGGGCTCGGCGCTCCTGGTGGGGCCGCAGGGCGCCGACCGCGCCTGGCTCGCCGCCTTCTGCGCCGACGTGGCGCGGATGCGCGCGCGCGGCCAGCAGGTGCTGATCGTCTCGTCCGGCGCCGGCGCGCTGGGCCGGCGCAGGCTGTCCCTGCCGAAGCGGGCGCTGACCCTCCCGGAGAAACAGGCCGCCGCGGCCGCCGGCCAATCGGCCCTGATGCGGGCCTGGGAAGAGGCGCTGGAGCCCTTCGGCATCCATGCCGCCCAGATCCTGCTCACCCGCGACGACACCGAGGTGCGCCGGCGCTGGCTGAATGCGCGGGCGACCATGGAGACCCTGCTGGCGCTGGGCGTGGCGCCGGTGGTCAACGAGAACGACACGGTGGTCACCGAGGAGATCCGCTACGGCGACAACGACCGGCTGGCCGCCCGCGTGGCTCAGATGATCGGCGCCGACGTGTTGGTGCTGCTGTCGGACGTGGACGGGCTCTACACCGCCGATCCCAGGCATGATCCGTCCGCGGAGCATCTGGCGCGGGTGACGCGCCTGACGCCTGAGATCGAGGCCATGGCCGGAGGCGCCAATGCGGGCGCGGGCGTCGGGACCGGCGGCATGGCCACCAAGCTGGCGGCGGCGCGGATCGCCGCGGCCGCGGGCTGCACGACGGTGATCACGCTCGGGTCACGCCCGGCGCCGCTGCAGGCGGTGGAGGACGGGGAGCGGGCGACGGTGATCGAGGCCTCGACCACGCCGGCGGCCGCCTACAAGAGCTGGATCGCCGGCTCCCTGGCGCCGGCTGGGGCCCTGGTGGTGGACGAAGGCGCGGCGGCGGCCGTGCGGCGGGGCAAGAGCCTGCTGGCCGCGGGCGTGCGCCACACCGAGGGCCGCTTCGACAAGGGCGACGCGGTGGTGATCCGCGACGAGGCCGGCCACGAGATCGCCCGCGGCCTGGTGAGGTACGAGGCCGAGGACGCGCAGAAGATCTGTGGACTGAAGAGCGCGGCCATCGAACCCGTGCTGGGCTACACCTCAGGGCCGCTGGTGCACGCGGACGACCTGGCGCTGGCGGCCCACGCGCGGGCTCAGGCCTGACCCTGTTCCGCTCATCCGGGATGAGCGGGTTATTTGTTGAGATCAGCAGGCACGTCCACGTCGAACAGCACCCCGTCGTCGGGGCTTTCCACCAGGGCCAGCCGCGGGCCGAGCCCCTGCAGCACGCCGCGGGCGCCGGCGTCGCCGGTCAGCGCCAGGAGCTGCGGGAAGAGTTCGCGGCCGAGCAGGACCGGATTGCCGCGGCGACCCTGCCAGACCGGGGCGGCGGCTGCGGCCCCGGCGGCGACCGCGTCGGCCATCGGCTGGAGTACGCTGTGCGGCGCGCGGGGCATGTCGCCCAGGAAGACGAAGGCGCCGGCCGCATCGGCGGGCAGGCTGGCGATGCCGGCGCGCAGGGACGCGCCCATCCCCTCGGCATGATCGGCGGCGTGGACGATCAGCGCACGGGGGTCGAAACCGCGGGCCGCGGCGGCCACGGCGTCGGCGTCGGCGCCGATCACCACGGTGACGCTGCGCGCAGGCGCGGCGAAGGCGGCGGCCAGCGCGCCTTCCAGCAGGACGCCCGCGTCCCAGGCGGCCGTGAGCTTGCCGCCGCCGAACCGGCTGCCCGATCCTGCGGCCAAAACAACCGCTTCGAAGGCTGGGCCTGTCGCCAAGGCCTGTTCCTCTCTATGTTCAGGGCCGCATGACGCCCTATGACGCCCCTTCGCCGCAAGGCTCGCGAGCCCTGACCGACAGCTTCGGCCGGACGGTGACCTATTTGCGCGTCTCGGTCACCGACCGCTGTGACCTGCGCTGCGTCTATTGCATGAGCGAGCACATGGTCTTCCTGCCGAAGGCCGAGGTGCTGACGCTGGAGGAGCTCGACCGGATCGCCACGGCCTTCGTGGGGCTGGGAACCCGGAAGCTCAGGATCACCGGCGGCGAGCCCCTGGTGCGCAAGGGGGTGATGGGCCTGTTCCAGAACCTTGGCCGGCACCTGGAGTCCGGCGCGCTGGAGGAGATCACGCTCACGACCAACGGCACCCAGCTCGACCGGTTCGCCGGGCAGCTCGCCGATGTGGGCGTGAAACGGATCAATGTGTCGCTGGACACGCTGAAGCCCGACCTCTTCAAGACGCTGACCCGGGGCGGAGACCTCGCCAAGGTGATCGGCGGCATCGACGCGGCCCAGGCGGCGGGCCTGCTGGTCAAGATCAACGCCGTGGCGCTGAAGGACGACAATGCCGCGGAGATCCCTGACCTGATCCGCTGGGCGCACGGGCGCGGGCTCGACATGACGCTGATCGAGACCATGCCCATGGGCGAGGTCGAGGCCGACCGGACGGACCAGTACCTGTCGCTGACGGCCTTGCGCGCCGAGCTGGAGAGCTTCTGGACGCTGAAGGACCTGGCCGTCACCACCGGCGGGCCGGCGCGCTATGTGGAGGTGGCGGAGACCGGTGGGCGCCTCGGCTTCATCACTCCGCTTAGCCACAATTTCTGCGAGGCCTGCAACCGGGTGCGGCTGACCTGCACGGGCACCCTGCACACCTGCCTTGGGCAGGAGGACGCGGCGGACCTGCGCGCGGTGATCCGCGGCGGGGCCGATGACGCGGGCCTGATCGCGGCCATCCGCAACGCCGTCGACGCCAAGCCCAAGGGCCACGACTTCCACATCGCGCGCGCCTCGGCCCCGGCGGTCGCCCGGCACATGTCGACCACGGGAGGCTAGTGTGCTGGATCTGAAGTTCGCCCGATAGTTGGATGAAGCGCCTCGCGAACTTCAGAGCTAAGAAGCACACTAGAAATAGGAGCTTGCTAGTGTCCTCATCGATTCCGAAGTTCGTCGGAGCCTGCCGCAAGCGCGTGCGAACTTCGGAATCGGGACACTAGGCGGTGGCGCGGGTGCTGCTGTTCGGCCGGTTGAGCGACCTGGCCGGCTGGCGCGACCGGCAGATCGACAGCCCGTTTCTGTCCGTCCTGAGGGTCAAGCTTGCCGAGGAAGACGAGAGCCTCGGCGAGGCGCTGGCCGGCCCAGGCGTGCAGGTGGCGCTGGACCAGGTGATCGTGCGCGGCGACGCCCCCCTGAACTCAGCCACCGAGGTGGCCTTCCTGCCGCCCATGAGCGGCGGTTAGGGCGCGCGGCGGATGAGCGTCCGGCTGACCTTCGAGCCCTTCGATCCGGGCGCGCTCTTGACCGAGTTCAGCAAGGGCCGCGCGGAGACGGGCGCGGTCGCCACCTTCACCGGCATCGCCCGGGCTGAGGCCGGGGCGACGGTGGCCCTGGAGCTGGAGGCCTACCCCGGATTCACCGAGGCTGAGATCGGCAAGACCGCCGACAAGGCCAAGGCGCGCTTCGGCCTCGACGATTTCGCGATCCTGCACCGGGTGGGGAAGATCGCGCCCGGCGAGCCGGTAGTGTTCGTGGCCACCGCGGCGCGCCATCGCCGCGCGGCCTTCGAGGCCTGCGACTTCCTGATGGACTATTTGAAGTCCAAGGCGCCCTTCTGGAAGAAGGAGCACGGTCCCGACGGCGCCCGCTGGGTCGAGCCGCGGGCCGAGGACCACGCCGACCTCAAGCGGTGGGAATAGGAGACCTCCAGATGAACGCGCTCACCCCCGGCGGCCGGATCGATGAGAAGCAGGCCATCAAGCCCGTGCGGATCGCGGTCCTGACCATTTCCGACACCCGCGACGAGGAGAGTGACACCTCCGGCCACCTGCTGGCCGAGCGGGTGAAGGCGGCGGGCCATGAGTTGGTGGACAAGGCGATCTGCAGGGACACCGTCGTCGAGATCCGCGCGAAGATCGAGGGCTGGGCAGCCTCCGGCTTCGTCGAGGCGATCATCACCACCGGCGGCACCGGCATCACCGGGCGCGACGTGACGCCGGAGGCGGTCGAGCCCCTGTTCGACAAGAAGCTCGACGGGTTTTCGGTCGTCTTCCACATGGTGAGCTACGCCTCGGTGGGGCTCTCGACCCTGCAGAGCCGGGCCACGGCGGGGATCGTGAAGGGCGTGTTCGTCTTCTGCCTGCCGGGATCGAACGGGGCGGTGAAGGACGGCTGGGACAAGGTGATCTCCCCCCAGCTCGACAGCCGCCACGGCCCCTGCAACATGGTCGAGTTGATGCCCCGGTTGCTGGAAACTTGAGCAAGCTCACCCACATCGGCGAGGACGGCCGCGCCCGCATGGTCGACGTCTCCGACAAGGCGTCCACGGTCCGCGAAGCGGTGGCGGAAGGCTTCGTGCGGATGAGCCCGGCGACGCTGGCCCTGGCCGTGTCCGGCGCGGGGAAGAAGGGCGACGTCCGCGCCGTGGCCGAGATCGCCGGCGTGATGGCGGCCAAGCGGACGTCCGACCTGATCCCCATGTGCCATCCGCTCACGCTCTCGAACGTCGAGGTGAAGGTCGAGGCGGCGGATGGAGGCCTGGCCGTCACGGCGCGGGTCAAGACTGCCGGGCCGACGGGGGTCGAGATGGAGGCCCTGACGGCGGTCTCGGTGGCCTGCCTGACGCTCTACGACATGCTGAAGGCCGCCGAGAAGGGCATGGTCATCGAGGCGGTGCGGCTGGTGAGCAAAGCCGGCGGGAAAAGCGGGGACTGGACGGCTCCCTAATCCCGCTCATCCCCGCGAAAGCGGGGACCCAGCTGTCTTTGAGTTTCTGGGTCAGGCCGACCTACGGTCTTGCCTTCGCACGCGCCGCAACGAAAAAGCCTGGGTCCCCGCTTTCGCGGGGATGAGCGGAGTAGATTGATGAAGCTTCTCGCGGTGGATGACGCCCGCGCCCGGATGCTGGCGGAGATCGCCGCCTTGCCGGCCGAGACCGTTCCTTTGGCGCAGTCCATCGGCCGGGTCCTGGCCGAGGATGTCGCCGCGGTGCGCGACCAGCCGCCGTTCGCGGCCTCGGCCATGGACGGCTGGGCGGTGCGCGGGGCCGATACGCCAGGGGTCCTGAGAATCGTGGGCGAGAGCGCGGCGGGGCATGGCTATGAAGGCCAGGTCGGCCCGGGCGAGGCGGTGCGGATCTTCACCGGCGCGGCCCTGCCGGAAGGCTGCGACGCCATCGTCATCCAGGAGGACGCCGAGCGCGACGGGGACCAGGTCCGCGCGCCGCAGGTGGACGCCCTCCACCACGTCCGGCCGGCAGGCGGGGACTTCAGGGCAGGCGAGATGCTGCTGGTGCGGAGCCAGCGGATCGACCCGTGGCGGCTGTCGCTGGCGGCCTCGGCGGGCCGCGCGAAGGTTTCGGTCTCCCGCAAGCCCCGGGTGGCGCTCATCTCGACCGGCGAGGAGATCGTCGAGGCGCCGACCACGCCGGGGCGGTTCCAGATCTACGATTCCGGGGTCCCGGCGCTGGCGGCGATGGTCGAGAGCTGGGGCGGGGCGGCCGTCCGTACGCGGCCGGTGCGCGATACGCTGGAGGCGGTGATCGAGGCCCTGCGGAGCGCGGACGGCGATCTGGTGGTGACGGTGGGCGGCGCCTCGGTGGGCGACCACGACCTGGTGCGGGCCGCGGGCCAGGCCTTGGGACTGGAGCTGAAGGTCGAGAGCGTCAGCGTGCGGCCGGGCAAGCCCACCTTCTTCGGGGTGCTGGGGGACGGCCGGCGGATGTTGGGTCTGCCCGGCAATCCCGCCTCGGCCTTCGTCTGCGCGGAGATGTTCCTGAGGCCCATCCTGGCCGCCTACCAGGGCGCGCCGAGCGAGCCGGTGACAATCACCGCCCGGCTGGCCCGGGACCTGCCGGCCAACGGGCCCCGCGAGCACTGGATGCGCGCGAAGCTCAGCCATGCCGAGGGCTCCGTGACGGTCACGCCCTACCGCGATCAGGATTCTTCGCTGGTCAGCGTCTTCGCGGCGTCCGATGCGCTGATGCGGCGGCTGGCCGGCGCCCCGGCCGCCCCGGCCGGGACCGTCGTCGAGGTGCTGCCGCTCTCCCGCGCATAGTTCAGCGCCATGATCTCGCCGATCACCGAGACGGCGACCTCCCAGGGGGCCTTGCCGCCGATGTCGAGGCCGATGGGGGCGTGCAGCTTTTCGAAAAGATGCTCGGGCGCGCCTTCGGCGCGGAGCGGCGACAGACGATCGGCGATCCGGCGGCGCGCGCCCAACAGACCCACGTAACTCGCCGCCGACGGCAGGGCGGCGCGCAGGGCGGCGCGGTCGGTCTCCAGGTCGTGGGTGGCGATGGCGATGGCGGTCCAGGGGTCGACGCCGATGGCGGCGAAGGCCTCTGTCGGCTCCGCGCGGCTATAGGCGACGCCGGCGATCGGCGGGCCGGCGGTGGGGCCCTTGGGACGGACGAGGGTGGTCTCGAACTCCGATTGGGCGCCCAGCTGGGCGATGGCGAGCGCGGTGGGATCGCCGCCGACCACGATCAGGCGCGGCGTCGGCTCGTGGCGCCGCACCACCTGGGCTTCCGGCCAGGGCGAGAGCTCAGGGGCGCATTCGCGGGTCACGCCGTCGCTGACCCAGACCACCGCTCGGCGTTCGGCGTGGGCGGCGAGGAGTTCGGCGAGCGCCGCGTCGTCGGGGGCCACCCGCTCCAGGAAGATCTCGATCCGCGCGCCGCAGAGAAGCTGGATGTCCGGCCAGGGGCTGCCCTCGCCATAGACGAGGGTGCGCGGGTCGCCGTCGGCCAGGCAGGCGTAGGCGTGATCGGCCACGTCGCTTTCCACGCAGCCGCCAGAGAAGTAGCCGGCGACATATCCACCGTTATTTTCAGTCCTGTGGGCGAATACCATCTGGGTCCCCACGGGCCGGGGCCCGCCGCCCTCCACGGCGATCAGGGTCGCCAGGGTGCAGGCCAGGCCCGCCTCGCGCACCTGGCGCAGGGTGGGCCGGACGTCGCCGGTCATGCCGAACAGCGGCCATTCGGGGAGGGGTTCGCGGTCTGGCAATATTTACTCCGTAGAAAGGTCCTGGATACGCCTTCTTAGGCATCTTAGCCGCATGATGCCGCCTCATTGGAAGTGGTCCCTCGAGTCTCCCCGCCCACATGACGTCCCCGATCAACAAGCTGGGCCTCGGCTCCGGACAATTCGGCCTCGACCAGCAGGCCGGCGCCCGTGGGCGTCCGCGCGACGCCGAAGCCCGCGAGATCCTCGCGATCGCCGCCCGCTCCGGCGTGGGCGTCCTTGAGGTCGGCCGCCATCCCAATTCCGCCGAGATCACGCTGGGCCAGGTGCTGCCGAAGCCCCAGCCCTTCCGCCTGACCGTCACCACCGTGCGCCCCGACCGCGGGGCCGATTTGGTGGAGGCCGAAACCCGCGGCCAGCTCGCCCGGCTGGGCGTTTCCTCGGTCGATGCGATCCTGGCGCCGTCGGCCACCGACCTCTTCAGCGCCCATGGCCCCGAGCTCTGGGACCGCCTGCGCAAGCTGCGCGACGAGGGCCTGTGCCGGCAGATCGGCGTCTCGGTCTATGCGTCGGACGATCCGGTGGGTCTCGCCAAGCGGTTCAAGCCGGACCTGGTGCAGGCGCCGGCCTCGCTGCTCGACCAGCGGATGCTGATCGACGGCACGCTCTCCGAACTGGCCGGCATGGGCATCGAGATCCACCTGCGCTCGATCTTCCTGAACGGCCTGCTGTTCCTGCCGCCCGACCGGGCGCCGAACCATCTGAAGGCCGCCGCCGGCCGGATCAGCCGCGCGCGCCGCCTGATCGCCGAGGGCCGCTCCGACCCGCTGCAGGCGGCCCTGGGTTTTGCCTTGTCGCGTCCGGAAGCCTCCTGCGTGCTGGTAGGCGTGGCCTCGGCCGCGGAAATGTCCGCCGTGGTCGCCGCCGCCATGAGCCCGCCGCCGGACCTCGACTGGGACGAGATGGCGCTGGACGATCCCGACGCGCTCGACCCGCGCGCCTGGGCGGCGGCTTAAGGCCGTCCACGAACCACACGAACGGGTTCGCTTGCGAGACTCCGCGACAGCGGAGGCTCAGTCTTTTCCACGGTTCCAGATTGGAAGACGCCCGCTGCGCGGACCTCTCAGGAACAGGTCCGTTCGTGGGGTTCGCGTGGTTCGTGGACTAATTCTTCGGCGCGAACGGCTCGTCCAGGCTGGGCTGGGGTTCGGTGAACCAGGCGGCGCCGGTTTCCGTGATGTAGAAATGGTCTTCCAGGCGGACGCCGAAGGTCTCCGGCAGGACGATCATCGGCTCGTTGGAGAAGCACATTCCGGACTGCAGCGGGGTCTTGTCGCCGCGCACCAGGTAGGGGGCCTCGTGGATCGAAAGCCCGATGCCGTGGCCGGTGCGGTGCGGCAGGCCAGGCAGCGCATAGTCCGGGCCGAAGCCGGCGGCCTCCAGCACGCGGCGTGCGACCGCGTCGATCTCCTCGCAGGGGACGCCCGGTTTCACCGCGGCGAAGGCGGCGGCCTGAGCCTTCTTCTCGGTGTCCCAGACCCGGCGCTGTTCCGCCGACGGGGTCCCGAAGACGTAGGTGCGGGTGATGTCGGAGTTGTAGCCCTGCACCCTGCAGCCGGTGTCGATGAGCACAATGTCGCCGGGCTCAAGCTTCTGCTCGCCGGGCAGGCCGTGCGGGTAGGCGCTGGCGACGCCAAACTGCACCGCGCAGAAGGACGAGCCGTCGTCGGCCCCGAGCGCGCGGTGGGCCTGGTCGATGAAGCGGCGGACGGCGGTGGTCGTGATCCCGGACTTGAGGATCCGGGCGGCGCGGCGGTGGACCTCGAGCGTCGTGGCCTTGGCCTGGCTCATCAGGGCCAGCTCGGCCGGCGACTTGATCATCCGGCAGCCGTCGATGATCGGCGCGCCGTTGGCCATGGCGACGCCGGGCGCGGCGAGGCGCAGGCCGTCATAGGCGAAGAACGGCAGGGCGGGATCGATAGCGAGGCTCTTGGCGCCGAGGCCGTTCAGGACCCGGGCGGCCAGCTGATAGGGGCTCTCGTGCTCTTCCCAGAGGACGATCTGCGCCTCGATCCCGAGCGAGGCCTCCAGAGAGCCCAGTTCGAACCGCGGGCAGATCATGGTGGGGCCGCCCATGCGCGGCAGGATCATCGCCACCAGCCGTTCCGTGGCGTTCCAACCGACGCCGGCGAAGTAGCGCAGAGACGGGCCGGCGCCGACGATCAGGGCTTCGACGCCGATTTCGTCCATCAAGGCCTGGGCGCGGGCCATGCGCTCGGCCCGCTCGGCCGCGGTGATGGCGGGGGCGGGACTTGGCCAGGGGGCGAGGGCCGCCAGTTCGGTCGCCGCTGTCGATCCGCCGATCTGATTGGTCATGATGCAAGCCCTCCGTTCGATCGCCTTCCCTTTAGTCGTCATGGCCCGGCTTGTCCGGGCCACCCATGATCTCCACACTTGAAAAATGAGCGCGGCGCCGCCGTGCGCGCCCGCCCCTTCGGAGTTCATGGGTCCCCCGGACAAGCCGGGGGATGACGAGCTGAGAGGGGATGGTTTCTGTCGATCCTCCCCCCTAGAACTCCCCCATGGCCGGAAGTCAGGATTTCGCCGTCGATCCGCGCAATGCGGACCTGCGGATCTATGTGAATGGGGCGCTCGTGCCGCGAGCCGAGGCGAAGGTCTCGGTGTTCGACGCCGGCTTCGTGCTGGGCGACGGCGTCTGGGAGGGCCTGCGGCTCCACAAGGGCCGCCTGCTGTTCCTGGAGACCCACCTCGACCGGCTCTACGCGGGCCTGGAGAAGATCGAAACCGACATCGGCCTCAGCCGCGAGGCGCTGACGGCGGAGCTTGAACGAACGCTCGCCGCCAACCGGATGGAGCACGGCGCGCACCTGCGGCTGATGGTGACCCGGGGCGAAAAGGCCGCCGCCAACCAGGACCCGCGCAACTGGCTGGGCAAGCCCACCATCGTGATCACCGCGGAGTACAAGACACCGTCGCCGGCGATCGCCACCCGCGGGCTGTCGCTGTTCACCAGCTCGATCCGCTGCACGCCGGCGGAAATGTTCGACATGCGGCTGAATTCGCACAGCCGGCTCAACCTGATCACCGCGCTCCTGGAAGCGATCAAGGCCGGGGCGGACGAGGCGGTGATGCTGGACCCGGGCGGCCACGTCTCCAGCTGCAACGCCACCAACCTCTTCTGGGTGCGCGAGGGGACGGTGTGGACCTCCTCCGGACAGTTCTGTTTCAACGGAGTGACGCGGGCCAATGTCATCGCGCTCTGCAAGGCGAATGGGATTCCCCTGGAGCTCGGGCATTTTCCGCCGGCCGAGCTGCGCGCCGCCGACGAGGCCTTCGTCACCGGCACCTTCGGCGGGCTGACGCCGGTTCGCGAGGTGGACGGCCACGTCCTGCCGGCCGCCCTGCCGGGGCCGGTGACCAGCAGGCTGAGAGCGCTCTACGAGGCGCTGAAGGACGCGGATGCCGGGCAAGGGGGCGCCGGGCAAGGGGGCGCGGCCAAATGACCGTGCGGATCGCCATGTGGTCGGGGCCTCGCAACATCTCGACCGCGATGATGCGCGCGTTCGAAAACCGCGGCGACTGCGCCGTGGTCGATGAGCCGTTCTACGCCGCCTATCTGGCCGC
>PLEH01000060.1 GCA_003136395.1 Phenylobacterium sp.
TCGAGCGACGAACGCCGCGAGCACAAGCGAGCGGCTATAAAAAAAACGCCCGGCTGGGGATCAGCCGGGCGTTAAAAGCGCCGTTACGCGCAGGATGCCTGGAGGGGATAAACCGGCACCCGTGGAAAACAGGGTCCAGCGTGCGAGCGGGGGGGCAGAGCCTACCGGACCAAGCTGTCTTCCAAAGCCAACCTATGCACCAAAGCCACACTTTTCAAGTTTTTTTGTTTTACAAATAATTCAGCGTGACAGTTGCGGAAATGTCATAGCCGACTCAACTCATCGCTCTCCCCGACGCGAACGCGAATTGGTCTTGAGGGTGACGCGCCTGCTCGCGGCACAACGGCGAGATCGAGGCCCCAGTCGATGCCTAAGTGTTTTTCCGTTCGTCCATCTGGCGCTGAATTTCGGCCTGATAAGCATCCAGGGCGTTATCCCGAAAACCGTCCAGCCAGGCACGCAGAACAGCCAGGCCGTCGCGATCCGCCCGATAGATCCGGCGGGTACCCATGGCTTCGTCGATTACCAGTCCGGCCTGCTTGAGGATCTTGAGATGCTGGGAAACCGCCGGCCGGCTGACCGGCATGCCCTGCGCCAGATCGCCCACGGCCAAAGGCCCGCGCGCGAGGCGTTCGAACACCTCGCGACGGGTCGGATCGGCCAGGGCGGCGAAGGTAAGAGCGTTAGTCATGACTTACCGTAAGTCTCGACTAACGGATGAGTCAAGCCGGTTGTTCACCGGCGGCGCGGACGGCGCGGAGCTTGGCTCCGGCCCGCCCGCGCCCTCGCTGGTCCTACTTCTTGGGCAGCATCTTCTTCAGTTCATCCTTGGACGCGTTGATCGTCGCCGCGCCATTGGCCACGGCCAGCTTGCTGGAGTCGACCGTGAAGGTGTCGGACCCCATCTGGATGGTGGCGACGCCGGCCTTCACGCTCTTCACTTCGCCGATCAGGGCGCCGGTGTTGTCCTTCACCGACATGCCGCTCATCAGGGTGGTGCTGGCGCCGGCGTTGGCGGCGGTGTCCGTACTGGAGCCCGTGCGCGCCGCGGCCTTGGGGGTCGTCGTGGTGGTCGTGGTCGTGGTGGCGGGCGCTGCGGCGGCCGGGGCGGTTACGGCCGGGGCCGGCGCGGCGGTGAGAGGCGCGGTCGGAAGAGGCGCGACGACCGAGGCCGGCGGCGCGGCCTGCGGAGCGGCCGGAACAGCTGTGGCCGGCGCCGGCAATTGCGCGAGCGCCGGTCCGGCGATGGCGATGGCCGCGGCGAGCGCCGCGCAGGAAAGGATATTGGGCATATGGGACTCCCGTCTCAAAAGCCCCCCTCAGCCCTGCCATAGCGGGTGCGGCGGCGGATTGTTCCAACTCCGCAACCCTGCCCGCAACATTCACCGCAACTGCGTGGCTCGACCGAGGTTGTTTCACCGGGCCGGGGTCTCTAAGGTTCGCCTCTCATCGCAACCCGACGCCCCAAAGGACCCGCCGCCGCCATGAGCGACGCCGAGAAACGCACCTTTACCGACGAGGAAGCCCGCAACTTCCACCGGCACCCGACGCCGGGAAAGATCGCTATCGCGGCCACCAAGCCGATGGCGACCCAGCGCGACCTGAGCCTGGCCTATTCGCCGGGCGTCGCTGTGCCGGTCCTGGATATCGCGAAGGATCCGGACCTGGTCTACGAATACACCGCCAAGGGCAACCTGGTGGGGGTGGTCTCCAACGGCACTGCGATCCTCGGCCTCGGCAACCTGGGCCCGCTCGCCGCCAAGCCGGTGATGGAGGGCAAGGGCGTGCTCTTCAAGCGCTTCGCGGACGTCGACGCCATCGACATCGAGATTTCGGCCACCGATCCGGCCGAAATCATCACCGTGGTGAAGAACCTCGGCCCGACCTTCGGGGGCATCAACCTGGAGGACATCAAGTCGCCGGAGTGCTTCATCGTCGAGGCCGCGCTGCAGGAACTCATGGACATCCCGGTGTTCCACGACGACCAGCACGGNNAGCACGGCACCGCGATCATCTCCGCCGCCGGCCTGATCAACGTCTGCCACCTGACCGGGCGCGAGCTGAAGGACGTCAAGGTCGTGCTGAACGGCCCCGGCGCCGCCGGCATCGCCACCCTCGATCTCCTGAAGGCCATGGGGGTGCCGCATGACAACTGCATCGCGGTCGACACCAAGGGCGTCGTCTACAAGGGCCGCGCCGAGGCGATGAACCAGTGGAAGTCGGCCCACGCCGTTGAGACCGACAAGCGCACGCTCGCCGAGGCGCTCAAGGGCGCCGACGTCCTGATCGCCACCTCCGTGAAGGGCGCGATCACCCAGGAGGACATCAAGCTGATGGCCCCCAATCCGGTGATCTTCGCCATGGCCAACCCGGATCCGGAAATCCGGCCGGAAGAGGTCTACGCGGTTCGGCCCGACGCCATCGTCGCCACCGGCCGCAGCGACTACCCCAACCAGGTCAACAACGTCCTGGGCTTCCCCTACATCTTCCGCGGCGCGCTGGATGTGCGCGCCCGCCGGGTGAACATGGAAATGAAGATCGCCTGCGCCAATGCGCTGGCGATGCTGGCGCGGGAGGACGTGCCCGACGAAGTCGCCGCGGCCTATCAGGGCGTGCAGCTGAAGTTCGGCCCGCAGTACATCATCCCGACGCCCTTCGATCCACGGCTGATCTGGTACATCCCGCCCTTCATCGCCCAGGCGGCGATGGACACCGGCGTCGCCCGCAAGCCCATCGAGGACATGGACGCCTATCGCGCCAGCCTCGCCCAGCGGCTCGATCCCACGGCGGCCTTCCTGCAGAAGCTGCAGGGCGCGGTGCTCTCGGCGCCGAAGAAGCGGATCGTCTTCACCGAGGGCGAGGAGCCCAGCGTGATCCGCGCGGCCTTCGCGTTCCAGAACGCCGGCCTGGGCACGGCCATACTGATCGGCCGCGAGGAGCTGGTGCACGAGAACATGGTGGCGGTGGGTCTCGACCCCGCCGAGGCCAGGCTGGAGGTCCTCAACGCCCGGCTCTCGCACCGCAACTCGGCCTATGTGGACCATCTCTATGAGCGGCTGCAGCGCATCGGCTACCTGCGCCGCGACGTCCAGCGGCTGATCAACCAGGACCGCAACGCTTTCGGCGCCTCCATGGTGGCCATGGGCGACGCCGACGGCATGGTCACCGGCGTGACGCGGGCCTTCGACCAGGTGCTGGAGGAGGTGCTGCAGGTCGTCGACCCGGCGCCTGGCGGTCGGATCATCGGCATGAGCGTGGTGCTGGCCAAGGGCCGGACCCTGTTCATCGCCGACACCTCGATCACCGAAATGCCCGAGGCCGAGGACCTGGTGGAGATCGCCCGCGAGGCGGCCCGCGCCGTGCGCGTGCTGGGCTATGAGCCGCGGGTGGCCTTCATGAGCTACTCCACCTTCGGCAACCCCATGGGCCTGCGCTCGGACAAGGTGCGCGAGGCCGTCGCCCTGCTGGACGAGATCGACGGCGTCGATTTCGAGTACGAGGGCGAGATGCCGCCTGAGCTGGCGCTGGAGCCGGCGGCGCGGGGCAACTACCCGTTCATGCGCCTCACCGGCCCGGCCAATGTGCTGATCATGCCGGCGGTCCACTCCGCGGCGATCTCCACCCAGCTGATCCAGTCCCTGGGCGGGGCGACGGTCATCGGCCCGATCCTGCTCGGCCTCGACCACGCGGTGCAGATCTGCCCGCTTTCCGCCTCGGTCTCGAAGATCCTGCAGATGGCCACCGTCTGCGCCTACGAGCGGCAGTTCGTGGAGACCGAGAGCTGATGCGGACGGCGCTTCGCCTTCTGAGTTAGGTCGCGCGCCGTCGGGAGCGGGCGACCTCGTCGTCCTTCCCGATCGGAGCGAGACATGAGTTCGGCCCTTTCTCTCGGCATCGACTTCGGCACGACCAACACCGTCGTGGCGCTCGCCGACGCGAGCGGGCCGGCGCACCTGGTGAAGTTTCCCGCGCCGGAAGGGGAGCTCTTCGCCTTCCGCTCGTGCCTCTCCTTCCACGCAGGCGACAAGCCAAACGAACGCTCCATCGCCGCCGGGCCCTGGGCGATCGACGCCTATGTGGAGGACCCGGCCGAAACCCGCTTCATCCAGTCGTTCAAGAGCTTCGCCGCCTCGGAGAGCTTCAGCGAGACCACGGTGCTGAACCGCCGCTACCGGTTCGAGGATCTGCTCTCGACCTTCCTCCTGAAGCTCAGGGCCTATGCCGAGGACGGCATGGCGGAGCTGCCGCAGCGCGTGATCGTCGGCCGCCCGGTGACCTTCGCCGGCGCCGCGCCCAGCGAGCCCCTGGCGCTCTCGCGCTACGAGACCGCCTTCGAACGGATGGGCTTTTCCGAGATCCTCTATGCCTATGAGCCGGTGGGCGCGGCCTTCTTCTTCGCCCGTGAGCTCGACCATGACGCCACGGTGCTGGTGGGCGACTTCGGCGGCGGCACCTCGGACTTCTCGATCATCCGTTTCGAGCGGCACGCCGGCGAGATCCGCAGCCATCCGCTGGGCCGCTCCGGCGTCGGCGTGGCGGGCGACGCCTTCGACTACCGGATCATCGACCACCTGGTCTCCCCGGCGCTCGGCAAGGGGTCGAGCTATTCCAGCTTCGGCAAGGTGCTGCCGATCCCCAACCGCTACTATTCGACCTTCGCCCGCTGGGACCAGCTGGCCCTGATGCGCGCCAGCCGCGACATGCGCGAGATTCGCAGCCTGGTCCGCGAGGCCATGGAGCCGGAAAAGATCGCGCGCCTGGTGGAGACGCTGGACGAGAACTACGGCTACCAGCTCTACCGCTCGGTCAGCCGCCTGAAGGAGGCGCTGTCGGCGGACGAGGCGGCGCTCTTCGAGTTCGAGGCGGGTTCGATCTCGCTGAAGGGCGGCGTGCGCCGGGCAACCTTCGAGGGCTGGATCGCGCCGGAACTGGCGAGGATCGAGACGGCGGTGGACGAGGCGCTGGCCAACGCCAACCTGACGCCCGACGGCGTCGACCGGGTGTTCCTGACCGGCGGCTCGTCCCTGGTGCCGGCGGTCCGCGCCATCTTCCACCGCCGCTTCGATACGGCCAAGATCGAGACCGGCGCGGAGCTGGAATCCATCGCCTCGGGGCTGGCGCTGATGGGCCGCGAGCGCGACCTTCGCCGCTGGACCACCCGCGTGGAGACCGGAGCCGGCTGATGACGGCCTACATAGCCCTGCTTCGCGCCGTCAATGTCGGCGGCACGGGCAAGCTGCCGATGACCGATCTGAAGGCCCTGTGCGAAGGGGCCGGCTTCGCCCGCGTCCGCACCTACATCGCCAGCGGCAACGTGGTGTTTGCGTCCGACCTGTCCGAGACCAGGGTGAAGGCCGGGCTGGAGGCCCGCCTCGCCGACTACGCCGGCAAGCCGGTCGGCGTCTGCGTGCGCACGGCCGCGGAGATGGCTCAGGTGCTGGGCGCCAATCCGTTCGCGGGCGCGCCGGCCAACCGCACCGTGGCGATCTTTCTCGATGACGCCCCGCCGAAGGATGCGGCCGATAAGGCGGTCGGACGCGCCGCTGACGAGGCGATCGCGCTCGGCGCGCGCGAAATCTATGTGAGGTACGGCGAGGCCGGTCAGGGAAACTCCAAGCTGCGCATCCCGGCGGCCAGGGCCGGCACGGCGCGAAACCTCAACACCGTCGCCAAGCTTGCCGAGATGGCGGCGGAGCTGGACCAGACGCCGCCTAATTGACCGCCTTCCTCAAGGTCGGCGAATCCAGGTCGAGCTCGCTGACCGGGATCACCTCCAGGTCCGGCCGCTTGGCCTTCAGCGCCGCGCCAAAGGTCTTCACGTCGCCGGCGATGATCACGCTGGCCTTGGCCGGGTCCATGACGCGGGCCGCGAAGGCCTGCACCTGGGCCGGTGTCACGGCCTCCACCCGGGTCGTGTAGCGGGTGATCTCGTCCAGGGGCACGTCATAGAGGGCGAGGGCGCCCAGGATGCCGGCCAGGCCGTTGGCGGTCGCCAGGCGCCGGCCGTAGCCGCCCACGAGGTCCGACTTGCGCGCGGTGAGGTCGTCGGCTGTCGCGGGCGTGGTCGCAAGCGTCGTCATCTGCTCGACGATCAGGTCCATCACCTGGACGGCGGTCTCGTTCTTGGTCTGGGCCGCGGCGCGGAACGAGCCGGTCGAGCGGTTGGCCGCCAGGTTCGAGGAGGCGCCGTAGGAGAGGCCGCGCTTGACCCGGATCTCCAGGTTGAGCTTGGCGGAATAGCCGCCGCCCAGCACCGCATTGGCCACCAGGCCCGAATAGTAATCCGGGTCGCTGCGCGCGATGCCGGACTTGGCGAGGTTCACCGCCGCCTGGCCGGTGCCGGGCAGGTCGATGGCGATGGCCCGGGGCGCGGCCCGCGGAACGATGGCCGGGGCCGCGGGCATCGGCGTCGAGGGCCTGGCCCAGCCGCCGAAGGCCCTTTCCGCGAGCGCGAAGCCCTGGTCGGCGGTGATGTCGCCGGTCAGCACCAGGATGGCGTTGTCGGGTCTGAACCAGGCTGTGTGCACAGCCGCCAGGTCGGCGGGCTTCAGCTTGGCGAGCGAGGCGGGCGTGCCGGTGGCCACGTGGCCAAACGCGGTGCCGGCGAACACCACGGGGGCCGCGGCATAGGCCGAGATCTGGCCCGGCGACTGGTAGGCGACCCTGAGGCCGTCGAGGCTCTGGGCGCGCTGGCGTTCCAGCTCCTCAGGCGAAAAAGCCGGGTTGCGGACCACGTCGGCCATGATCGCCATGGCGGTGTCCAGCTTGTCGGGCATGACGTTGAGCGTGACCGAGCTCGCCTCCAGGCTGGCGCCGGACTCCAGGGTGGCGCCGAGAGCTTCGGTCTGCTGGGCGATGACACGGGCCGAGCGGGTTTTGGTGCCCTCGGTCAGCATGTCGGCGGTCATGCCGGCCGCGCCGGCGAGCCCCTGCGGGTCGGCCCAGCCGCCGGTCTTGACCGTGAGATCCGCGCTCACCAGCGGCAGGCTGGAGGAGCGCGCCACGATCACCTTGAGGCCGTTGGCGAGGGTCTTCTCGGCAGGCTTGGGCAGCACGGGGGCGACCGGCGGGGCCACCGGCGGCGGCTTCTGACGCTGGCCTTCCGGCGCGAGCGCGAAGACCGGCCCGGTGTAGGTGGTTGCGAATTTCGGCGGGGCCGGCGCGGCGGGCGCGGCCTCGCCGTTCGGCCGCTCGCTCTCGGAGCGGTAGCGGATGGTCATCCGCAGGTCCGGGTCGAGGTACTTCTTGGCCACCCGCTGCACATCGGCGGCGGTGACGGCCTGCAGGTCGGCGAGCTCGGTGTTGGCCTTGGCCGCGTCGCCGTTGATGCGCAGCGCATAGCCCAGCGCGAAGCCGCGCCCGTCGATGGTCTCGCGCTCGCGCAGCTTGCCGGCGATCAGCTGGTTCTTGGCCGCGGCCAGCTCGGCGGCGCTGGGCGGGGCGTCGCGCAGGCGTTTCACCTCGGCGAGCAGCGCGGCCTCGCCCTCGGCCAGGGTGTGGCCACTGGCCATGATCGCGCTGACCATGAAGTTGCCCGGCTGGGCCGGCAGGTCGGCGTTGGAATTGATCTCCGCGGCGATCTGTTTCTCGTAGACCAGGCTGTCGTAGAGGCGCGACGACTTGCCGGCCGACAGGATCGCATCGAGCATCTTCAGGGCCGGCGCGTCGGGGTCCGAGGCCTTGGCGCCCAGCCAGGTGATCGCCACCGCCGGCAGCGGCACATTGGGGCCATAGCCCTCATAGACCCCGGCATGGGTGCGCTTGGGCTCGACCGCGGTCACCCGCTTGATCGCCTGAGCGGGGTCCTTCAGGGGGGCCAGGTACTTGTCGATCCAGGCCGCGAGCTGCTTCTCGTCGAAGTTGCCGACCACGATCAGGGCGGCGTTGTCGGGGCGGTAGTAGGCTTCGTGGAAGGCGCGCACATCGTTGATGGTGGCGGCGTCCAGCTCCTCGATCGAGCCGATGCCCGGCCGGTGATAGGGGTGGGTCTGGTAGGTCGCCCGCGGCAGGTAGAGGCTGAACAGCCGCCCGTAGGGCGAGGCCAGCACCCGCTGACGCAGCTCCTCCTTCACCACGTCGCGCTCGGACTTGAAGTTGGCGTCGTCGATGACCAGCGAGCCCATCCGCTCGCCCTCGGCCCAGATCAGCCGCTGCAGATGGTTGGCCGGCACCACCTCGTAGTAGTTGGTGAAGTCGTCGAAGGTCGACGCGTTGTTGAGGCCGCCCACGTCCTCGGTCAGGCGGTCGAAGCTCTCGGCCGGCAGGTCGCGGGTGGCCTTGAACATCATGTGTTCGAAGAGGTGCGCGAAGCCGGAGCGGCCGGCCGGATCGTCCTTCGACCCCACGCCGTACCAGACCTGCACGGTGACGTTCGGCGTCGAGCGGTCGAGCGAGGTGTAGATCTGCAGCCCGTTGGCCAGCTTGCGTTGCTTGTAGACGATGGGCGGCACCAGGCCGCCCTTGGGCGGCGCCTTGCTGGCGGCGACGGGCCTGGCCTTGGCGTGATGCGGGCTCGCCGCCAGGACGGGCGCGGCCAGCGCCAGCGACAGGGAGATGGCGAGGACGCCGAGGATGGTGCGGGGCATGGGCGGCTCCGGAAATGCGCAGCCCACACCCTTAGCACCGGCCGGCGGCGGGGAAAGCTTACGGCTTGGTCATCTGGCCTGGGGCCGGGTCAGCTCGCCAGGCGGACCAGCATCTTGCCGGCGTTCTGGCCGGCCATCAGGCCGATCAGGGCCCCGGGCGCGGCGGCGATGCCGTCGACGATGGTCTCCTGGTACTTGACCCGGCCATCCTTCAGCCAACCGGCCATGTCGCGCAGGAAGTCCGGATAGAGATGCATGAAGTCCGGCGCCACGAAGCCCCGGAGCATCACCCGCGAATAGATGATGTTCGACAGGTTCGAGACGTTGGAGTGGCCGGAGTTGTAGCCGGAGATGAAGCCGCAGACGGGCACGCGCCCGAGCGTGTTCATCCGCCGAAGCGCCGCCTCCAGATGGTCGCCGCCGACGTTGTCGAAATAGACGTCGAGACCCTTGGGCGTGGCCTCTTCCAGCGCCTGACGGATGGGGACGGTCTTGTAGTTGATCACCGCGTCCAGGCCGACGGTGTCGCGCAGCCAGGCGGCTTTCGCGTCGGAGCCCGTCGAGCCCACCACATAGCAGCCTTTCAGCTTGGCGATCTGGGCGGCGACCGAGCCCACGGCCCCGCCGGCGGTGGAGACGAACACCTGCTCGCCGTCCTTCAGCTGGCCGATGTGCAGGAGGCCGCCATAGGCCGTGAAGCCGGTGCCGCCTAGCGCATGCATGTGCACCGTCAGCGGCAGGTCGGGGTCCGGCGTCAGCTTGGTCAGGCCCCTGGCCTCCGAGGTGAAGTACTCGCGAAAGCCCAGCCGGTGGGTCACCAGGTCGCCCACGGCGAAGCCGTCGAGCTTGGACTGGACCACTCGCCCAAGCGCCCCGCCCATCATCGCCTCGTCCAGGGCCTGACCGGCGGTGAGCCTCGGCCTCATGGCCGGGTCCACCGACATCAGCAGGTTCTGCACCAGCACCTGCCCGTCCGCCGCATCGCCGACCTCGCGCTCGACCATGGCGAAATCGTCGGGCGTCGGCGCGCCGGTCGGGCGCTGCACGAGATGGATTTCACGGCTCTTGGGCATGATCGGGACTCCGGAAATGGCGGGCTAGAGGGTGTCGCCCCATCCCAGCCGCCGCGCAACCGCATAGGCCGGCTTGTCGCGCTTGGGGACGAGGCGCTGTTCGACCTGGCCGTCCAGGCCGCAGAGCTTCAGCGCGATCCCCGGCTTGGCGGTGCGAGGCGGGGCCAGCACCCGCGGCCGGCGCTGAGCCGCGGCGGCGACCCCCGGCCGGGCGGCGACGAGATAGGCGAACCGCTCATCCTCGAAGGGGACATCCGCGCCCTTGGCCAGGCGGTGGTCGCGGCTGCGGGGCAGGCGGACGCTGAAGTGACACCAGTCGTCCCCAATCAGCGGGCAGGCGGCGGCGTGCGGGCAGGGCGCGAGGATCGCGCCGCCGACGGCGATCAGGGCTGTTCGGGCCGCGAGGATGTGCTGGTAGCCGGCCGGAGTTCCCGGCTCGACCAGGACCAGGATCCCCTCACAGGCATTCCACAGTTCGTCAATGGTCGAAGCCTGTTTGTTGGGCGCGATCTCCGCGAGAGCATAGCTTGCGACCACCAGGTCGGCCTTCGGCCAGGGCCCGGGCGAGGTCAGGTCGGCCCGCCGGGCGTCGGCGGCCCGCAGAGCCGGCGGGCCCTGGGCGGCGAGTTGCGCGGCCAGCGCGAGGAAGGGCGGACTGGCGTCGAGCCAGGTGACCGACGCCAGGGCGGGCCACACCTCCGTCGCCGCCCAGCTCGCCGCGCCCGTCCCGGCGCCGGCGTCGAGCAGGCTCGCCGGCGCGAAGTCAGGCGCCATCCCGGCGGCCTTCGCCAGCACCGTGGCGCAGGCGGCATAGGTGGCGGGCAGGCGGGTCAGGGCATAGGCCAGCGCATCGTCCGCGTCGCGGATCACGCCGGATGAGGGCCTGCCGGCCCGATAGGCCTCCGAGGTCCGCGCCGCGCGCTCGGCCAGGTCCTTGCGCGGCACGCCGTCCAGGGCGCGATCGAGGGCCGCGCGCAGAGGCCCCGGCAGATCGGGGCTCATTGAGGCCCTATCATTGGGCTCTGGCCATGGCCTCGCGGCGCAGCGCCAGCAGCGCCATGGGCACGTCGTGGCGCATGGCGATCCGCGCCACCCAGCCCGGCACGGAGAAGGGCGCGGCCACCGTCGCCTGATAGGTCACCCGCACCTGGTCGCCGTGCGGCTCCAGCCGCCACTCGCCCTCGAACACCTTCAGGTCGCCGCCGGTGCGGTGGAAGCTCATCCGCCGGTTGGGCTCGAAATCCTCGCGGTAGACCGTGCGCACCGAGGGCAGGAAGGTCATCCGGCTGATCTCCTCGCGGACGTCCCAGCGGCCCTGCGGATCGCGCTCCAGGACGTGGCAACTCTTCAGATTGGCGACCATCTTGGTCGCCAGGTCGCAGTCGGTCATGACGCTCCAGACCACCCCCTGCGGGGCGGCCACGTCGATGGCCGCGAAGATCACGCCGGACGATCCGTCGGCGTCGGGCTTCACCTCCACATAGGGCCGACCCCGATCCAGCTGGGCCTGCGCCCGCTCCGGCAGGTCGGAGGCCCGGGCCGGGGCGCCGGCCAGCAGGACCGCGATCAGGAGCAACGCGCGCATCTGGCCGGTCTCCCGCAGCCGGGCTCAGGTCGCAGCCGGCGTCGTCAGCAGCTCATCGAGCACGGCCGGGTTCGCCAGCGCGCCTGGATCGCCGAGATTGCCGACGTCCCGGGCCGCCACCTTGCGCAGGATCCGCCGCGCCAGATGTCCCGCGTGGGTGCGCGGCAGGGCGGAGACGAAATGGATGCTGTGCGGCGAGGCGGCCGGACCCACCTCGCGCCGCACGACGCCCTTCAGCTCGGCCTCCAGAATGTCGGTCGCCTTGACGTCGGCGGCCACCACCACATAGGCGTAGACGGCCTCGCCCCCGGGCGTCGTGAAGCCAACGATGGCGGCCTCCAGCACGCTCTCCTGCCCCTCGAGAACCCGCTCGATCTCGTCGGCGCCGACCTTGTGGCCGCCGATGACCAGGATGTCGGGTGCGCTGTCGTCCGCCCGGTTGCGCACCAGGTCGTCGACCACGGCCGGGTCGGCGAGCGTCGAGGTGTCGCCCAGATTGCCGATGTCGCCCTCTGCCACCTTGCGCAGGATGCGGCGCATGATCTTGCCCGACCGGGTCTTGGGCAGGCTGGGCGCGAACTGGATCACATCGGGCGAGGCGAAGGGCCCGATCTCGCGCCGCACCCAGTTGCGAAGCTCGGGCTCGAGCGCGGGGGAGGCTTCCACGTCGGACTTCAGCGTCACGTAGCAATAGATGCCCTGCCCCTTGATCTCGTGCGGATAGCCGACCACCGCGGCCTCGGCGACGGCGGAGTGGCTCACCAGCGCGCTCTCGATCTCGGCGGTTCCCAGACGGTGGCCGGAGACATTGATCACGTCGTCCACCCGGCCGGTGATCCAGTAGTAGCCGTCCTCGTCGCGCCGGGCGCCGTCGCCGGTGAAGTACTTGCCGGGGTAGGTGGTGAAATAGGTGGTGATGAACCGCTCATGGTCGCCATAGACCGTGCGCATCATCCCCGGCCAGCTGTCGGTCAGGCACAGGTTGCCGCTGACCGCGCCCTCCAGGACCGTGCCGTCGGCGTCCACCAGCTGCGGCTTCACGCCGGGCAGCGGCTTGGCGCAGGAGCCGGGCTTCAGCGGCGTCGCGCCCGGCAGCGGGCTCATCAGGCAGGCGCCGGTCTCGGTCTGCCACCAGGTGTCGACGATCGGGCAGCGGCCCTCGCCCACCACCCGGTGGTACCAGAGCCAGGCCTCGGGATTGATCGGCTCCCCCACCGTGCCGAGCAGGCGGATGGTCGAGCGCGAGGTCCGCTTCACCGGCTCATCGCCTTCGCGCATCAGCGCGCGGATCGCGGTCGGCGCGGTGTAGAAGATCTCCACCTTGTGCTTGTCGCAGACCTCCCAGAACCGCGAGGCGGTCGGATAGTTGGGCACGCCTTCGAACATCACCGTGGTGGCCGCGTTGGCGAGCGGACCATAGACCACGTAGGAGTGGCCGGTGACCCAGCCCACGTCGGCCGTGCACCAGAAGACCTCACCCGGCCGGTAGTCGAAGACCAGCTCGTGGGTGTGGGCCGCCCAGGTCAGGTAGCCGCCGGTGGTGTGCAGCACCCCCTTGGGCTTCCCGGTCGAGCCGGAGGTGTAGAGGATGAAGAGCGGATCCTCGGCGTTCATCGGTTCCGGATCGCACTGGTCGGAGACGCTCGCCTTGATGTCCGAATAGAAGACGTCGCGGCCCTCGGTCATCGGCACCTCGGCGCGGGTGCGGCGCACGACGATCACGTCGGTCACTCCCGGGCAGGAAGCCAGCGCCTCGTCGACGTTCCTCTTCAGGGGCACCGGCTTGCCGCCGCGCAGGCCCTCGTCGGCGGTGACCACGATCCTTGAGTCACAGTCCTGGATGCGCCCGGCGATCGAGTCCGGGGAGAAGCCTCCGAAGATCACCGAGTGGATCGCCCCGATCCGCGCGCAAGCCAGCATGGCGTAGGCCGCCTGCGGGATCATCGGCAGATAGATGGTGACCCGGTCGCCCTTCTTGACCCCCTTGGCCTTCAGCACGTTGGCCATCCGGCAGACTTCGGAGTGCAGCTGGCCGTAGGTGATCCTGTCGCCGATGGAGCCGTCGTCGCTTTCCCAGATGATCGCCGTCTGGTCGGCGCGGGCCGGCAGGTGGCGGTCGATGCAGTTGACCGAGACGTTCAAGACGCCGTCGGCGTACCAGCGCACCCGGAAATCCTTGGCGTCGAAGGAGACGTCCTTCACCTCAGTGAACGGGGTCATCCAGTCGAGCCGCCTGGCGACGTCGGTCCAATAGGCGTCGGGTTCGGCCTCGACGCGGGCTGTGGCGGCCTCGTAGCCGGCGGCCGTCATCAGGGCGTTCTTCGCCCAGGCCGCGGGAACCGGAAAGACTTCGCTGTCGGACACCTGAGCACTCCCGAATACTTCTCTGAATGGAGTATGCGGAGAGGCCGCCTCGGCGCAACAACTCCGGCCCGGAAGCTTACCGGCCAGGCTTGCCCGAACCGTCGGGCGCGGCCATGGTCTGCGCCATGCAAATGCGGATTCCCCTGGTCGTCGTGTCGGCGTTGGCGTTCTTCCTGTGCGCCTGCACGGGTGGAACCAAGACCGAGGCGTCGAAGGACGTGGCGGGCTTCCTGGACGCCGTGCGCCGGGGCGACCGGGCGGCCTTCAACACCGGTGTGAATCGGGTGGAAGTGCGCTCGGACCTGCGCGAACAGGTCAAGGAGCTCGCCCGCCTGAAGGGCGTCGAGGTGGACGGCGGGCCCTCGGAGTTCGCCATCGACCGGATGATCGCGCCCGAGGCCTTCCACCTGGTGGACGCGCGCACCGGCCAGCCGCTGGCCACCGCGCCCACGCCGGCCCAGGTCGCGGGCATGCTGAAGGTGCGAAATTCGACCCGCGTCTGTCTCGACGACGCCGCCACCCACGCGTGCCGTGTCACATTCGCGAAGCGCGACGGGGGTTGGAAGCTGGTGGGCATGCCCGCGACCGACCTCAGGATCGAATTCCCGCCGGCCCCGAAGCCCTAGCCGCTCGCCGCGCGAGCGCCTATGCCGGAAACCAGACACGAATCCGAGGCCCGCCCATGCTGCTGCACCTCTCGACCTGGCAAGAGATCGAGGACTATCTGAAGCGCTCCAGGACGGTGGTGATCCCCATCGGCTCCAACGAGCAGCACGGGCCCACGGGTCTCTTGGGCACCGACTGGCTCTGTCCTGAAATCATCGCCCACGAGGCGCAGAAGACCTCCGACCTCCTGATCGCGCCCACCTTCAACATCGGCATGGCCCAGCACCACCTGGGTTTCCCGGGCACCATCGCGCTTCGGCCCTCGACCTTCATGGCGGCGATCGGCGACTGGT
Organism: Phenylobacterium sp.; assembly: GCA_003136395.1. Lineage (GTDB taxonomy): Bacteria > Pseudomonadota > Alphaproteobacteria > Caulobacterales > Caulobacteraceae > Phenylobacterium. The sequence continues at coordinate 14,567 of PLEH01000060.1, forward strand.
GCCGCAGCCTGGGCCTGGCCGGCTTCGAGAAGCTCTATTTCCTGAACGGTCACGGCGGCAATGTCGCCACCATCGATGCGGCCTTCTCCGAGCTTTATGCGGAGGCCACCTACAGCCAGCGCAACCGCGGTTTCGCCTGCAAGCAGAAGAACTGGTGGGAGCTGAAGGGCGTCTTGAGCCTCGCCAACCGCCAGTTCCCCACCGGCCACGGCAGCCACGCCACCCCGTCCGAGATCGCGGTTACCCAGTGGGGTTATCCCGACGCCATCAAGTCGGCCAACTACGCGCCGCAGATCGCCCCGACCGGCCCGATCCGCGAGGCGCTCGACTTCCGCGCCCGCTACCCCGACGGCCGCATGGGCTCCGACCCCGGGCAGGCCACGCCGGAAAAGGGCGAGGAGCTGGTGAAGACCGCCGTCGCCGGCCTGATCGAGGACGTGGCGGCTTTCAGCGCCGAGGTCGCGCCGGCGCTCTGATCTTCCAGATCCTCCCCGCAGGGGGAGGTGGATCGCGGCGCAGCCGCGAGACGGAGGGGGTTTCCGCCGCCGAGTCCGCGACAGACGATACCCCAAGCGCCGGGGATGAAACCCCCTCAGTCAGTCTTCGCTGACAGCTCCCCCTGTGGGGGAGCATCTAAGGCGCCTTACGCCGTGAACACCTCGCCCTCGCGCACAGCGATCGGCCACGGCGTCAGGCTCAACCCCAGGCAGGGATGCGTCGCGCCGCGGCCATCGAGGGTGAAGAGCGCGCCGTGGCCGGTGCAGAGGATGTGGCGCCCGTCGCGGGTCAGGTAGCGGTCGTCGAAGGTGGCCAGCGGCCAGCCGGCGTGCGGGCAGCTGTCGACATAGCCGGTCAAGAGCTCGCCCTTGCGCACGATAAAGCCCGCGAAGATGCGGCTCTCCACGCGGAAGCGGAACCCCTTGCCGCCCGGATCGGCGATCTCGGCCAGCGCGCAGAGCCTCACGCCGGGGGCAGGGCGGGCGGGATTGTCACCAGGGCCGGTCAAGGCGGCGCCTATTCCTCGCGCAGCGGGCGGGAGAGCAGGCGGCGGATCGCCTCGTCCACGCCGGCCTCGCCGGCCAGGATAGCGGCCGTGGCCTCGCAGATCGGGACATCGACGCCGAGCTTGCGGGCCAGCTGCCGCACCGCGGGCGCGGAGGCGACGCCCTCGGCCACCGAGAGCTTGCCTTCCAGCGCCTCGCCCAGCGTCTGGCCCCGGCCGATCGCCAGGCCGACGCTCATGTTGCGCGACTGCGGGCTGGAGCAGGTGAGCACCAGGTCGCCCAGGCCACAGAGCCCGGCCACGGTCTCCGCCTCTCCGCCCAGGGCCACGGCCAGCCGGGTGAGTTCCGAGAAGCCACGGGTGATCAGGGCGGCATGGGCGCTGCGGCCGAGCCCGCGGCCCTCGACGATGCCGCAGGCGATGGCCAACACGTTCTTCACCGCCCCCCCGGCCTCCGCCCCGATCATGTCGGTGACGAAGTAGGGCCGGAAGGTCGGCGTGGCGATGGCCTCGGCCAGCTCGCGGGCCAGCGCCTCGTCCGGACAGGCGAGCGTCACCGCCGTCGGCAGGCCGCGGGCGACATCGTGGGCGAAGCTCGGTCCCGAGAGCACGGCGGGCGTCGCCTGGGGAATGGTCTCGGCCAGCACCTGCGTCATCAGCTTGAGCGAGCCCTGCTCGACCCCCTTGGCGCAGAGCAGGATCGGCAGGCCTGCCCGCGCATGCGGCGCGAAGGCGGCGAGCGCGCCGCGCAGGTGCTGCGCGGGGGCCACGGCCAGGACCAGGTCGCAGCCCGCCAGGTCGGCGAGGTTGCCGGTGGCGCGGATGCCGGGGTCCAGGTCGATGCCCGGCAGGAAGCTGGTGTTCTCATGGGAGACGTTGATCCCCGCCACCACGTCGCGTTCATAGGCCCACAGCACCGTCTCGAACCCGGCGCGGGCGCAGACCTGGGCGAGCGCCGTGCCCCAGGCGCCGCCGCCGATCACCCCCG
>PLEH01000009.1 GCA_003136395.1 Phenylobacterium sp.
GCCAATACGACAGCCAGGTCGCTTATGGCCAGAGCCGCGCGCTGATCGCCTGGAACCGGGTGATCATGCCCGACGGCCGTTCGATCAACATCGGCTCGATGGCCGGCGCTGACCTCTCCGGCGCGGCCGGGCTGCAGGATCAGACCGATGGTCACTTCTGGCAACTGGCGCGCGGCGTTGCGCTCTCGACGGTGTTCTCCGTCGGCGCGGCAGCGGCGCAAGACGCCGGAACCCGCAGCTCAGGCGGGCTTGTGATCAACAGCGCCGGCAGCGGGATTTCCACCTCCGCCCAGCAGGTTGGCCAGCAGGTCACCGCTCGCGACCTCAACCGGCAGGCCACCTTGCGGATCCGGGCCGGTTGGCCGCTCCGGGTCATCGTCAACAAAGACATGATCCTGGCCCCCTACCCCTAAGCGAGGCGCCATGACCGCCACCACAGAGAAGCTGGGGCTGTTCCTGCCCCAGGGTCTGCACGAGCAGATGGTCCAGGCCGCGGCCGAGCGGCTGAGCGGGCGCAAGACCCCGCGAGGCGGCGTGCGGCTGGTCTACGAGCAGGCGTTCAACGACCTGTTGGAAGCCTTGGACGCCGGCCAGATCGTCGCCTTTCCCGCCGTGCGCGGGGCCAAGCATCGGATCTCGGTGCGGGTCTCGGGTCTGCTCTGCGCCCGCATCCGCGGCCGCCTCGATCCCCTAAACCTGAAGCTCACCGACTTCGCCAGCACGGCGATCGTCCGCTTCCTCCATCCCCCAGAAGGAGCCTGACGTGGCCCGTGACACCAAGACGACTCTCGCGTTGCCGAAAATCGATCTCGAGGAGAAGACGACCGATCTGAAGCTACGGTTGAAGGGCAAGCTTGCCGTCGATCTGGCGGACTACCTGCGCGCCTACGCCGAGACCAACGGGCAGTCGGTCGAGCTCGACCAGCTCGTCCCGCACATGCTGGCCACCTTCATCGAGGCGGATCGCGGCTTCCAGACCTGGCGCAAGAGCGCCGCCGGCAAGACGCCCGCCGCCGCTTAGCTGAACCAACGCGCATGATCAGCAGCCCGACGCGAGATCCGGCCGTCCTGACGCACGGGCCGGGAGACGTCCGCTTTGCGCGCTGAGGCCAACCGGGAGAATCGACCCATTGCGGACGTTCAAGCTCTGCAGCACTGTCGGCGGATCAGCCTGCACCCATCATCGACGGATTGAATGCTGGCGAAAGGGGCACGACGATGCTTGCTTGGTTGCCGGGGCTCTTCAAGACCGGAGGCTGGCTCGATCACTGGCAGACGCTTGAGGCTGGCGGCATCGCCATCGTCGCGGCAGTGGTCGCGTACGCCGCAGGGATGATCCAGGCGAGTGCTACGCGGAAGGCTGCAGGCGAGCAGGTAGCCGCCATGGGCGAAGCAACAAGGAAACAGGTGGAGGCCGCCGACCGACAAGTTAAAGCGGCCAACGACCAACTGGCCTACGCGCAGGACAACGAGCGACAGCGCCGATCCAGCGCGAGCGAGAGCCTGAGAATGGGCCTGTCCGTCGATGCGGCCCGGCTCAAGATGGAAGCCAGTGTGATCTTGCAGCACGGGGTCTCAGGCGGCGCAGTGCCGTCTGAGAGATATGTAATTGCGCAAGCCAATATGCTGCGTCTGACCGTGGACGTCGGCCATAACCCGGATTTGGATGCGCTGCTCGACAAGGCAACGGTCGCCGCTGCGCGCGACGCGGCGGCGCGCGTCCATCAGTACAATGCCATTCTCCTGAGGGGGGTGACCTCTGGCTTTAACGATCCGGACCTGCACGAGCGCCTAACGCAGCTCGATGCCGCCTGTAACAAGTTGCAGGCGGAGATCGGATCGCATCCGACGTTGACACCCTAGCGAGCGAAGACCGGCTGCATGTCGGCTCTCCACCCTTAGCGGAACTTCGCGCCCCCGCCTGATGCGGACATTCGCCCCGATCCCAAACAGCGGACCTCGCGAACGACGGCCTTCGACCCATTGCAGACAAAGATGGCCCGGGAGAGTGTTCTGGGGCACTTTGGAGGCGAGCCGAGTTGAGCGGGCCGGGGGAAGCCATGCGAAGCCCTGAGTTTTGGGAACTGGCGTTCTGTGTGGCGCTACTCGCTTGGTTCTTCAGCCACATTGAAGGCCACCTTCGCGCGTTGCGTCGCGACCATACGATTGCGCTGAACCCGGTGCTCCAAGCGGCGATCTGGCTCTACCATTGGTTCGGATGGTGCCCGTGGCTCGTCCCGATTTACTACGGCTATAGGACGGTATGGTGGCATGGACTTGTCTTGGTGCTCGCGGCATTGGCGCTCAGATTTGCCATTGGGGTCGTTGAGGGTGGCCTCAAGCTGCAGCGACACGCCTGGGTAATCAGTATGGCCGGGTTGGTGGCGATCCCGGTTTTGGCGACGGTCTCGTTTGTGGTTCTGGTTCAGGCTGCGGTCTTGTTTATGCAGTGCGCCACCTGCGCGTTCTGAGGCGCGGATCGAAAAGCGCTTCCACCGCCATTGCGTGAAATTTGCGAAGGCCAGGTCCGCTTTCCACCCAACTGCGAAGTTCGGAACGACCGCTCTGGGGCCCCTTGTCGCCGGGAAACCGACCGGATTCCGGCGGCCCCGATCACAGCGAATCTGCGCCGGAATCCTGGGCTGGATCGCGCGGCGGACTGCTCACCACGGCGCGTCGTTCCATTTAGCGATTTCGAGAGAATCGAGTCGTCCACCGGACTCCAATAGGGGCGGTCGTCAACTGCTCCAGACGGCCCCTATTCGCCAGAATCGCCCACTTGGCGGGCTTCGCCTCAAGCCAGACTCACCCAACGCTCCACCCTGCCGATTCGCGGGTGGATTCGTCTGCGGTCGGCGCAATTCGAGAGGAATTTCGCCTTGACCTAGACGAGACCCCAAAACGGCGAAGGCCCCCAGTTGGCGCTGGAGGCCTTCGGAAATCGCAGGATGCCGTGTGGTAGCGGCGTATTTGGTCCGGTCACCCTAGGGGGCGCTTTTTGCGTCGTCAAGGCCGGAAACGGAGACTTGCGTCTCCAACGCCTGCCGGTTTCGCACCGTCGAAACGGCCTCGTCCCAACCTAGAGGGACACATGCAAACCGCGCATTCCGTGGAATGGCGGCCCGGCTTCGCCAAGCGCGCCGACAACTTCGAAGACGTCTGCGCGGCGGCCGAGGCCTGGCGCTGGCGGCCGGGCGAAAGCATCGCCCGCGTCGCCGCCGCCGTGCTGAAGGGCACACCGATGCTGACCACGCCGCAGCGCCTGACGCTGTTGCTCTACGTCGAGCACCTGAACGACGACCGTCTCGAGCAGGACATCGCCTGCGTTTGGCCCTCGACCGGCCTGATCGCCGAGTACCTCGGCTGCAGCGAGAGTCAGGCCCGCACCAACCGGCGGGGCCTGGAGGCTGCCGGCTTCTTGGTCCGCGACTACAATCGCGCCAACCGCCCGGCCGGCCTGGAGGCCTATGACCTGCGTCCCCTGATGGCCCGGCTCGACGAGCTGGAGGCGATCGATGCGGCGATCCGCGAGGCCTCGGCCGCCCGCCGGGCCCTCTATCAGGAGGCCGTGGCCTTCCCGACAAAATATAGCGCCCAGGCGCCTGGATTCACTCACCTAGAACAGTCCCAAAAGAACTTTAGTTATCCTGTACGAGAGACGGACGCGGCTACGCCGCGACGTAATTCCAACAACCGGCCCGCTACGCGGTCCGAGCCCGGCCAGACCAACGGATCCTCGGGCCAACCCCAGCGCACCGGAACGGTCCGCGCCCTTGGCTCTCCAGGGGGAGCCAGCGGTTTCGCCGGCGCGAACCCGGGACCCTCGGTGCACGCGGAAATGGTCCGCCAGGAGCTCCAGAGCGCCGTGCGCATCTGTCCGAGGCTAGCCCCGCTGGTCCCTGACCACGTGCTGAAAGACCCGTCCACGGCGACACCGGAAGACGCCGCCCGCATCGCCGCGGCCGCGCCATCGCTGCTGCCGGACCCGGAACGGAACAACAGCCTGTCGGTGCAGTGGGGCTGGGCCCGACATGGGATCCGCGTGGTCACCATGCTGGCGATCGCGCTGGAGGACCCCGACGTCCGAAGCCCGTGCGCCTACTTCGGGGCCTTCGCCACCAAGCCGCCCGGCGGCGTGCCGGACCTGCGGCTGAACCTGGCCAGGATCCTGCAGCAGAAGGGGGATATCCCGCCGATCGAGCCTGCGGCAGAGCCGGAGGCGGCGACCACGCCGCTACCGCTGATGTTTGCCCCGGGCGCCGAAGAGGCGCCCTGGCCGGAGATCAATGCGGAACTCTTCCGGTTGATCAAGATGGGCGCCCACGGCAGCTGGTTCGGCGGCGTCGGCTTCCATGGCATCACCGACGGCGTGATCACCTTGTCGACCCCGACGGGCATCGCCGCCGACCGGATCAAGCGCGACTACGTCGAGGCCATCAAGCTGGCCGCCGAGGCGGCGGGGGTGTTCGTCGATCGGGTGGTGCTGACGGTCCGCAAGCGATGACCGTCGCGAGTGTGGCGACCAGTCGGGACGCTCGGTTGAAGGCGGCAGCGGCCGAGGCGGCTGGTCAGCGGCGCGCCGGCCGCTGCCGCGACCGCGGCGAGCGGCGATTAGTCCTCGTCGCTGTCGGCGATTGGGCCGGATTGCGCCTTGCCCATCTTGGGCTGCTGCTCGGTCGCGAGCGTGATCGAGCCATAGTAGCCGAAGTCGTCGCGGACGGTGGCGATGGCCAGGTCTACGTCGCGGTAGGTCTTGGGTTGGTCGGACTTGAAGAGGTTGAGGCGATATTCGCCCGGCCGATTGATCAACCGCACCCACATGGTCCAGCGCTCGTCCTCGCCTTCGACCAGGCGGACATCCTTCAGAGCGCCGCCATTGCTGAGATAGACCGAGAGGCTCCGCATGCGGATGGCCTGTTCGGGGTTGGACCCGACGATCCAGGCTTCTTCGCCGGCCCCGGTCTTGTCGCTGGGATCAGGTTGGCCCGGAGGGGGATCGAGGTCTTTGGTCAATGAAGGCATCCCCCCGATAACTGGCGCCCGATTGTCCGGCTAGGTCAGTTCAAATATCAGCAAACCCAAGTCCGCCCTATTGCAGATTGAACGGTCTTATTCTTCATCAAACCCGACCTTTAGGGTGATTTTGGGGGGAGCGCCCTCCCCCTGGCCCTGAGCCTTTAGGGTCTCCGGTCACCCCCTCCAGCGGGGGGGTCCCCGCAACGCCCCCATCCTCGTTGCGCGTCTAGGCGCGCGCCCAGACCATGCTGAAGCGTTCGCCGCTCGGCGCGACGTGGTCTTC
>PLEH01000199.1 GCA_003136395.1 Phenylobacterium sp.
CCCGCTTGCGCACGATCCCGTAGCCGCCAAAGCTGACCGCGAGCGCCAGGGAGACGACCGGCAGCCCGCCGATGGCGACGGCCTGCACCGCCACGCCCAAGACCGCCAGCGCGATGGCCGCCATCCCCAGGCGACCGATCCTCTCCTGGAAGATGAGCGCGCCCGCCGCCATGCCGATCAGCGGGTTGATGTAGTAGCCGAGCGCCGTCTCCAGGACCCGGCCGGAGTTCACCGCCCAGATGTAGATCGACCAGTTGGCGGCGATCAGCAGGGACGACAGCGTGAGCCACGCCAGCGTCCTGGGGTTTCGGAAGCAGGCCAGCACTTCGCCGCCCTGGCGCGCCAGGACCACGAACACCAGCGCCACCGGCACGGCCCAGACCATGCGGTTGGCGAGGATCTCCCAGGAGGAGATGCCCATGTGTCCCATGGTCTGGAACACCAGGGGCACGATCCCCCAGATGAAGTAGCAGACGAGCGCCGCGGTCAGAGCCCGACCACTTCCAACCGGAGGGGACGCCGGACCGGCGTTGGAAGTGGTCAAATTCCTACATCCTTCGGGATTGAACGGCCCGCCGTTCAATCCCGGGGGCGGGGTTCGCCGCCTGGAGCCGCGGTCGTCATGGCTCTAGGCGAGGGCCTTCTGGCGGATCAGGCCGCGCGCGTGGAGCAGCTCGGCGATCTGCACCGCGTTAAGCGCCGCGCCTTTTCGCAGATTGTCCGACACCACCCACATGTTCAGCCCGTTCTCGACAGTCGGGTCGTTGCGGATGCGGCTGACATAGACCGCGAACTCGCCCTGGGCTTCCTTCGGCGTCATGTAGCCGGTGGAATCCCGCTTATCGATGACGATCACGCCGGGGCTTTCGCGCAGGATGTCGCGCGCCTCGTCCTCGTCGAGCGGCTCGTGGAACTCGATGTTCACCGCCTCCGAGTGGCCGACCATCACCGGCACCCGCACGCAGGTCACCGTCAGGGCGATGTCGGCGTCGAGCATCTTGTGGGTCTCGCGCCACATCTTGTGCTCTTCGTCGGTGTAGCCGTCGTCCTTGAACTCCCCGATGAAGGGGATGACGTTGAAGGCGATCTGCTTGGGGAACTTGTTCGGAGGGGTCGCGCCCAGGACGAAGACGTTCTTCGTCTGGTCGAACAGTTCGTCCATGCCTTCCTTGCCCGCGCCCGACACCGATTGATAGGTCGAGACGACGACGCGCTTGATCCGCGCGCGGTCGTGCAGGGGCTTCAGGGCCACCACCAGCTGGACCGTCGAGCAGTTCGGGTTGGCGATGATGTTCTTGCGGTTCGCCCACTCCGCGTCGTCCGGATTGACCTCCGGCACGATCAGCGGGACGTCGGGGTCCATGCGCCAGGCCGAGGAATTGTCGATGACGATCGGGCCGGCGGCGGCGATCTTCGGCGACCATTCCTTGGAAAAGGCGCCCGAGACGCTCATCAGCACGATGTCGACGCGGCCGAAATCGAACTGGGCGATGTCCTCGCAACGGACGATCTGGTCGCCGAAGGAGACTTCCACGCCGATGGATTTGCGAGACGCGATCGCGTGAATCTTGTCCACGGGGAAGTTCACTTCCTCGAGGATGTTCAGCATTTCACGGCCCACATTGCCCGTGGCGCCGACGACGGCCACCCGGTAACCCATCGCAGTTCTCCTAAGTCTTGAGGGAGCGTCCCCTACCCCTTGGGGCGCCCCGAGGCAAGACGAGCGGTTCTGACGGACCCATCAGTTCGGCTCACCACACCTTGGGCGTAGATGGCGTTTGCGGGCGCGGGGCGCAACCCGCTCACACCTGATCTTGCGTTGTCGCCGGGCTCGGATTGGAGTTTGCTCCGGCATCTTTGAGGACGCGCCCCGGGGCGCGCGAGGGGAACGACCATGGCCGGCGGCGCGATGAGACTGGCCGACGAGGCGCGCGAGCGGGCCTATTCCCTGCCGCTGGATCAGCTGCATCCGGGCGATCCGGAGCTGTTCCGCACCAACACCCACTGGCCCTATTTCGAACGGCTGCGGGCCGAGGCGCCGGTGCACTACTGCACCGAGGGGGAATTCGGGCCCTACTGGTCGATCACCCGCTACGCCGACATCATGGCGGTCGACATCAACCACCAGGTGTTCTCCTCGGACGCGGCGCTGGGCGGGATCACCATCCGCGACGCGCGCCCGGACCTTCGCCGCCCCAGCTTCATCGCCATGGACCCGCCGCTGCACGACGCCCAGCGCAAGGTGGTCAGCCCGATCGTGGCCCCGGCCAACCTCGCCCGAATGGAGAGCATCATCCGCGAGCGGGCGGCCAAGATCCTTGACGAGTTGCCCCTGGGTCAGACCTTCGACTGGGTCGACAAGGTCTCCATCGAGCTGACCACCCAGATGCTGGCCACCCTGTTCGACTTCCCCTTCGAAGAGCGGCGCAAGCTGACCCGCTGGTCCGACATCGCCACCTGCCTGCCGATGCCGGGCGCGATCGTGGCGACCGAGGAGGAGCGCCAGGCCGAGCTGATGGAGTGCCTGGCCTATTTCACCGACCTCTGGAACCAACGGATCAAGGCCGAACCGACCGGCGACCTGATCTCGATGATGGCCCACTCAGACGTCACCCGGGACATGACGCCCGAGGCCTATCTCGGCAACATCATCCTCTTGATCGTCGGCGGCAACGACACCACCCGCAATTCGCTGAGCGGCGGGGTGCTGGCCCTGAACGAGAACCCGGACGAATACGTCAAGCTCGCCGCCAACCATGGCCTGGTGGAGTCCATGGTGCCGGAGATCGTCCGCTGGCAGACCCCGCTCGCCCACATGCGCCGCACCACCACCGAGGACACCGAGATCGGCGGCAAGACCATCCGGAAGGGTGAGAAGGTGGTCATGTGGTACGTCTCCGGCAACCGCGACCCCGACGCCATCGAGGAGCCCGACCGGCTGATCATCGACCGCGCGCGGCCGCGCCAGCACCTGTCGTTCGGCTTCGGCATCCACCGCTGCGTCGGCAACCGCCTGGCCGAGATGCAGCTGCGGATCGTCTGGGAAGAGATCCTGAAGCGCTGGAGCCGCATCGAGGTGGTGGGCGAGCCCGTGCGGGTGCGCTCCTCCTTCGTGAAGGGCTACGAGCACCTGCCCGTCCAGATCGTCGCCTGACCTCATGACCGATACGGGAATGCCCTTCAGCAATCTGATGGGCGTTGAGATCGTCGAGCGCGAGAAGACCCGCGTGGTCGGCAGGATGGTGGTCCGCGAGGACCTCTGCACTTCCGGCGGCATCCTTCACGGCGGAGCCTTCATGGCCTTCGCCGACGCCCTGGGCGCCATCGGCGGGGTGCTGAACCTGGCGCCCGGGACCCGCACCACGACCCTGGAAAGCAAGACCAACTTCCTGCGCGGCGCCCCGGTCGGCTCGACGGTGACGGGCGAGGCGACGCCGCTGCATATCGGTCGCCGCTCCAGCGTCTGGACGACCCGGATCACCAACGACGAGGGCAAGCTGCTGGCCATCGTCACCCAGACGCAGATGACGATCCCGTCCGCCTAGTCGACGCTACTCGCCGGCCATCTCTAAGATCGCCTTCCACTCGGCCTCGCGGACCGGCGAGACCGACAGCCGGCCCTGGCGGATCATCTCCAGGGCGGAGAGCGCGGGGTTGGCCTTCATCGCCTGCAGGCTGACCGGCCTGGCCAGCGGCCGGACGGGCGCCAGCTCGACGGCCACGAAGCGGCCGGCCGGGTCGCTCGGATCGAGGAAGGACTCCTTCACCACCTTGGCCACGCCCACCACTTCCAGGCCCTCCTGGGAGTGGTAGTAGAGCACCTCGTCGCCGAGCCTCATGGCCTTCAGGTGCAGCGCCGCGGCGTTGTTGCGCACCCCGTCCCAGATGGTCTTGCCATCCCGCTGCAGGTCGGAAAACGCGTATTTGTTGGGTTCCGACTTCACCAGCCAATAGGCCATGAGATGCTCCCGCCGCCGCGCGTCTGAAGGGCGACAGGATCATGCGCGGGCGCGCCTTGGCAAGGCGGAAGACCCCGTCCGTTTGTCGCGATCACCCCGGTTGACGCCGCCTTCGCCGCCGCCCATGTCCGGCGGCTGGAGGGACTTCATGCCGACTGAGACACCCGAGCGCGCCGCCCTGATGCGGGCCGCCGAACATGCCCTGGTCTGGCTCGACGGCTTGGACGCCAGGTCCGTCGCCACGACCGCGACGCTGGAGGAACTGCGCGCGCTTCTGGG
>PLEH01000088.1 GCA_003136395.1 Phenylobacterium sp.
AACGACATCCTGGACCTCTCCAAGATCGAGGCCGGGGGTTTGCAGCTTGAACTGATCGAATTTGACTTGGCGAGCGTCGTGTCGGGCGCCTATTCGGCGTTCACCGGCCTTGCGAACAGCAAGAGGCTGTCGTTTGCCCTGGACCTGGAGGACGCCCGCGGTCGCTATGTCGGAGACCCGACACGGCTGCGGCAAATCCTCTACAATCTCGTGTCGAATGCCCTGAAATTCACCCACGAGGGGGAGATTCGCGTCACCGCCCGCCGCGGCGACGGCGACCTCACGTTCGTGATCGCGGACACCGGGATCGGCATCCCCGAGGACAAGCTGTCATCACTGTTCCAGAACTTCGCCCAGCTGGACGCTTCGACGACGCGGGAGTACGGCGGCACCGGACTGGGCTTGGCGATCTGTCGACAGCTTGCGGAACTCATGGGCGGCCGGATCGAGGTGGCAAGCCAGGTCGGTCAGGGCTCCACCTTCACCGCTATCCTACCACTCCGACAAGTCGGTAACGAGCACGGGCCGGTCGCGCCTCCGTCGCCGGAGGCCCCGGCCATCTCCCTGGCGGGTGTCAGAGTCCTGGCGGCAGAGGACAACGCGGTGAATCGCCTGGTCCTGAAAACCCTTCTTCACCAGATCGGCCTTGACCCCAAGATCGTCGAAGACGGGGTTGCGGTTGTTGAGGCTTGGGAAGAGGACGAGTGGGACCTCATCCTGATGGACGTTCAGATGCCGAGAATGGACGGCGTGACGGCCACCCGACGGATCCGCCAGCTCGAGCAGGAGCGCGGACGGGCTGCAACCCGGATTGTCGCGCTCACCGCCAACGCCATGGCGCACCATCTCGCAGAGTACGCCGAATGCGGCATGGACGGCCATGTCAGCAAGCCGATCCTCGCCAGCCAGCTGTTCGCGGTAATCGAGGACGTCCTGACGGCTGACGAGTCGCCACTTGGCGAGATTGCAGCGAACTGACGGCCGGCCAAGCCGCGTCACTCGTCAACAGGATTGTCAGCGGCCGGAACGCCGGCTCAGGCGGCACCGAGACCCACGGCCCGGTCGAGCGCCTCGCGAATCTGAAGCGGATGGAAGGGTGCTGTCAGTCCAACGGCAACTCGTCTCCGGTTGGGCGCAATTTGTCCAAACCCGATGTGGCTCTAGCCCATGACGGTCCGCCACTCAGCCAGGGCGGCTGAGCGACGTTCGCGGTAGAGGTCCCGGCTGATGAGGTGGCGCTCCTGGTTGAAGTGATTATGGACCGTGCCGTGCACGGCAGCGAATTTCTGGAGTGTCTTCATCCTCCGAAACCGCTCCATCGCCCGCTCTCGTCGTCGGAACGACTGGTGGGAGTTTTCCGCGCGGTTGTTCAGCCAGCGGCCTACCTCCTGACGACCGGCGTTGCCAATGTCCTTCATCGCGGCGCAATAGGATCTGAGGCCGTCGGTGACGACCGCTTGCGGCTGGCCGTGGCGCTTCATCGCACGTCTGATGAAGGCAAGGGCCGCGGCCTTGTCGCGGGTCTTTGTGACGTAGGACTCCAGCACCTCGCCCTCGTGATCGACGGCGCGCCACAGGTAGTGCATCTCGCCGTTGATCTTCACGTAGACCTCGTCGAGATGCCATCGCCAGTGGGTGTGGGCGCGCATCCGATCCACCCGCTTCATGCGGATCTCGGCGGCGAACATCGGCCCGAACCGGTTCCACCACAGCCGAACTGTCTCATGGCAGATGTCGATGCCGCGCTCGAACAGCAGATCCTCGACGTTGCGCAGCGACAGCGGGTATTTCACGTACATCATCACCACTAACCGGATCACCTCGGGCGATGAGTCAAAGTACCGGAACGGGTCGGTCGATCGGGCCATGCGACGCGGCTACCGTGCGTCGGTTAGCGCGCCCTGAAGTTTGGGCTGACAACACCGTGGTGAGCGGTCGTTGTGCACGACTTCATGAGCATTCATCACGAAGTCACACAAGGAGTGCGCCGCACCAATCAGTGCCCGGGTGAAGGATCGGGCCCTCGGACGACAAGGCGCTCAAGCTTGCTCTCTTCCTCAGCGAGCAACTTAACCAGTGTCGTCCGTCGGCTTTCCCTTGTCTCTCTCGTCAGCTGGGCGCGAAGGCTGGTTATGTTTTGTCGGCAAAGCCGCGCTGCCTCTTCCGAACGTTTTTCCATCGCCTCATCCCTTATCCAATCACGCGGGGCTCGCAGTCTCGGCCGTGTCAATGACCTCCCCCACGCGCGCCAGCTCGGCGCGAAGCTCGTAGCGGAAGCCCTCCGGCAGGTACTCGGTATGAGGATCAAACGGGATGTCCCACAAGAACGTCAGCGGTGGCTGACGTGCGCCCTTGCAAACAATCGGCAAGATTGTCCCGGAATTGCCGCAGGCCGCCATGACCTGGATCAAGAGGGAAACGGCACAGGTTGGTTTCAAACCTCGCCCTAGCGGCAAAGCGCCCAATGTCTGGGTCGGGTCGGAAGGGAAAGTTGAGCCGGCTACGGCTCAAGGTCTGCTTTCCGGCACGGGTGGAGAGTCCGAAGTTGGCGCGAACCTGCCCTCTCACCCCTTCCTGAAAAACCCATGGATCCGCTCGGCCAGCGGCGCGCTCACGATCACGCGCACTAGCCTTCGCCATGGAGAGATCGCCTGTCGGCCGCGCCTCAGAGGCGCCCGATGGCGGCCTGCAGCTTTTCCGCGACGGCGCTCGCCTTGGCCTTCAGCGCCGGATTGTCGATCGCCTGCATTGAGGCGACAGGATCGATCGCAGAGACATCCGTGCGACTGTCGTCCGAGGCCTGCACCACGACATTGCAGGGCAGCATGGCTCCCACGTTGGCTTCCAGCTTGAGCGCCTCGTGGGCGAGTGCGGGATTGCAGGCGCCCAGGATGAGGTAGGGGCGGAAGTCGACGCCGAGCTTGTTCTTGAGCGTCTGTTGGACGTCGATCTCGGTGATCACGCCAAAGCCTTCCGCCGCCAGTGCTTCCCGTGTCCTGGCGACCGCCTCATCAAACGGAAGGGCGAGGGTTTTGGAGAAAACGTAGCTCATGGGCGGGCCTCCAGGGTGAGTGGGCTCAAATGGTTGAGGACGCCGCGCCGGCGATTTCTGCGTGTCTGCGTATCGTGCCTTCCAAGGGCGTCGCGGCGGCGACCGTGTTGGAGATTGTCCCGTACTTGCGGACGTTGCGATGCAAGAGATCCAAACGCGCGTCATCTTCGTCGGTGTCGATGATCAACTCGTAGTCTACGCGCAGGATGAGAGGAGGCGCGTCCTGCCGCACCGCGGAGAGCCGAACCTCCACTCCGCGAAGATCGAACTTCAGCAAGGGCGTCACCCGTTCGATGCCCTTGATCATGCAGGCAGCTATGGCCGCCAGGAAGAGTTCAGCGGGATTGAATGCGTCGCGGCGCCCGGCCACGTCGGTATCCAGGACGAGGCTAGCGTCCTTGGCTTTCGCAAGGCTCCCGTGGGCATCGACGCGTTCGGCGGTGACGCTGTATTCCACGCTGCATCTCCAAGGATAGTGAGCGCTCGACCGGGCCGAAACAGGCGGAGCCCTATCCGCACGTCCCAGCGGACTTAGATCGCCGACCGGTTCAGAGCCGCCTTGATCGGAGTCAATTCAGGCGACGGGCAGGCGCCGACACGCGCGTCGCGGTCGCTTTTCGACGAAGCTGTGAAACGACGCCGGAACCTTCGCGGCGCGGGGAAGTTACTTCGGCTCCTAGCCAAAAGGATTCTCCATGAAAATTCTCACCATTATTGCGATCTCCGGCACGTTGAGCCTGGGTTTCGCGGGCCTTTCGGCCGCCCAGGACCAAACCGGTCCCGCCGCGGATTCGGCCGCCACTCAAAATCCGGCGGTGAAATCCCCGAACAACATGACCGGGGCGCCCCTCGCCAAAGGGCATAATTCCTTCACCAAATCCGAAGCCGCCGACCGCATCCGCAGCGCCGGCTACTCCCACGTCGTCGTCTCGGCGTTGGACGCCGACGGTCTGTGGCAAGCGACGGCTATGCGGAACGGTCAGAGCGTCCATGTCGCCCTCGACTACAAGGGCAACGTCGGTTCGCAATAACGACCGTCGCCCCGGCCCTCCTCACTTTCAGGCCGGCGCAGCCGGCGAAAGGAATCTCGTGAGCAAGATCATTACCCGTCTTTTCGACAGCTTCGCCGACGCCGAACGCGCCGTCATCGAACTGGAGCGCGTTGGCGTTTCCCACAACGACATCAGCTTGGTGTCTCACAAGTCGGACAAGCGACACGAAGGCGTTAAGGCCCGGGAGCCTCACGATCATACCGCAGGTGAAGCCGGCGCGAGAGACGCCGGCGTCGGCGCGGCCGCGGGGGGTGTCCTGGGCGCCGCGGGCGGGGTCCTCGCCGGGCTCGGCCTCCTGGCGATCCCGGGCCTCGGCCCTGTTGTTGCGGCGGGATGGCTCGCGTCGGCGGCCGTCGGCACCCTGGTTGGCGGAGCCGTTGTCGGCGCGGCGGGCGGTCTTGTCGGAGCTCTGACGCACGCCGGCGTCAGCAAGGAAGAAGCCGACTTCTACGCCGAGGGCGTGCGCCGGGGCGGGACCCTGGTGAGCGCCAAGGTCGACGATGACAAACTCGGGAGCGCCGAGGTCGCTCTGAACGCGATTCCCTATGTCGACATCGCCACCCGGGGCGCAGCTTACCGCCAATCGGGGTGGTCCAGCTTTGATCCCGAGGCGGCGCCGTACACCGACGATGAAATCGCCTCCGAGAGGGCCCGCTACGGTACTGTCAAGGCAACCAAGTAGAGCGGCTTTTTGGTGTATTTTGATGGTGGCCGCGCGCCAAAATGCCGAGCAAAATCAGGCGGGCTTCGTCCTTCGGTCGGCGTTCCGTACAAGTAATTGTGAATCGGCGGGGGGTCACGGTGCCGATCGGCGTGCTAACGACTTGAATTCGCTAACGCGGCGGGGGTCAATCCGTGACGCCGATTCACATTCCACCACAGCCGAACTGTCT
>PLEH01000136.1 GCA_003136395.1 Phenylobacterium sp.
CGGCCTTCTGAACCGTCTGCCGCCGTCGGATGATCCTCGCCGCGCGGGCTGAAGGCCAATAGGACATGACGCGGCGGTCTCCGGAGTCGGGCGCAAGGTCCGTTTTTGAACCGTCAGAACGGTTGCGCAGAGTCCGCATTACAGATTTGGTTGCAATTGGAATCCGAACAATCGTGGGATGTGCACATGAGCTACGCGGGACTCGTGCCTGGAGAGGGCCTTTCACCCGATGACCACCGCGGCTTGTCAGCCTGGGGTGATCGCCCCTGACGATTGCCTCGTCAGGTGGCGGCGCCGTCGGCGGGAGTCTGGATGCCGCAGGCTTCGGCCATAGCTGTCCCCGCGGCGTGAGCGCGGCCCATGAGGCCCTGGCCCACGCCGAAGCCGCCGCCGTCCTGTCAAGAGGTCGCGGCAGCGCGGGCCACGGCCGAAGTGCTTTCTAGGGGCCGAAACAGGTCCCGGTGAGGAGCAGGCACACCTTGTTCAGCGTGGCCAGTAGGGCGCCCGTGGTGAAGATTCCCCGCCATCGAGGATCGTTATGTCAGTCGAACGCCCCCGCTCCGGCCTCTACGATTTCAAACGGAAACCTCGTCAACTCTGGCACTCTGGCGAGCGCGGCGGCCTTCCTAACCTCGATGCCTCTCCTTCGGCGCTCGGCCAACAGTGCTTCACCAAGCGTCTGGGGGTTGGGCCAGCGCTCGGATTCCAGGTAGCGAATGATGCCCGGATAGGCGCTGACGAATGGGAGGCGCTCATCGCGCTCCCACCACATCAAGCCCTTCTCGTCTGAACCAATGAGCGCGGCGGCATCCCGCCGCCAAAGCCCTAGCTCACGCCGGCGACGGCGCAGCCGCGCGCCTAGGCTCGCACCCTCGTCCGCCGAGCATTCCGGCTTGCGGGCCCTGAGGGCCCTTGCCCGCCGCCAGCACCTCGGGACTCGCGAACTGTTCCAGAGCCGCTTCCACCCCGACAGAGAGCAGACGCGTAACACGAGGGTCGGAGCCGAGGTCCGACCCTTGTCGCCGCGCGGCGTTCATGACGCGGCCTGCGGCTCCAGGCTGAGGCTAGGCGCCTCGCCCTCTTGGAAGTGAGCATAGCTTATCGAGAGGGCTGCAGAATCGTCCCGAGGAGCCGATTGAAAGCGTATCGCCGCTTCATCTAGCGCATAGCGCAAATCTATGAAGTAGATTGTCGCAACATGCTCTCCCTCGTTAAGAAGCCAAAGATCTCCATCTTGCCGAACACTGATACGCATAGGCGTGACGCCATACTCCACAACCCTGCGGGTAAGTGAGATTCATTAAGCCGACATAAGTTTTTTGATTAAATGAGCGAAGTGAATCAAAATCAACCAGTTACTTCGCAGCCATGAACTCTCTTTTCTCGCATAGCATGCATACCGCCCGGCGCCAGCTCAGAGACCTACAAGCAGTGTTCATGTACCCATGACTATGTTTTTCGTTCGTTTTAGCTGGCCAGCCGAGGCGCATTCGAAGGATCAGGCGGAGCACGAACTGAGCGCGCAGACCCTTGATGTCGCTAAGTTACAGGCCGCGATGCTTTACGCGACCTTGCCGTTTCAGGCGGGATGTCCTTCCGGCTTCCAGATCATCGAGGGTGGGGTGGCGGAGGTATATCGCTTCCCCCAGACGACCATTCACTGATCCCGGCTCGTATTCACTACTATGTATCTCTGACGCCGGATCGACCCCGGATTATGTGAGCTTTCGACGCCGTGTGTGGTTAGCCCGCGCCCCATATGCTGGGGCTATGACTTCACCTCGAACGCGAAGTGATGCTGGTAGCTCCACATCGAGTGCGGCAGTCCATCGTCCACGCTGTTCTCCTTGCTGCAGACCGACATGCCGCGGCCCGATCGCCATCCACGGTGCAGGGGCGCGGCGTCACGAAAGACGCCGCGCCTGGTGACGCTTAATACTCCGACGCCAGCATCAGGGTGAGCACTCGGCGGGTGACGCTCGCGTTGGCTGGGTCCGGTGACGCATTCCGCAGCTCGCGATCATAGTAGTTGATCTTCCACAGCAGGCGTTCGCCGCCCGACTCGAAGGCCCCGAAGTCCCGCTCACCATAGGGGTCGTTGTCGGCCGGGAAGTCATTGAAGCTGCCGACCGCGAGGATTGCTTGGCGCACGAAGACCGCGCCCTGGGCCTGAACACCGGAGGTGGTCATCCATCCGGGCGCGGGCGAGAGCCTCAGGCGGTCGTTGAGGTGGGCGATGGTCGCAGCGCGGTGTTCGCGGTCTTGATCGGATGTGGACATGGCGGTCTCCTGGCGGGAGCCGCCCAGCGCGGCTCCGAGGCCAGGCGTCCCGGACCGCCGGCCTGGAGGCCGCACCGCAGGGGAACCGGGAACTTGGAGCGCCAGCGGTCGCGAGGAATGGCCGCAGGCCAGGGGAAGGTCCCGGTTGCGGCCGCCAGGCCGGCGGTCCAGCCTGCCAACGCGGAGCCGCGGCGGCCCGACCCAGGCGCCCTTGGTCACGCTCGGCTCAGAGCGCCGGCTCCAGCGGCCCGATCGCCATCGCTGGCGGCAGAACCACCGGCACGTGCTTTCGCCCATCCACCCAGGCCTCGACCATGTCCGCCCACTCCTGCAGCATGTGCCGCCGCTGCGCCTCATACTCAGCCTTGTTGTAGACGCCCCGGGAGCTGCGGCCGCTCTCGTGGGCCAGGCACTTCTCGATCCAGTCGGCGTTGAAGCCTAGCTCGTTCAACAGCGTCGAGCCCGTCCGCCGCAGGTCGTGGACCGTGAACGGCTCCAACGGCAGGCCTTGCGCCTTCGCCCGCTCCACCACCGCGTAAGTGATCCGGTTGAAAGTCGCCCGCGACATCGGCGCATCGGCGTCGTAGCGCGACGGCAACACGTAGCGGGAGTTCCCAGCGCAAGTCTTCAAGGCGATAAAGATGTCGAGGGCCTGGCGGCACAGGTAGACGTTGTGGGCCTTGGATCGCTTCATCCGGGCCGCGGGGATTGTCCAAACGGCGTTCTCGAAATCCACCTCATCCCACACCGCATCCATGAGCTCGCTCTTACGCACCATGGTCAGCAGGATGAGCCGCAGGCCGAGCCTGAGCGTCGGCAGGGTCGCCACATGATCGAGCTGCCGGAGCATCACGCGGATCTCCGCCGGTGACAGCGACCGGTCGCGGATGACAAACGTCGCGATCGATGCCGGGCCGACCTCATCGGCCGGATTGGCGATCTTCTCCCCGTGCAGGATCGCGAAGCCGTAGATCTGCTTGACGATGTCGCGCGCGTGCAGCGCCGTCGCTGGCGCCCCGCGGTCCTTGATCTTGGCGCACAGCGCCCTGAGGTCTCCGGGCTCGATCTCCTTCAGCAGCCGGTTCTTGAACGCCGGAGCGAGATCGCGATCGAAGATCGACCGCCGCATGGCCCGCGTGCTGTCGGCCATGGGCGCTTCCTTGAACCAGCGCTCCCCGAACTTCCCGAAGCTCTTGGCCTGCAGGATGCGGCGCTTCTCGCGCTGCTTCTCATGGGCGGGTGACACGCCCGCCTCCACCAGCCGCCGGGCATCGAGGCACTTCTCCCGCGCCAGCGCCAGGGAGATGCCCGTGCGGCCATAGCGGCCAATCGACAGCGTCTCCCGCCGCCCATTCATCCGGTAGTCGTAGCGGAAGGTGATGGTCCCGGTCTGCGCGACCAGGACGTACATCCCATCGCGGTCGGTCACCTTGTAGCTCTTCGCCCTGCCGCGAAGGTTCTGGAGCGCAGTGTCGGTCAGCATGGCCTCGTCCCAGGCCGGAAATACCGTCGCGGCTTTTCGAGCCATTCGAGACCGCAAGAAATGCAGATATTTCCGAGCCTTAGGTCCCTAAAAACTACCGTCAGACGGTCTAATTCGACTGACGGTATGGGCCGACTCAACGCCAAGCAAGCGAGGCCGCACCCGTCCGACAGCCCGTCAGACGGTTCCATTGCCCGCCGATAGATTTCGATAGATACAGAGAGGAATCACATTTTGTTTCAATGTGATAGCCAGATGAGTGGAACGACTCCGAAAGGCCCGGAAGGCTACTGAATCATTCCCACTCGATGGTCCCCGGCGGCTTTGACGTGACGTCGTAGACGACGCGGTTGATGCCCTTGACCTCGTTGATGATCCGGGTGGCGGCGCGGCCGAGGACTTCCCAGGGGAATTCGAAGAAATCGGCGGTCATGCCGTCCGTCGAGGCCACGGCGCGGAGCGCGCAGACGTCCTCGTAGGTGCGCGCGTCGCCCATCACGCCCACCGTCTTCACCGGCAGCAGCACCGCGAAGGCCTGCCAGATGCTATCGTAGAGGCCGGCTTTGCGGATCTCGTCGAGGTAGATGGCGTCGGCCTTCTGCAGCACGGCCACGCGCTCGGGCGTCACCTCGCCCGGGATGCGGATGGCCAGGCCCGGGCCCGGGAACGGGTGGCGGCCGACGAAGGCCGGCGCGAGCCCAAGTTCGACGCCGAGCGCACGGACCTCGTCCTTGAAGAGCTCGCGCAGGGGCTCGACCAGCTTCAGCTTCATGTACTCGGGCAGGCCTCCGACATTGTGATGGCTCTTGATCACCGCCGAGGGGCCGCCGCTGGCCGAGACGCTCTCGATGACGTCCGGGTAGAGGGTGCCTTGGGCAAGGAAGGCCGCGCCCTCCACCTTGGCCGCCTCGCGCTCGAAGATCTCCACGAACACCCGGCCGATGATCTTGCGTTTGGTTTCGGGGCCGGAGACGCCTGCGAGTTGGCCCAGGAATTCCTTTGAGGCGTCAACGTGTACGAGCGGAATGTTGTAGTGATCTCGGAAGAGCGTCACCACCTGCTCGGCCTCGTTCAGTCTCAATAGGCCGGTGTCGACGAAGACGCAGGTGAGTTGCTCGCCGATCGCCTCGTGGATCAGCACCGCGGCTACGGAGCTGTCCACACCGCCGGACAGGCCGCAGATCACCCGGCCCTTGCCCACCTGGGCGCGGATCTTGGCCACCATCTCCTGGCGGAACGAGGCCATGGTCCAGTCGCCGGAGAGCCCGGCGATCCGATGAGTGAAGTTGCGCAGCATCAGCGCGCCGCGCGGGGTATGGGCCACCTCCGGGTGGAACTGGATGCCGTAGAACCGGCGGCCTTCGTCGGCGATCACCGCGTAGGGGCTGCCTTCCGAGGCGGCCACCACCTCGAAGCCCAGCGGGATGGCGGTGATCTTGTCGCCGTGGCTCATCCAGACCGTCTCGCGGTGACCTTCCCCGCCCAGGCCCTCCAGCAAAGGGCTTTCCCGCCCGATCAGGATCTCGGCGCGGCCGAACTCGCGGGCGTGCCCGCCCTCCACCGCACCGCCCAGCTGCGCGGCCATGGTCATTTCGCCGTAGCAGATGCCCAGCACCGGCACGCCGAGTTCGAAGACCCTCTGCGGCGCCGCGGGGCTCGCCGTCTCGTGCACGCTGGCCGGGCCGCCGGACAGGATCACCGCCCTGGGGGCGAAGGCGTCGATCATGCCGTCCACCTTGTCGTAGGGGTGGATCTCGCAAAAGACCCCGCTCTCGCGCAGCCGCCGGGCGATCAGCTGGGTCACCTGGCTGCCGAAATCAACGATCAGGACGCGCTCGTGGGTCCGGGCATGATCAGGTGCGGGGGCAGGTTCGGACATGGGGCTCCGTTAGCGGGGTTTCTCCAGCACGGCGACGAAAAAGCCGTCCGTTCCGGAGGTGCGAGGCGTCAGGCGCAAAAAGCCGTCAGGCGTGAGGTATCGGGTGAGCTTCGGATCGGCCGTGGCGGGCGCCACGGCGAACCCCGGCTTGCGCGCCAGGAAGGCCGTGACCCGGTCCTCGTCCTCCTCCGGCAGCACCGAGCAGGTGACATAGACCATGCGGCCGCCCGGCTTCACGAAGGGCGCGCCTGACTCCAGCACCGCGTCCTGGTCGGCCATGCGCTTTTCCAGGGTGCCGGGCGTCAGCCGCCACTTGGTGTCCGGGTGGCGCCGCCACGAGCCCGTGCCCGAGCAGGGAGCGTCGATGAAGACCACGTCCATCCTGCCCTCGAGGCCCTTCAGCGGCTCGGGGTTCACCGGCGAGCGGACCTGCAGGTTGCGAACGCCGGCGCGGTCGCCGCGGCGGATGGTGTCGGCCAGGCGCCGCGCGTCCGAGTCATAGGCGTAGATCTGGCCGGTGTTGCCCATGGCGGCGGCGAGCGCCAGCGTCTTGCCGCCGCCGCCCGCGCAGAGATCGAGCACCTGCCTGCCCTTCACTTCCCCGGCGCAGGCCGCCGCAATCTGCGAGCCCAGGTCCTGCACCTCGAACCAGCCCTTGGAGAACTGCGGGATCGTCTCCACCGCGCCGCTGCGGGTCATGGGATCGAGGGCGGGCATGCGGAGTGCTGTGGGCAGGAGGTCGGCGGGCTCCGCCAGCAGCGAACTGAGCGCCTTCAGCGTCCGTTCCGGGTCGGATTTCAGCAGATTGACACGCAGGTCCACCGGCGCGCGCTCGGAGAGCGCGGCAGCCTCCTCCACCCTCGCCTCGCCGAACGCCCGGGCCAGGGAGGCGTCGAGCCAGTCGGGATAGTCGCCACGGACGGGGGCCGGCGCCTCGGCGAGACTGCGCGGCGTCTCCAGCGCGGCCCGCTCTGCGTCGGTCAACGGCCCGGGGCCGTGCGGCTCCTCGCCGGCCGCCTCGGCCACCCGCTCCATCGGCCAGCCCCACACGAACGTCAGCGCGCCCAGCGCCGCGGCGCGCAGGCTCTCGTCGCCCATCCGCCAGCCCAGCGACCGACGCCGCCGAAGCACGTCGAGCACCAGGCCGGAGACGAAAGCGCGGTCTTTCGATCCTGCGTAACGCGCCGCCTCACCCCAGTTCTTCAAGGCCATCCGGACGGACCGGTGGCGCTCATCGATCTGGGTCAGGACATCAATTGCCGCCGCGAGGCGTCCGGCGTCACGCAAGGGACCTCACTGGAAGAAAGCCACGATCACCATGACGATGCCGACCAGGCTCACCGTCCATACCAGCGTGCGCACGACCGACAGGCCGGAGGCATAGAGAGGCACATAAAGCGCCCGGCCCGCGACGTAGAGGATCGCGCCATAGTAGGTCAGCGGCCCGAACTTGCCGGCGAAGTCACAGGCCAGAAGGGCCGCGGCGAACAGCGGAAAGGTCTCGAGGAAGTTCGCCAGAGCGCGGGTAAGTCGCCCCGCCACGACGCCCACGGGCTTGGGTTCGTCGCGCGGGCCCATCAGCCAGGCGAGACTCCGCTCGCCGCCGCTGCCCGCCGAGGCTGCCCAGACGATCTGCAAGAGGCCGATGATCACGGCCGCCATCAGCAGTTTCAGTTCGATCGGAACCATTGCACCCATAGTCGCCTCCCCCGTTGCGCCGCCGGCTCGGGATCGGCCGGCTGGCGTTAGAGTCTTGCTCCCGCGCCCCTAGACGGGGCTCGGATAGTTGGGCGCCTCGCGGGAGATCATCACGTCGTGGACGTGACTCTCCCGAAGGCCCGCGCCAGTAATGCGGATGAACCGGGCGCGTTCGCGGAACTGGACGAGATTGGCCGCGCCCACATAGCCCATGGCGGCGCGCAAGCCGCCGATCATCTGGTGCAGGATCGGCGCGAGCGGGCCCTTGTAGGGCACCTGGCCCTCGATCCCCTCGGGCACCAGCTTGAGCAGGTCGGTCACGTCCTTCTGGAAGTATCGGTCGGCGGAACCTCGGGACATGGCGCCCAGCGAGCCCATGCCGCGGTAGGTCTTGTAGGACCGGCCCTGGTAGAGGAACACTTCGCCCGGCCCCTCGTCGACGCCGGCGAAGACCGAGCCCATCATGGCCACCGAGGCCCCCATGGCGAGCGCCTTGGCCAGGTCGCCCGAATATTTGATCCCGCCGTCGGCGATCACCGGCACGTCCGTCCCCGTGGCCGCGCGCACCGCGTCGGCGATGGCGGTCAGCTGCGGCACGCCCACCCCGGCCACGATCCGCGTGGTGCAGATGGAGCCGGGGCCGATGCCCACCTTGACCGCGTCGGCGCCGGCGTCGATCAGGGCGCGGGCCCCGTCATAGGTCGCCACATTGCCGGCGACGATCTGCACGCGGTTGGTCTCGCGCTTGATGCGGTCCACCGCCTTGGCGACATCGACGTTGTGGCCGTGGGCGGTGTCGATCACCACCACGTCCACGCCGGCGTCCACCAGCGCCATGGACCGTTCCCAGCCCGCGTCGCCCACCGTGGAGGCGGCCCCGACCAGCAGGCGGCCCTGCCCGTCCTTGGCCGCATTCGGGTGGGCCTCGGACTTCTCCATGTCCTTGACCGTGATCAGGCCCACGGCGCGATAGCCGTCGTCGACCACGATCAGCCGCTCGATCTTGTGCTTGCGGAGCAGCTCGCGGGCCTCGGCCTGGCTGACGCCTTCCTTCACCGTGATCAGGTTCTCGTGAGTCATCAAGGCCTTGGCCGGAACATCCTCACTTCCCTCGAAGCGCATGTCGCGGTTGGTCAGGATGCCGCAAAGCTTGCCGTGCTCGTCCACTACCGGAAAGCCGGAGATCTTGCGGCGCGCCTTGATCTCGCGGATCTCGGAAAGCGGCGTGTCGGGGCGGATGGTCAGCGGATTGATGACCATGCCGCTTTCGTAGCGCTTCACCTCGCGCACCTGGTCGGCCTGCTCCTCGACGGTGAGGTTGCGGTGCAGGATGCCAAGGCCGCCGTTCTGGGCCATGGCGATGGCCAGGCGGCTTTCGGTGACGGTATCCATGGCGGCGGACACCAGCGGGATGTTCAGGTTGATCTCTCGCGTGAACCGGGTCGCGACATCCACCTGCGTGGGCATCACATCGGACGGGCCGGGTTCTAGCAAAACATCGTCGAAGGTGAGCCCTTCGCGAATCTCCATGGAGACACCTCGTTTTGCGGGCTGGCTATACGCGTCCGAGGCCTCAAGGGGCAAGGGCTGGTGGATGGTCATGGGAATCTCCGGGATGATTTGTAGTGACGCAGGCTGAGCGCGCCGGAATAGACGGCGTAGCTGTCCCAGGCTTCCTTGCCGCGCGGCGGGTCCGGCCATAGCGGCGGCCTAGCTCCAGCGCAGGCCTGTGCAGGAAGGCCGAGGGTCATGGGGACCGCTGTGAGGCAGGAGAGCATCTGGCCCACGCCGAGGCCCGCGAAGATCAGCGCCCGCGGGCGATGGGCTGTGGGGCACGGCTCCATATCCGCTTGTGCGCCGTTTGCACTTGCGCCGAAATCGACATATTCGATTCGAAGTGTTCGAAAATCTCACATCCAGGTCCCTGCCCTCGCTGAACGCGTTGCGCGCCTTCGAGGCCATGGCGCGGACCGGGCGCGCGACGATTGCGGCCGAAGAGCTGCATGTCACGCACAGCGCCGTCAGCCGGCAGGTGAAGGCGCTGGAGGCGGCGATGGGCGTTCGCCTGTTCTCCGGCCCGAAACATCGCCTGGTCCTGACTCCCGCCGGCCAGGAGCTGCTCCCGGCCTTGAGCCGCGCCTTCGACGAGATCGCCACGGCCGTGCGCCGCCTGCGTAGCGACGGCGAGGATCTGCACCTAGCCGTGAACGCCAGCTTGTCGGTGAAGTGGCTGATCCCGCGGCTGGCCGACTTCGCCGCGCGCCACCCGGAGATCCGCCTGCACCTGGAAGAGCTGGCCCCGCAGGCCACCGCCCATCGCGGCGCCCAGGCCGTGGTGCGGATCACCCCGGCCGCGCGGCTTTCCGATCCGCTGGTCACGGCCTTCATCCCCAACCACATCGGCCCGGTAATGACACCCGCCATGGCGGAACGCTATGCCGGCGACCCGCTCGCCGCCCCGCGCCTGGCGGCCCAGTCCCACCCGCAGGGTTGGGCCATCTGGGCGGAGGTGGCGGGGTTCGAGTTGCCCCCGGCGCCGGAACAGCCGTTCGCCCACGTGCACTATGCGCTTGATGCGGCCCTCGCCGGGCTGGGCGTCGCCATCATGTCCTGGCCCCTGGTCGCCGAGGAGATCGCCGAGGGCCGGCTGGTCGCCCCGCTCGGCTTCCGCCGCGCTGAAAGCGCCTTCGCCCTGCTGGCCGCGCCGGGCGCCGAGAGCCGGGCCCTGGCCACGTTCCGGAAATGGCTGGTGGAGCAAGGCGCGAAGACGCCGACGCCGCCGTGAAGTTGTTAGCCTTGTCGAGGCGCGTCCGCTTTCGGGGGCGAACCCAATGTCCGCTTCCGACCCATAGCGGACCTTCCGCGAGTCCGCTTACAGTCACCGCCAGGGTTGATCCGCTTGGGGGAGCGGCGTGGACATTCACAAGCCTAAGCCGTGGCATGGCCATCGGGAGTTCCTGAAGGAGTACGTCATCATCGTCGTGGGCGTGCTGACCGCGCTGGGGGCGGAGCAGGCGGTGGAGTGGCTGCATTGGCGGCACGAGGTTCACGTCGCCCGCGAAGCGATCGCTTTCGACCTCAAACGCACGGTGGGAACCGCCGCAGCACAGGACGCCCACAGCGTCTGCACCGACAGGCGTCTGCGTGAGATCGCCGCTGTCCTCGACCAGGCACAGATCACCAAACGCCTGCCACCGATGGGTTGGAGCGGCAATCCCCCGGAGGGATCGTGGACGCTTCGCAGCTGGTCGGCGCTGATATCGGGACAGACGCTTAGCCATTTCCCCAACCGCGAGCAGATCGTCCTTTCCACCCTCGACAGTTTCCTTTCGAGGATGCGGGAGCTGCGCAACATGGAGATCGACGACTGGGCGGCGCTGGGCATCCTGGCCGGCCCTGGGCGGCCGATCACCGACGGCGAGATCGCCGCGGCCCGGGTCGCGCTGGCAAGGGCGTACCGGGACGCCGAACAGCTGCGCGGACTCGCGCGCCAAACTGAGACCATTGTTGTCGAGACACGGCTTCTCGACGCTCATGAGCTCGACGCCGCCTATGACGAGGGTGTTCATCTGGACACACCGGCGCGCCAACCGTTCTGCCAACCGACACCGCCGCCGGTCGCAGGGCCGGCGAGGAGCCCTCACGGCATAGACCTAGCAGGACCCCCTGTGCGTCCCGGAGAGCTGAGGATCACCACGCCAGGCGTCGGCCAGGCCATCACTGTCGACAAGTAGGCGGCCATGGACATCCACAAACCCAAGCCCTGGCACGGCGTCCGCGAGTTCCTGAAGGAGTATGTGATCATCGTCGCCGGCGTGCTGACCGCGCTGGCGGCTGAGTCCGGCGTCGAGTGGCTGCACTGGCGCCACGAATTGGCGGCGGCGCGGGAGACGCTGAGGCCGGAATACCTGCGCATCGTCCGTCAGGTCGGCGTGCGCGTGGCCCAGTCGCCCTGCATCGCCGCGCGCGTCGATGGGTTGAACGACATTCTCGACAAGGCCGGCCAGAGCGGGCGCCTGCCGCCCCTCGGCCCGGTCCTGCAGCCCACGCGTGACGCGTGGACCCTGCGGGGCTGGGAGTCGGTGGTCTCGAGCCAGGTGCTGCCGCACCTCCCGCGCGATGAGGTGCTGCTAGAGACCAGCATCGCTGCGAGGACCGACTACCTCATCCGCATCCGCGATTCCGAGATGGACCACTGGGCCGTGCTCGGCGGGCTGATGGGGCCTGGACGCAAGATCGAGCCCGGAGAGCTTCCCAGCTATCGCACCGCCCTGGGGCTCGCCGCGCGCGAGGCCGGGCTCATCCGCAGCAGCGCCAGCCTCCTCGTGCCGGACATCGTCCAGACCGGCGTCGTCACCCGCGCCGAGGCCACTAAGGCCTGGCTGGAGGGCATGGACGAAGGACGGCGCTGGATCATCTGCCACCCGCTCGGCGACACGCCGATCCGCTTCTCTGCGATGCAGGGCCCGGGGCTCAGCGCGCCGCCGAAAACCCCGTTCGTTGCGCCGGACGACCCGGTCAAGAGAAGCTTGGCGAGCCCGCCCGCGAACCTATCGGCCACCGCCCATCCCTAGTTCGGAAGGGAGTGTCCGCTTTCTCCGGTGCGGGCGTTCTGGGCGTCCGCTTTCGGGTGCCGATCCCAAGACCGCTTTCGACCCATAGCGGACCTTTGGAGAGTCCGCTCACCTTCCTAAGTCAGCCCACGCACATAATCCGCCGACTTTGGTCGTCTAATGTCGGGTTGAGCAACGGATCGCGTGCGCGAGCGTTTGACTGGTCCGGCCCAGTACTTCGCGGGCCGCACGTTTTCCCACAATCTAACTGGGTATGGCTTTCGCTTCGCGAGCCTCCAGCGTCCTAAAGGGCAAGCTATGGCGGCCCCAGTTCCCAGCTACTCAGAACAGGCGGCGCTCAGCTTGGCTATGGCGGTCGTGGCGTCGTCGCCAGGACCGCTTCTGCTGCTGGACGGCGACCTGAACATCGTGGCGGCCAGCGCGTCGTTCGCGGAGGCCTTCGATATCGATCCCGCGAGCGTGGCCGGCCGTCCCCTGGCCGCGCTCGGCGCCGGAGAATGGGCCGCGCCGCAACTGCAGGCGCTGCTGGACGCCACGGCTTCGGGCGCTCCGACGATCGAGGCCTACGAGATGGACCTCAAGCGGCGGGGGCGGAAGACCCGCCGCCTGATCATCCACGCCCAGCGGCTGGTCTATCTGGATCTGGGGAACCCGCGGCTCCTGATGGCCGTCACCGATGTGACCGACTCCCGCGCCAGCGCGAAGGCGAAGGACGAGACGCTGCGGCAGAACCTCGTGCTGCTGCAGGAAGTCCGGCACCGAGTCGCCAACAGCCTGCAGATCATCGCCAGCGTCCTGCTGCAGAACGCCAAGAAGACCCAGTCGGACGAGACGCGGGGACATCTGAAGGACGCCCACAACCGGGTGATGTCCGTGGCGGAGCTGGAGCGGCAGCTCACCGGCTCCGGCGACGGTCACCTGGACGTCGGGGTCTATTTCACCAACCTGTGCGCAAGCATCGAAGCCTCGATGATCCGCGACCACGATCTAATTTCGCTGGACGCAACAGGGGCGGGCGGGGTGGTCCCCGTGCGGGTGTCCACGAGCCTGGGCCTGATCGTCACCGAACTGGTGATCAACGCCGTGAAGCACGCCTTTCCCGAGGGTCGACACGGGAAGATCGTCGTGGACTTCGCCCTCCATGGCCCGAACTGGGTCTTGTCGGTGACCGACGACGGCGTGGGGATGCCGACCGATACCGCACACATCCGCGTCGGGCTTGGCACCAGCATCGTCCAGGCGCTCGCCAAACAGCTCGACGCGACCGTCGAGACCGAGCCGGGACACCCGGGCACGCGCGTGGCCATCATCCATACCCAGATCGCCCTGGTCGATGAGGACACAGTAGACGACGCCGATGCGCCCGCCGTGGCGCTGCCTGCCGCCTGAGCCGAATCCTTGGGGTCATTGGGGAGACAGATCGCCATGAACGCGCCGACGCCAGGCAAGACCCTGCTGATCGTCGAGGACGAGATTCTGCCGGCTATGGCCCTGCAAGCCGAGCTGGAAGACGCCGGCTATCACGTCATGGACCTCACCGGGCTCCACCAGGAAGCCTTGGCCGCGGCGCGGGAACGCAAACCTGATCTGGCGCTGGTGAATATCCGACTCCAGGGCCGCGATGACGGCATCGCGCTGGCCGTGGACCTCAAGGCGATGGGCATTCCCGTGCTGTTCATCAGCGGCCAAGTCAGCCGCGCCAGGACTGCCCAGACCGTGGCCATCGGATCGCTGCCCAAGCCCTACGACGCCGCCGATATGGTGGCGGCGGTCGACTATCTGCTGGCCCGGCTTACGGGCGACGAGTCACTTCCGCGACCGTTCCACCTTGAGGTGTTTCTCCCGGTCACCGGTAGTCTCTTGCCGGACGCCGCTGAATGACCGTGGCGGGGCAACTCGTTGATGGATAAGGCGGAGGCCAGGGTGTCGATATCCGGGCTATGAGGCATGTCCGCTTTCCCTCTGTGGANNCCCCATCACCCATAGCGGACATTCGGAGAGTCTGCTTTCGAGGCGGCGCGATGGGAAGTTTGGTTCGTTGCACGCGGCTCTTCGCCAACCGACACCAGGCCGCGCTGAGCGAAAGGCGCACAATAATAGTTTGACTCGCGGCCTCTCCTTGTGTTCTCCTTTTGTTCCATGTCGTGTCAACCGGAGAAACAGGCCCGTGCGGAGGCCATGCTGGGCGAGATCGCCGAGCTTGCCCTGATGGTGGCGCGCGAGCTGGCCGTCCGCACGCGCCAGAGCGAGGACGTGGACCAGACCGTGGCGCTGGCCGGCGCCTTCCAGAATGTCTCCCGCGTGGTGCGCCTGACGCTCGCGCTGGATTTCAAGCTGGAGCGGGACGCCGCACGTGACGCCCGGGCAGAAGCCCGGGAGGCCCAGGAGGCTGAAGCCGAGGCGGCGGCGCCGGAGTGCGCAGCCCGAAGCCCGATCGAGGCGCGCAAGTCCCGCGTCAGTAACCTCCTGAACCGGCTCATCTGGAACGAGTGCGAGGGCGACGCGGACGAATACGAAGTGCTGTCCGACGACCTTACCAGCCGCCTCGAAGAAGCCACCCGCAACGCCGATTTCGCGACCTTGCCCATCGAGGTCATCGCCCGGCGCATGATCGCCGACATGCGCCTCTCCGGCGAGCTCACCCTCAGCCTCTGCGAGCCGCCGGCCGCACACGCCCCGGCGCTGCAACGAACACCCGAACCGGCGGATACGGGGTAAGCGCCGACCCTCCGCGTCCTCCTCCCCCTGTGGGAGGAGGTGTCAGCCGGATGGCTGACGGAGGTGGGGTCGCGCTCCCCGATCCGCGCGATACCGCCCTCCAACGCAGCTGAGATTCGGGGAAACCCCACCTCCGACCTGCTTCGCAGGCCACCTCCTCCCGCAAGGGGAGGAGGACCGCCATTTGCAGCCCGTCACCTAGAGCCCCAAGCAGCCTTCCCGCTCATTTGGCGGCGGAGACAATTCGGTGCGCGCCCTCGCAGCGGGTGGCGGCGGCGCTAAATGTCGAACCCCAAAGATGGCGCTGGCGCCGAACCACAAGTGTGTCTCCGACGGTGCATCGAAGGACCGTGAATGTATCGAAGGTCGGCTGCCTACCGGGCAATGACACCCTCACCCACGGGCTGCGGTTATACCGGCCTCCGCCGGAGCCCAGGGCCACGACGCGACCGCTGGCGAACGTAGGCGACCCAATCGGAATCCAAACGATAGCCGACAGCAGCGATCCCAAGATCGTAAGGACGATCAAGACGGGTAGCAGGGGATGTACAGCAGCCCACCTTTCCCACTGCCACCGAACGTTCACCTGATCGGCCGCCCCTTGAACCCGGTCGCCACCAAATAGAGCTCGGAACTGTCCGAGCGGCTGGCCTTGGGTTTCACCGTCTTCACGCTGGCGAAGTGGCGTTTCAGCGTGGCGATCACCTCCGCGGTCTCCCCGCCCTGGAAGGCCTTGGCGATGAAGACGCCGCCGGGCTTAAGCACCTCGACCGCGAAATCCACGGCGGCCTCGATCAGGCCGACGATGCGCAGGTGATCGGTCTGGCGATGGCCGACGGTATTGGGCGCGATGTCCGACATGACGAGATCCGGCGCCCCGCCCAGGAGCCGGATCAGCTCCGGTCCGCACTCGGGATCGGTGAAGTCCATCTCCAGGATGATCGCCGGCGGTAGCGGATCGACGTGCAGCAGGTCGACACCCACGATGTGCGTCACGCCGCGCTCCAGCGCCACCTGCGTCCAGCCGCCGGGCGCCGCGCCCAGGTCGACCACGCGTGCGCCGGGCTTCAGCAGGCGCAGCTTGTCGTCGAGTTCGGTCAGCTTGTAGGCCGCGCGGGAGCGATAGCCGTGGGCGCGGGCCTTGGCGGCGAAGGGGTCGTTGATCTGACGCGACAGCCAGGCCTGCTGCGAGGGCGTGCGCTTCCAGGCGGTCTTTAACCGCTCGGGCACGACCCGGCCGGATTCCGTGCCGCCGCTGGGCGGCCGGACCATGCGTTTGCGAGGGGGCTTCTCGTCACTCATTCGGCGGCCGCCTTCTGGCGAGGTCCGCGGCGTCGCCGCCGGCGGCCCCGGCCGCCGCGGTCGGACATCAGCGACAGCAATATGCCTTCCCGCAGGCCCCGGTCGGCGACGCGCACGCGGCTGCAGGGCCAGAGCTCCTGCACGGCCTGCAGGATCGCCGCGCCCGCCAGCACCAGGTCCGCGCGGTCCGGGCCGATGCAGGGCTGGTCGGCCCTCTCCCGGGCGTTCAGCACCAGCAGGCGCCCGGCGGCCATCTCGCACTCATCGCGGGTCATCCAGATACCGTCCACGCGGTTTCGGTCATAGCGGGCCAGGTTGAGGTGGAGCCCGGCCAGGCTGGTGATCGCGCCGGAGGTGCCGATCAGGTGCGCCCGGTCAGCGTCGAACACCTCGCGCAGGCCGTCGGCGCGGCGGAAGGCGCCGATCTCGGCCTTCACGGTCTCGACCATGGCCCGAAACCAGCTCTCAGTGGCCATGTCGCCCTCCGGGAACCGCTCCGCCAGCGTCACCACCCCGATCGGCACCGAGAGCCAGGCCCTGAGCGGCGGCATGCCCGTGGGCGGCGCGCCCTTCAGATCCACCCAAGAGAGCTCCGTGGAGCCGCCGCCCACGTCCACCACCAGGGCGGCGTCGGCCTTGCGGTCGATCAGGTTCAGGCAGCCGGCCACCGAGAGGCGCGCCTCCTCCTGCGGGGGAATGATCTGGAGCCGCAGGCCCGTCTCGGCGAACACCTGGTCGATGAAAGCCTGGCCGTTCTCGGCCATGCGGCAGGCTTGCGTCGCGATGGCGCGCAGGCGCACCACCCGGCGGCGGCGCAGCTTCTCGGCGCTGACCTTCAGGGCGGCCATGGCGCGCTCCATGGCGGCGTCGGAAAGGCGGCCGGAGGCGGTCAGGCCCTCGCCGAGCCGGACAATGCGCGAATAGGCCTCGATGACCCTGAAGCCGCCGGGCTGCGGCGTGGCGATCAGCAGGCGGCAGTTGTTGGTGCCGAGGTCGAGTGCGCCATAGCAGGGAGGCTCTCCCCCTCTTGCGGCTTGATGGCTCTCCCGGCCACGAGCCGTGGCGCCGGGCGCGCTCGGCGCCTCGTTCATGGACTGCTACCCGTCCCTCGCAGACGCCAGCCACACCAGGCGCGTCTCACTTCAGGACGGAGTCTAGCAAGCTCACTCGCCTCTTAGAAGGCTTAGCCTTGAACGGACGAAGATGAGCGTTACGTTCACCTTCCGGTCAGGAGACCGGGGATAGATTCGGCCTATGGATATGCACAGCGCCAAATTCGCGATCGGCCAGGTGGTTCGCCACCGGGTCTATCCGTTCCGCGGCGTGATCTTCGACGTCGATCCGACCTTCTCGAACACCGAGGAGTACTGGCTGTCGATTCCGGAGAACATCCGGCCGCACAAGGACCAGCCGTTCTACCACCTCTTGGCCGAGAACGACGAAAGCGCCTACGTGGCCTACGTCTCCGAACAGAACCTGCTGCCCGACGACACCGGCCAGCCGGTGGGCCACCCGCAGGCCTCGATGCTGTTCGAATCCTTCCGCGAGGGGCAGTACAAGCTCCGCCCGCGGATCAGCCACTGATCAGCCACTAGTCAGGACTGAGCCTCGATCGACGGATTGAGCTTCCGGGCGCGCGCCTTGTCGGCCTCGCCGCCCGGCCCATCGCCCAGCGCCGCGCGGATTTCCCCGCGGGCCTCCCAGGACACGGCATTCCTCGGATCGGCCTTCAGCGCGGCGTCGTAGAATTCCCGCGCCAGCAACAGGTCGCCAAGCTGGCGATAGGCGTCGCCCTTGGCGGCTAAGGTCATCGGATCGCCCGGCGTGAGCCGCAGGACGGCGTTGAAGTCCCGCAGCGCGCTGTCGTAGCGACCCAGCTGCTTGTAGGCGACGCCACGGTTGAACAGCACCACATCGTCCTTCGGGCTGGCCGCGAGCGCCTTGTTGAAGTCGGCCAGCGCCAGCTCCGGCTTCAGTTCGGCCAGATAGAAGTTGCCGCGCGCGTTGAGCGCGCCGGGGTCGCCCGGCCGGATCGCCAGCGCCGCGCTGAAGTCGGCCATGGCCGCGCCGGCCTTCTTGCCCTTGCCCTCCGCGACCCAGCTCGCGCCGCGGGCGGTCAGGGCCTCGACATCCTTCGGATTGATCGAAAGGGCCCGGTTGAAGTCCTTGCGGCCCTCGTCGAACCGGCCCCGGCTCACCAGCAGGTGGCCGCGGTCGATCAGCGCGCGGCGCACATCGCCCGGCCCGTGGATCGCGCGTTCGTACTCGGCCATGGCCGCGTCGGGCTGACCCAGGGATTCCAGCGTCTCGCCGAGCCGGGCGCGGATGTCCGGCCGGTTAGGGTCGGCTTGCAGCTGCGCCCGATAGGCCGCGGCCGCGCGCGCCAGATCGGCCGGATCGGCCGCCCTCGCCGCGCCCGTCACGGCCAAGGCCGCCGCGCAGGCCAGGCCGGCCCCCATCCAGGTCCATGCCCAGGTCCGGCTCATTGAGCGGCCGCCGTCTTGTCGCCGGACATCGCCGCGCGAACCGCCGCCTCACTGATCGGTTTAGGCGAGGTCATCACCACCAGCGGCCCCCAACCGCCCCAGTCTCGGGCGAAGGCGGCGCGGACGGCGGCGGGGCCGGTGTCCTCCATCAGGACGTCGAAGGCCCTCAGGCCCTCGCGGGGCGCCAGCTGCGGCATCTGGTCGGCCACGCGCTCGAGGACCTCGGTGGCACGGTCCGGCGAGGCGTGCTGGCCGCCGCCGACAGCGCCGCGCACGGAGGCCCGTATCTGCTCCAGGCCGGCGTCGGTCTCCTGTTCCGTCGGCCCCTCGGTTTCGAACCGCCGGATTTCCGCGTCGACGAGGGCGATGGCGCGCACCTCCTGGCCTTCGACCGGCACGATCCCCACGCAGGTCTTCACCGAGTCCGGGCGGATTTCGTCGCTGACCGTGGCCTCCTGGAAGGGGGCGTCCTTGCGGGATTTCACCACCGCGATCCGCTCCTGCAGGACCGCTTCCCAGAGTCCGCGCAGCAGCAGGGCCCGCAACCGGGCGTCCGGCGAGCCGGGCGCGTCGGGCGGGGTGACCCGGCAGATGCCGGAGACCGCCGGCAGGCCCGGATTGGTCTCGACCTGCAGTTCGAGGCCGCGTGGCGCCGAGGGCGGCGAACGCGAGGCCCGCTCGCCGGGCGCGCCGCGCGGCGTCCAGTCCCCGAAGGTCGCCCGCACCTTCTGTTCCAGCACATCCAATGGCAGGTCGCCGACCAGGGTCACCGCGGCGTTTTCCGGACGGTACCAGCGGTCGTAGAAGACCTGCAGGCGCGCCGGCGTCATGCCCGCGACGCTGTCCTTGGTCCCCAGCGGGTAGCGGGCGTTGGAGCGCAGGGGCCTGTCTTCGAAGGCGTCCATCCGGTCGCGCAGCACGCGCAGGATGTTGGCGCGCGCCACCCGCTCGGACTCGATGACGACACGCTCGTGCGCCAGCGTGGGCTCGCTGAAGCTGAGCCCCTCGGCGACGTCGCGCAGCCACCGGGTCGCCACGTCCATCTCGCTCGTGTCGGTGCTCGGCAGGTCGAGTTGATAGACCGTCTGTTTCAGGTCGCTGGTGGCGTTGCGGTCCGGCCCGAAGGCCACGTGCAGCGGCGCGAAGATCAGGTCGAGCTGGTGCGGCGGGAACGAGCGGGTCCCGGCGTAGGCCAGGTGCTCGATCAGATGCGCCGCGCCACGCTCCTCGTCGGCCTCGTCGTAGCTGCCGACCAAGATCGCCAGGCGCAGCGAGACCCCGCCCTTGGGCGCGCCATTGCGCTGCACGGCGTAGCGCAGGCCGTTGGGCAGCTGCCCGTAGCGGACCGCCGGGTCCCAGCGCAGCAGGGCCGGATCGGCGGCGAGCCCCAGAGCGGCGGGCTGCGCATGGACCACGCCGCCCGCGATCGACGCCGCCGCGGCCAAGCCCGCCCAAAGAACCTCAAGTCTACGCAATCGGACCCTCTCGCGCCGAGGCTTAGTCTGAAAGGTCGCACGGTGGCAATTGCGAGGCGGCTTGGGGCCGGCCCGTGGGCGATTTATGCGCGAGGCCGGTGGGTCCTTGGATGATCCTCCCGCCGCGCCCGCTCAGGGCGGCCATCTCAGAACGGAACTTCCATGGAAAGCAGGCCATTGTCCGTCCATGAGCGCCGACGGCTTCGCGAGCGGCCCGCCCCCGGGGGCGAGAGCCGACTGGACCATCGACCAGGCTTGGGAGGGCTATTCCCCGGCCGAGCACCAGGTGTGGATCACGCTCTATGAGCGCCAGTCCAGTCTGCTCGAAGGCCGCGCCTGCGATCCGTTCCTTAAAGGGCTCGAGGCGCTCGATCTGCACCGCTCGGGCATCCCGGACTTCGGGCGGATCAACGCCGAGCTGAACCGGCTGACCGGCTGGAGCGTGGTGGCGGTGCCGGGCCTGGTGCCCGATGACGTGTTCTTCGACCACCTGGCCAACCGCCGATTCCCCGCGGGCCAGTTCATCCGCAAGCCCGACGAGGTCGACTACCTGCGCGAACCCGACATCTTCCACGACGTCTTCGGCCATGTGCCGATGCTCACCGACCCGGTCTTCGCCGACTACATGGCCGCCTATGGCCGCGGCGGCCAGCGGGCCCTGCGGCTGGGCCGGCTCGCCAATCTGGCGCGCCTCTACTGGTACACGGTGGAATTCGGCCTTCTCCAGACGCCGCAGGGCGCGCGCATCTATGGGGCCGGCATCGTCTCAAGCCATGCCGAATCGATTTTCGCGCTGGACGACCCCTCCCCCAATCGGCTGGGCTTCAACCTGGAGCGGGTGATGCGCACCCCCTACCGGATCGACGACTTCCAGCAGGTCTATTTCGTGGTCCCGTCGCTGCAGGTCCTGCTTGACGCCACCCTGCAGGACTTTGCCCCGATCTATGACCGTCTCGCCCGCGCCAGCGACATTCCGATCGCCGCGATACGGCCCACAGATCTTGTGCTCACAAGAGGCACCCAAGCCTACGCGCTGAGCCGGGCTCAGTAGTCGCGCCGCCAGCGAATCGCGAGGCGCCCCGCGCCCTGGCCGCCGACCCGGGAGACGATCGACAGGCTCCGCTTCACCCGCCACTCGACCTGCGCCGCGCCGCCGTCGCGCCCACCGCCGGTGAGCTCCAGATAGACGTTCTTGGTCAGATACTTGCCGCCGGAAATGCTGACCCCGCCTGAGGCCGCGTCGCCGCCACCCAGGGCCAGCCGGTCGAGGCCCGCGAGGGTCCGAAGGTTCCCCACCACGTCGAACCCGCCGCCGCCGGCCAGGCCCGACAGGGCCGAGGCCAGTTGGGCGGCTTCAAGCGGCGAAAGCTGCGAGGCGGTGCGTCCAAAAAGCACCTGGGACAGCACCTCGTCATTGGGCAGGCTGGGCGTCGAGGTCAGGCTGATCTCCGGCCGCGCCGCCGTGCCGCGGATGCGGACCTCGGCGGTCAGCGAGGGATCGTCGCGGGTCGCCGTCAGGTCGAGCCGCACGCCCTCGGCCCGGGTCGAGAGATAGACCACGCTGGAGGGCTCGAAGGCGAAGCGCTTGCCGGCGAAATCGTAGTCGCCGCGCACCACCCGCGCCGTGCCGCTGAGCGTCGGATGGGCCGTCGTGCCGCCCACGTGGGCGTCCAGCGACAGCTCGGTGTCGAGACCGTGGCCCTTGAGGTAGACGCCACGCGACGCCTTCAGGCTCACGTCCAGCGCCCAGCCGTCGCCGTTCGTCTGGGCCGGCGGCAGGGAGGCCGGCAGGTCCGCCGGGCGATGCCGCTCCACCACGTCCATGGCCACGACCCCGGACGGCGTCGGCACGCGCGCGGCCACGTCGGCGCGGTCGATGGTCAGCGCGCCCGAGAGGCGGCCCTTGCCGTCGGCGGCGCGGTCGATGGTCGCCCGGCCGGTGGCCGAGGCGGTGGCCTGGTCGTTGTCGATCAGCCGGAAGCCCTTCAGGTCCAGGCGAAAGCTGGATGCCCCCTCGCGGGCCAGGCTGATGCGGCCCGTACCGGCCACCGAGCCGCCGTGGCCATCCACCCCGCTCGCCTCGGTGACATTGACCGAGTCCCTGGCGAAATCGGCCTTCAGCGCCACCTGCCGCAGCGAAAGACCCGTCGCCCCGTCGTCGAAGCGGCCGCCTTCGACCGCGATCTGGCCGTTGGCGTTGGGGTTGGCCAGCGTGCCCCCGAGCGTCCCCTGGGCCATCACCTTACCCGCCAGGCTGCGCTCTCCGCCTACCAGCAGGTCCCAGAGCGGCCGCACCTCGCCCTGGGCCGAGAACCTGCCGCTCATCGGCCGGGTCCGCACCAGCGCGACGCGGAACGGCGCGGCGGAGGTCTCGGCGGGCAGGATTACGCTGGCGTTGGCGGTCAGGCCCTGGGCGTTGGCCACAGTCATGTCGAGGGCCAGGGCGTCGGAGGTGAGCTTGCCGTGAACCACGCCGTCGATGCCCGAGGCGGCCGGCGTGCCGCGTCCCCGCGCCCCGGCCAGCTTCGCCTCCAGCGTCCCGTCCAGCCGGCCCCCGCGGCCCTGCAGGGTCAGGGTGGCGTCGGTGCGGCCCGCCAGGTCCTCGTCGATCAGGCCCAGTGTCAGGGCGGTGACCTGGGCGCGTACATCGGCGCCGGCGTCGGAGAGCCGGCCGTCCAGATCGATCCGGCCGCCGTCCGACGTCGCGAGCTTCAGCCGCGCGCTCTGTTCGGGTCCGCCGAACCGCACCTGGGCCGTCTCGGTGGTGCGCAGCTCCCGCGCGCCCAGTTTGCCCTGGCCGTCGAAGGTCGCGGCATAGCCGGGCTTTGCGTCGGTGAGGACGCCGCGCCCGTTGAGACCCCAGGATCCGCCGTCCGAGACACCAGTGGCCTGGGTCAGGTAGGGCAGATGATCCAGCGGCCCGTCGGCCGTGAGCTTGGCGGCTCGTACGGTGACGGTCGATCCGGGGAGACGGACGTTCTCGGCAGTCAGGTTCAGCCCCGCCTTGGGCCCACCCGCCGCGTCGGTGATCTTCACGGTCCCGGCCACGCGCCCGGCGTCGAGGAAGGCGCCTTCGGTGACCGCCACCTCCAGATTGGCCGCCGAGGGTGCGTGGCTGCGGAGCGAGAGCGATCCTGAGGCCTTCACCCCGCCCGCGTCCACCGACAGTCCCGTCAGGTCGATGCCGCCCTCGGGAAAACGGAAGTCCGAGCGCGCGCGAGCCGGGCCAAAGCCGCTGGTCGCCGTCAGCGCCGCCATGCCACTCGACCCGTCGGGCTTGCGCAGGAAGCTCAGCGTCAGGTGCGCGTCCTTGAGCGGCAGGCGCGGGACGTCGATCTCGGCGAGGTCGGCCAGCAGGTCGGCGCGCGGCGCGGCCAGCGTGCCGGTGATCGCGCCTGAACCCTTGGCCTTGCCGGCAACCTCCACGGGCCCGGTGCGGAACGGCCCGTCGGCGCTCCAGTCGAGCTTGAAGGTGAGGCCGCCGTCCGCGGTCAGGACCCCGGCGCTCGTGGCGCTGACCGCCGCGCCCGTCAGTCTGGCCGAGCCCACCGCCAACCGGCGGCCCTGCAGGTTCGCCTCGGCGCGCAGCTCCGGCTTGCCGCCCAGCAAGCGGTCGATCTCCGGATAGCCGGTCGCCAGCTTGTCGCCGCGTACGTCGAAGCTGAAGGTCCAGGGCTGGCCCGCCCTAGCCTGGGCCGCAGACCAACCGGCCTGGGCCGAGCCCGCCGCACCGGCCCGCGCCTGAGCCAGGTTGGAAACCGCGGCGCTGCCCTTGAACGTCAGGCCGCCGAGCAGCCCGCGCCCGCCGGTGGCGTCGAGCTTCAAGCCCGCTCCGGTCACCTGCAGGTCGCGCATCAGCAGCCGCCCGTCCGCCAGCAGGCTGCCGTCGAAGCTCGCCTTAGGGGCCGCGCCCAGCGCGGCGGCGACAAGGCCCGCGCCGCGTCCGCCGGTCCCTGCGAGGCGGCTGCGGACATCCCATTGCCCTGCGGCTTCGGTGATCTCCACCGGCCCCGTCGCCTGGGCCAGGCTGTAGCCGCCAAAGCCGGCGCCGGACACCGAAGCCGGGCCTGAGAACCGCCAGGCGGCCTTGGCCTGCGTCAGGCGCCCCACAATCCGCGCCGGTCCCATGTCCGGGCCTCCGGTGATCCGCGACAGGGCTGCGGTTTCGGCCGTGAGCTGCAATCCCTGCGGCCCGACCCGACGCTGACCGACATCGCCCAGCCCCCAGGCCCGGACCGCCAGGTTCCCGGACGCCACCCGCGCGTCGAGCGCGAAGAGGTCCGGGCCCGCCCGCCGTCCGGCGATCACGAACGTCGCCCGAGGGCCGAACCGCTCGGCATAGGGCGCTGTCAGCGTCGAGGCGGTGAGTGAGATGATCCCGCGCGCATCGCCGCCATCCTTCGCCCAGGCGCCCTGCGCCTTCAGCGGCTGGCTGGCGCCGGAACTGACCACCGCGATGAACTGCCCCGCCGAGGTCTTGCCGGTGGCGGCCGCCTTCAGGGTGAAGGCCTGGTTGGACGGCAGGCCAAACGCGCCGGCCATGGCGCCGCCTCGGGCCTCCGCGCCATCGACCACCACCATCAGCGGCCGGGTCTTGGCGACATCGTAGTCGAGGTTCAGGTGATCGCCGGCGTGCAGGACGCTGGCGGAGCGGATCCGGCCGCGCTGATCGCCGCTGCGCTCCACATCGAGGTTGAGATCGAGGTCATAGACCCCGCGCTCGAAACTGAAGTCCGGGAACAGCTCGACCCGGGCGTGGGCCTGATCGATGTGGAACGACAGCGGCAGGCCGGTGTCCTTGCCCTTCTCGGTCAGGGTCGGGCGGCGCAGGATCTTCAGCGTCTCGACATCGATCCTGTCAGCGTGGAAGTTTCGTCTGAGAAGTTCCACGTAACGCCATGTCATATGCAAGTTATCTGCTTCGAGCCACACGCCGCCCTCGTCGCGGATGGTGAGCTTGCGGACCCCGACGTCGCGCCAGATGTCGCCGCTCAGGCCCTCGATCTTCAGCCGCCCGAGCCGCCCCACCTTCAGCCCGTCGGCCCCGGCCTCGATCAGCAGGCGGGTCTGCGGCAGGAGCACGCCATAGCGGGCCCCCGCCAACAGCAGGGCGACCACCGCCAGGAGGCCCAGCGCCACGATGACAATCGCCTTCGGCAGCGCTGTGCGCCGCTTGGCGGCCGGGGTTTCAGGCGCGCTCAAAAGCTCTGCCCGATGCTGACATAGGCCTGGAACGGCGCCTGGCCTCTGCGACTTGTCAGAGGTGTCGCGACGTCGATGCGGATCGGGCCGAAGCCCAGATTATAACGCAGTCCCAGGCCGGCCCCGATGCTGAGCTCCCGGAAGTTCGGGAATTGGGCGCCGCCGACCGCGCCGGCGTCGACGAAGCCGACGATGCCCCAGCGGTCGTTCAACCAGTGGCGCAACTCCACCGAACCCTCCAGCAGCGACAGACCGCCCTGCGGCGTGTTGTCTGCGAGCCTGGGCCCCACCTCCTGAAAGCCGAAACCCCGCACCGACCCGCCACCGCCGGCGTAGAACCGCTGCGGCGCCGGGATCTCCGCCACCGTCCCGTTGAGAATGCTGCCCAGATGGACCCGGCCGGCCAGCACCGTGTCCGCCTGCGGGCCGAACGGCAGGTAGGCTGAGACCTGGCTCTGCACCTTCAGGTATGGCAGGGTTCCGACGCCGGTCAGCAGCGTCGGCTCGACCCGGGCGCTGACCCGCCAGCCGCGCCGCGGGTCCAGGGGATCATCGGAGCGGTCGAGCGCCATGTCGGCGAGGCCCGCCAGCGTTACGATGTCCCGGCCCAGTGGCGTCAGCGTACCGATCCGCACCTCGCTCGTGCGACCAACGTCCAGCGACCCACCCCAGGTGAAATAGGTGCCGGTCAGGCCGAATATGGCGTTGTGGCCCCAGCGGCGGGTGACGTCGGCGCTGGCCATGACGCCCTTCTGATCGTAGGCGGGCGTCTCGGTGCGATAGACCGCGGCGCGCAAGGCCAGGGTCTGCTGCGCCGTGCGCCAGTGCGGCAGGGAGAGGTCGGTCTCGAGGCGACTGTCGAGGTTCGAGATGCGGCCCAGCACCGAGAAGGTGTCGGCGCGGCCGAGCAGGTTGTAGCGCGTCCACTTGGCGTCGAGGCCGGCGCCGGCGTTCGTGTCGTAGCTGGCGCCGAGTTCGATCGTGCGTTTCTGGCGCTCGGCCACACTGACCACCACCGGGCGCAGGCCGTCAGGCGTGATGTCGGCGGCCGGCGCCAGCGCCACGGTCACCGACTCGTAGACGCCGGTGTCCAGCAACCGCCGTTCCAGCTCGGCCACGGCGTCCGGATCGTAGGCGTCGCCGTGCCGCCAGGGCGCCAGCTGCTGCATCCATTCCGGATGTGTGCGGCCGTTGGTGGTGAGCTGGATGCTGTCCAGGTGGGCAATGGCGCCCGCGGCGATCCGGTAGTCGGGGCTGACGGTTTTGTCGGCATGGTCGACGATCACCTCACGCGGA
The DNA here is from genome assembly GCA_003136395.1 of Phenylobacterium sp. Lineage (GTDB taxonomy): Bacteria > Pseudomonadota > Alphaproteobacteria > Caulobacterales > Caulobacteraceae > Phenylobacterium. The sequence goes on from PLEH01000136.1 coordinate 26,394, forward strand.
TTGATCGTCACGTCCGCATAGCCGCGCTTCTGGATCGCCGCCACCAGCCGGCCCTCCGCGGCGACCACGTCCGCGGACCGCCCCGGCCGGCCCGGGGTGAGCGCCACGGCCGCCTGGGCCGCCTGCGCCGCGCCCGTGTCTGGCGGCGCACCGATCCAGTCAATATGCGCCTGGCCGAGTACGAACCTGGGCCCCGGCGCGATCTTCACCAGGGCCTTGGGCGCATCGCCCTCGCCCACGTCGGGCTCGACGTCATAGGCGTAGTAGCCCTCCGAGCGCAGGACGCTGATCGCGTCCTCGGCCGCCTCGCGGGCCCGCCGGCGGGCTTCGAACCGGTTCTCGATGGGTTTGTCGGCGACGCCCACCGCGCGAGTCACCGCGGCGCGCAGATCCGTCGGAAGCGTTCCTTCGATCTGCGCCTTGGGCTCGGCGGCAAACGCAGACGTGCAAAGGCCCTGGATGCAGAATACCGCCCCGGCTGTCATGGCGTAGACAAGACGAGCCAAGCTCAAGAATCCTCGCACGCCCCCTGTCCGGGTGTAGCCGCGCCCCGCGGGACTGTCACCTGCGGGTCGGTGCGGAGGCGCCCAAAGCCTGAGCAAGACGCCGTCGGCGCGGACCTTGACCGGCGAAAGGCCGCGCCTGCCTTCCGGTGAGCGCCAAGCACCTTAAGGACTATGTGGTGGGAAAAGGCACGCCAGCCGTGACGTTGGGGGCAGCCAGGGCCAGAGCGGCCGACCAGGCGCCGGACATGGCCGCGCCCGCCCTGCCCCCGGCCTGGCCTACGACCAGCAGCGCCAACAGCAGCAGTAGGCTCGCCGTTCAGGTCTCGATCTGGGCCACGGCGTCGATCCGCGGATCGGACGCGAAGTCGGACGGGGCGATGAAGCCGAGGCCGTCCCACGGAACCTCCAGCCCGACCGCCTTGAGGCAGCGGGCGACATACTCCGAACAGATGAACTCGTCCTTCGGCCCTAGCCTCGGGGGCATCCGCCGCTCGAAGCGGCCCATGGCGATGCGCAGGCCGATCTTCAGGGCCTCGGCCTGCGAGAACGGATTGCCCAGCCGGTCAAACGCGAACCTCGCCATCCGCTTCATCGGCTGGCGGCGCGTCTGCGCCGACATGCCCTTGTGCCGCGCCAGCAGGATCTGGCCGGGATAGGGTTCGATTCCGCCGCTGGTCCTGGCCAGGAAGCTCGACATGGGCACGGCGCGCACCCCGATCTTCGCGACGCACTCCAGCACCATGACCCGATCGATCTCGTCCATGCGGAAGGCGATCGCCACATGGCTCCAGGGGCTCTTCGTCGCCCAGCGGATCAGACGCGAGAAGCGGTCATTGGCCGAGCAGAGCAGGATGTCGCCATCCCGCACCTCGTCTCTGAGCGCCTTGTAGGGTTGCGGCGCGAGCGTGGTCAGGACATCCGGGGCGATCGCCATCGCTGCAGAACGCGCAGCCTAGCTGAAGGCTCAATGCAAGCGCCGTGATGGAAAATTGGTAGGCCGGGTGAGGTTCGAACTCACGACCATTCGATTAAAAGTCGAATGCTCTACCACTGAGCTACCGGCCCACGACGCGAAGCTCCCACTCTTCCCTTAAGAATGTGGCCCTGGCGAAGCGGCGCGGACCTTAGGCGCCGGGCCTTGACGGCGCAAGCCCGGGCGCCCTGAACTCGCCAGGATGTCGGTTAAGGTTGCAGGCGATGAAACACACGACCGCCCTCGTCCTGTCGGCCGCCGCCCTTGCCGCCACCCTGGCGCTGGGCGGATGCATGACCACGCGCGCCGACGGCTCGCCCAAGGTGCAGACCACCCAGGAAGCCGACCGCGAGGGCTTGAAGGGCGTCGCCAAATCGCCCCTGCGCGACCTCAACGTGCTCAGGACGAAGATCCCCGAGGTCCTGCTGCAGGCCCTGGCCGATCCCTATGAGCGGCCGAAGTCTGGCAAGTGCGTCGAGCTCGCCGCGCTGCTGAGGCCGCTGGACGACGCCCTTGGCGCCGACCTCGACACGCCGTCGATCGACGCGGACGATCTGCTGGACAAGGGCCGCAACACCGCGCTCGGCGTCATGTCCAGCGCCGCCAGCGACGTGATCCCCTTCCGCGGCTGGGTGCGAAAGCTCACAGGAGCCGAACAGCATGACCACCTGGTGCAGGCTTCCATCGTCGCCGGCGCCGTGCGGCGCGGCTATCTGAAGGGGCTGGGCGAGGCCAAGGGCTGCAATCCGCCGGCCACGCCATCCCACGTCCTGGCCGGCGCGCCGGTCATCGACCAGTCGGGCAAGCCGAAATACCCGATCCGCTAGTCCGGCGTCCCGGAGATCTTCTGCCGCGCGGCAAAGTCCCGCCGGAACGTCTCCAGCCGCCACTCGGCGATCGCCGCGCGCAGGGCCGCCATCAGCTGCTGGAAGAAGGCCAGGTTGTGCCAGGAGAGCAGGACCTGGCCCAGGATCTCTTCCGACTTCACCAGGTGGTGCAGATAGGCCCTGGAATAGTCGCGCGACGCCGGGCAGTCGCTGGCGGCGTCGAGCGGCGTGTCGTCGTCGGTGAACCGGGCGTTCTTCAGATTGACCGAACCCTCCCAGGTCCAGGCCTGGCCATGACGGCCCGAGCGGGTCGGCAGGACACAGTCGAACATGTCGACGCCGC
>PLEH01000298.1 GCA_003136395.1 Phenylobacterium sp.
GCCTTCGCCGGGATGAGCGGACGTACAATTGGCCGCTAGGCCGCGACCGCCTCGTCCTTGGGCATGTAGGCCAGCAGCGTCGCGGCCTTGGCCTCGAGGGCGGCCGCGTCGTAGGGCGCCCCCTTCTTCTCCATCTCGTCGAGGTAGCGGCCGAAGTCGATGGCCGCCGTCGTCAGCTTCAGGTCGGCGACGCTCATGCCGCATTTCCGAAGGTCGGTGACCTGGGCCTGCATGGAGCGCATGGCCTGGCCGGGGTCGGTCCCCACCGCGGCGATCGCCGAGCGCAGGATCTTCAGCGCCTGGGCCATCCGTTCGGAGTCCGGCGTGGCCTTGGCGTCCGAGCGGCGCTTCAGCGAGCCCTGGTAGTCGCCGGAGTTGAACCGCCGGCGGTCGGGGCCGACGTAGCCCACGGCCTCCACCCAGTCGCGCTGGCGAAGCGTCACTGCCTCCAGGCGGCGCAAGAGGTCCTTCATGGTGAAGGGCTTGCGCAGGAATTCGTGCACCCCGCCGTCGCGGGCCGCCAGGATGCCGGCGGCCGTCGCCTGGCCGGTGATCATGATCACCGGGACATAGCGGGCCGACAGGTGGCTGCGGCGGAGTTCCCGCGTAAAGGCGATGCCGTCGACGGGCGTCGGGCCCATTTCGGCGAAGATGATGTGCGGATCGTAGCTGCCGGCCAGGCGAATGGCCTTCTCGTTGGTCTCCGCGACCCAGATCTGCGAGCGGGCGATATCGCGCATCAGCTCGCCGATCAGCCGCGCCCCGGCCGGCTGCGGATCGACCACCATCACGCGCTGAAGCATGGGCGCCATGCGCGTGATGATCTTGGCGTCTGGGTTGAACAAGGGTTGCGCGCTCCGGCTACGGCCCCTAGCTAACCTGCCGGAAGTAAAGAACGCCTTGACGATAACACTGTTCGCTTAAGGGTTGCGTTGCGGCAAATTAGTCTTGGAACGGGTCCCGCACGACGATCATGTCGGCCCGCTGCGGGCTGGTGCCGAGCAGGGCCACCGGCGCGCCAATCAGCTCCTCGATCCGGCGGACATATTTCACTGCATTGGCCGGCAGGTCGCGCCAGGAGCGCGCGCCTTGGGTGGTCTCGCTCCAGCCGGCCATCTCCTCATAGACCGGCGCGAGGCCGCTCTGCGCCTTCAGGCCCGCGGGAAGGTAGGTGAAGGCCTGGTCCCCCAGCTTGTAGCCGGTGCAGATCTTCAGCGACGCAAGCCCGTCCAGCACGTCGAGCTTGGTGAGCGCGATGCCGGAAATGCCGTTCAGCGCCACCGACTGGCGCACAAGGACCGCATCGAACCAGCCGCAGCGGCGGTTGCGCCCGGTGACCGTGCCCACTTCCTTGCCGACCGTGCCCAGGTGCTGGCCGACCTCGTCGTCGAGCTCGGTGGGGAACGGCCCCTCGCCGACGCGGGTGGTGTAGGCCTTGACGATGCCCAGCACATAGCCCGGTCCCTTGGGCCCCAGGCCCGAACCCGCCGCGGCCTGGCCGGCCACGGTGTTGGACGAGGTCACGAAGGGATAGGTGCCGTGGTCGACGTCCAGCAGCGCGCCCTGGGCGCCTTCGAACAGCACCCGCTTGCCGGCCTTGACCAGCTCGTCCAGCAACAGCCACGCCGGCTTGGCAAAGGGCAGGATCTTCGGCGCCACGGCCTCCAGCTCGGCCAAGAGCGCGGCCCCGTCGATGTCCGGCAGGCCCAGACCCCGGCGCAGCGGCCCGTGGTGGGCCATCAGCCGGTCGATCTTGGCCTCCAGCGCCTCGCGGTCGGCGAGGTCGGCGACGCGGATCGCACGGCGGCCCACCTTGTCCTCATAGGCCGGCCCGATGCCGCGCCCGGTGGTGCCGATCTTCTGGGTGGCGGCCGCCTCGCGGGCCTGGTCCAGGTCCTTGTGCAACGGCAGGATCAGGCAGGCGTTGTCGGCGACCACCAGCAGGTCGGGCCCGATCGCCACCCCCTGGCCGCCCAGTTTCTCGATCTCCGAGAGCAGGTGCCACGGATCGACCACCACGCCGTTACCGATCACCGAGAGCTTGCCCTGCACCACGCCTGAGGGCAGCAGGCTGAGCTTGTAGACCTGGTTGCCCACCACCAGCGTGTGGCCGGCGTTGTGGCCGCCCTGGAAGCGCACCACCACGTCGGCGCGGTTCGACAGCCAGTCGACGAGCTTGCCCTTGCCCTCGTCGCCCCACTGGGCGCCGATCACGGTGACATTGGCCATTTGGGTACGATCCCTCTCCCTGCCGGAGAGGACCAGCCGCCCTTCGACAGGGACTCGGCGGATGGCCTGGATCAGTATTGGCGGCCCAGCGACCCGGGCGCGGCGGGTGTGTAGACGAGAGCGAGAGTCTACTCAACCCCCGCCGCTCCCCCGAGCGCAGCGAGACCGGGAGAGGCTAGGGAGAGGGCGGCTGGACTTCTCACCTTCTCCGCCGAAACCCGAGGGCCCTCGATGAGCCGGCTGGGGGTCGCACGCGCCGAGCCGCCCTCTCCCTGCCCTCTCCCTCTCGCTTCGCGTGGGGAGAGGAGTTTGCTATCAGGCGGCCATGGATATTCCGCGCTTCCACCTGGCCTTTCCGGTCCGCGACCTCGCCGAAGCCCGCGCCTTTTACGGCGGCCTCCTGGGCTGCCCGGAGGGCCGGTCCAGCGACCAGTGGATCGACTTCGACTTCCACGGCCATCAGATCGTCGCGCACCTGGCGCCGGGCGAGGTCGGACACAAATCCACCAGCCCCGTCGACGGCCATGACGTGCCGGTTCGCCATTTCGGCGCGATCCTGAAGCCCGCCGCCTGGGACGCGCTCGCCCAACGGCTGACCGCCGCCGGCACCGAATTCGTGATCGAACCCCACACCCGCTTCAAGGGCGAGGCCGGCGAGCAGTCGACGATGTTCTTCCTCGATCCCTCCGGCAACGCGCTGGAGTTCAAGGCTTTCGCCGACGACGCCATGGTGTTCGCCCGATGACAGGCAAGAACGTGACCGGCGAACCCGTGAGCGTGACCTTCGCCGACATCGAGGCCGCCGCCGCGCGCATCAAGGGCCATGCGGTGGAAACCCCGTTGATCGAGAGCCCGGCGCTGAACGAGCTCCTGGGCGGCCGGATCCTGCTGAAGCTCGAGACCCTGCAACGGGTCGGGGCCTTCAAGTTCCGCGGCGCCTACAACCGCCTGGTCCAGCTGACGCCCGACGAGCGCCAGCGCGGCGTCGTGGCCTTCTCCTCCGGCAACCACGCCCAGGGGGTGGCGCTGGCCGCCAGGCTGCTGGGCATGCCGGCCCTGATCGTCATGCCGTCGGACGCGCCGGCCATGAAGGTCGCCAACACCCGCGGCTACGGCGCCGAGATCCGGCTCTACGACCGGCTGAAGGAAAGCCGCGAAGCCATCGCCGCAGAGATCGCCGCCAGCCGCGGCGCCGTCGTGGTCCCGGCCTTCGACGACCCGCACATCATCGCCGGCCAGGGCACGGCTGGGTTGGAAATGGTAAGACAGGCCAAGGCCGTGGGCGCGACCTTCGACACGGTGCTGACGCCCGCCAGCGGCGGCGGCCTGATGGCCGGGGTCTCCGAGGCGATCCGGACGCTGTCGCCGGCCACGCAGTTCTGGGCCGTCGAGCCCGCGGCCTTCGACGATCTGGCGCTTTCGCTGAAGGCCGGCGAGCGGGTGACCATCAAGCCCGCCGGCCGCTCGCTGTGCGACGCCCTGGAGAGCCCGTCGCCCGGCGTGATCAACTTCCCCATGCTGAAGCGGAACCTGGCCGGCGCGGTCGGGATCACCGACGTCGAGGTCGCCGAGGCCATGCGCTACGCGTTTTCGACCCTGAAGCTGGTGATCGAGCCCGGCGGCTGCGTCGGCCTGGCCGCGCTGCTCACCGGCAAGGTCGCCGCCAGGGGCAAGACGGTGGGCGTCGTGCTCTCCGGCGGCAACGTCGATCCGGAGCTGTTCGCCAGGGTGATCCGCGGCGAGATCTAGTGTGCTGGATCTGAAGTTCGTCCGGCGCCTGCCG
>PLEH01000065.1 GCA_003136395.1 Phenylobacterium sp.
GTGATGGAATCAATCCACTAGCTCGCGTCCTTGGCGGCCTTGCGCGGGTCGACCTTCTCGGCCGGCGCCAGGCGCATGACTTCGGTCTGATATTTCTCGTCTTCCCCGGCCGCCAGCAAGGGGGCCGCGTCGGCGACCGCCTGGATCAGCGGCTCGACCCACTTGAGGTCGGCCTTATGGAACTCCGAGAGCACATGGCCGTGGACCAGGGTCTTGTCGCCGGGATGGCCGGTGCCGAGCCTGGCCCTGCGGTAGTAGGGGCCCACCTGGGCGGTGATCGAGCGCACGCCGTTGTTGCCCGCCGCCCCGCCGCCGGCCTTCATCCGGAAGCGGCCGGGGGCCAGGTCGATCTCGTCGTAGAAGACCACGAGGTTCTCGGGCTCGATCTTGAAGAACTTCAGCGCCTCGCCTACAGCGCGCCCGGCCTCGTTGTAGAAGGTCTGGGGCTTGAGGATCAGCGCCTTCACCGGCCCATCTGGGGTTTCGATCGATCCCTCGCAAGCGAAGCTGCGGAAGCGCGAGCGCCAGGGGCCGAAGCCCCACCGGCGCGCGATCTCGTCCACGGCCATGAAGCCGATGTTGTGGCGCGTCTTGGCGTAGGTCGGCCCCGGATTGCCGAGGCCCGCGATCAGCAGCATCTGGCCCCCCGCTCCTGACCCAGAAGATCAGAGCCGGGCGACGAGGACTAGGCCTCCCCTTCGGCTTCCGGAGCCTCTGCCTCGGCCGCGGCTTCAGCCACGGCTTCCTCGGCGGTCGCGGCGTCGGCGGCTTCGTCGGCATCGGCCATCGCAGAGGCGCTGACGATGGTCGCGACGGTCGCGTCGGCGTCGATGGCGGCCGCCACGCCCTGCGGCAGCTTCAGGTCGGAGACGCGAACCGAGTCGCCGATTTCCAGGCCGGTCAGATCGACGACGATCTCTTCGGGGATCTGGTTGGCGTGGCAGGAGACCAGCAGTTCGTGCAGCACGACGTTGAGCGTGCCGCCGCGCTTCAGGCCGGGGGACTCCTCCTGGTGGGCGAAGTGCACGGCCACGCCGATCTTGATCGTCTGGTCGGCGGCGACGCGGTAGAGGTCGAAATGGGTCGGCGTGTCGGTGACCGGGTGCATGTCGACGGCCTTGGCGATGACCGACTGGGTCTCGGCGCCGTGCTTCAGGGTCACCAGGTGGCCGAGCAGCTTGCCGGTGTAGAGCGCCTTGCGGAACTCATTCATCTTCACCGCGATGGCCACGGGCGCCTTGTCGCCGCCGTACAGGATGCCGGGAACCAGGCCTTCGCGGCGGGCGACGCGCGCCCCGCCGGTGCCGGTGCGCTCGCGCACTTCAACATTCAAAACGATCTCGGCCATGGCCTTGCCTCAAAACGAAACCGCCGCGCGTTGCGCGCGCGGCGACGAAATCTGGAACCCCATCAGGAGTTAGGGTGCGCGTAGATACACAAAAGCCCCCGCCCGCGCAACGGGCGCAGGGGCTTAATTGCGCGAGCGCTTCTTGGCGTGGGACTTGACCGTCGTGGTGGTCGAGGCCTTCTGCAGGGCCGCCTCGGCCGCGGCCTGGACGCGCGGATCGGCCGGTTCGGTGACGCCGGCGCCCTTCATCAGGCAGTGGCCGGTGTCCTCCAGCACGTGCTGGCCCAGGCAGAAGACGTCCTCATAGTGCGGCTTGGCCACCGCCAGGCACTGGTAGAGGTTGAGCTTGGACATGCTGAGGCAGGTGGCCGAGGCCGGGTCCGACAGGATCGGCATCACCTGGGCCAGGCTCGCGTCGTCGGCGTAGCCCAGGGCCGCGAGCGCGGCCACGGCGAGGCTGTGGATCACCAGGGGCGTGTAGGGCGGGCTGGCGCTCTCGCCTCCGGTCAGGCCCAGCTGACCGGAGCCGGAGACCGCCATCTGCAGGCGCGAGGTCTCCGCGATCTCACCCAGGGTCGGTTGCGCGGACAAGGACTTGGCCAGCTCCATGCGCTCCTGGCGGCTGGAGACCTCGGCCTTCGACCAGGACTGGTGCTGAACGTCATAGGCCGCCTGGTGCACGCTGTGACCGAGGGTCAGCAGCCGGCGGCCGTCGCCGCCGAGCGCGGTCATCACCAGGCCCGCGGCGCTGGACGATCCGGAGAAGCCCACGGCGTAGGCCGGGTCCTTCATGATCTCATAGGCGACGGTGCGGCGTTGATCGGGGTCGGCGGCGAACTTGCGCACGCCCGCCACGAAGGCCGGGTCCTGCAGGGCGACCACGGCGCCGTAGGCGATGGCGCCGCGCAGAAGCTGGCCGGGCTCATAGGCCTCGCCGGTCGTCAGGCCCTGGGCGACGTCGGAACCGCTGGCGAACCCCGGCGAAATGGCGCTCGCGCGGGTGACATAGGCGCGATAGGCGCTGGCCTGCTCGACGACCCGCGGGGAAAGCGCGATCGGCGGGACCACCGCGGCGACCGGCGCCGGCGGCGGCGCGGGCGCCTCGGCCTTCGGCGCGGCGCAGCCGGCCAGCACGGCGGTGAGCGCGAGACTCGCCAGCAGATGCGACGAACGGGCGGACATTCTGGAGTTCATCGGTAAGCCTTCCCCACGAGCGCGTGGAATCACTCTTAGCCATCGTCCCCCGACAAGATTGTGGCCTCGCACAGTAAACGCTTGCTGAGCAAGCGTCGCCACGGCGGAAAATCACGGCGTCAGTCGAACAGTTTCGACACGGATTCCTCATTGGCGATGCGGCGGATCGCCTCGCCGATCAGCTTGTCGCAGCTGACATATCGGATCTTGCCGCCCTCGGTGGCGCGCTCCGGCGCGGAGATGGAATCGGTCATCACCAGCTCCTTGAGGATCGAGTTGTTCACCCGCTCGACCGCCGCGCCGGACATCACCCCGTGGGTGACATAGGCCGAGACCTCCGAGGCGCCGTTGTCGATCAGGGCCTGGGCGGCGTTGGTGAGCGTGCCGCCGCCGTCGATCATGTCGTCGAAGAGGATGCAGCGGCGGCCGGCCACGTCGCCGATGATGTTGGCCACCTCGCTCTTGCCGGGGCCGCTTCGGCGCTTGTCCACGATGGAGAGCTCGGCCTTCAGCCGCTCGGCCACCGCCAGCGCCCGGACCACGCCGCCGACGTCGGGCGAGACGATCATCAGCTCGCTGGTCTTGGAGTGATGGGCCTTGATGTCGGCGGCCAGGATCGGGGCGGAGAGCAGGTTGTCGGTGGGGATGTCGAAGAAGCCCTGAATCTGGCCGGAGTGCAGGTCCATGGTGAGCACCCGGTCGGCGCCGGCCCGCGTGATCAGATTGGCCACCAGCTTGGCCGAGATCGGCGTGCGGCCGCCGGTCTTGCGGTCCTGCCGGGCGTAGCCGAAGTAGGGCATGACGGCGGTGATCCGCCGGGCCGAGGCGCGTTTCAGCGCATCGATGCAGATCAGAAGCTCCATCAGATTGTCGTTGGCCGGGTAGCTGGTGGACTGGATCACGAAGACGTCCTCGCCTCGGACGTTCTCGTCGATGGTCACCCAGACCTCGTTGTCGGCGAAGCGCTTCACCTGGGCCTTGGTCAGCGGCAGGTCGAGGTGGGAGGCGACGGCTTCCGCCAGCGTGCGATTGGAGTTGCCGGCCAGCAGCTTCATCGGTGCCCCACTGAGAATGCGCTAATGCGGCGGGCTTGTAGCAGGCGCAGCGTCTGAGTCGAACCCCCCGCTCTTAGGTCAACACGATCGCCGACAGCAGCCGCCCATAGTCGGGTTCGCCGGTCTTGAATGCGCGGCGGTTGGAGAAGAAGTCGGAGGCTTCCGCGCAGGTGTCGTGGCCGGTCCATTCGCAGGGTTCGACGCCGGCGGCGGCGAGGCGGCCGAGCACGAAGGCCGGCAGGTCGAACATCCGCTTTTCGGGGCCGGCGCCTGGGGCGAAGAAGCGCGCGTGGGCCGGATCGTCGGCTGTGAAGCGGTCGAGGAACTCCAGGCCGACTTCGTAGGAGGCGGGGCCGATGCAGGGGCCGACGGCGGCGCTGAGGCGCCGGCGCTCCGCGCCGAGGCTCTCCATCCGCGCGACGGTGGCCTCGACGATGCCGGCGAGCGCGCCCTTCCAGCCGGCGTGGCAGGCGCCGACCACGCCGGCCCGAGGGTCTGCCAGCAGGACGGGCGCGCAGTCGGCGGCCAGCGCCCCGCAGACGACGCCTGGCGTGGCGGTGACCACCCCGTCGGCCTGGGGCGGACTCCCGGGCCAGGGGCCGTCGGCGGCGAGCGCCAGGGCGGAGTGGACCTGATAGGCCGTGACGAGGGTCTCGGCCCCGAAGTGGGCGGCGCACCGGCGGCGGTTTTCGAGAACGGCGGCCGGGTCATCGCCCGAACCCAGGCCGACGTTCAGGCTGGCGTAGACGCCTTTCGACACCCCGCCGTGTCGAGTGAAGAAGGCGTGGCGGACGCCGGAGACCTCCAGCAGCTTCGAGGTGATGACGGGCAGGTCGGTCATGGGTCGGGCTCGAAGGCGGGCGGGGTCCAGTCCGTGTAGATGGCGCAGACCTTGAAGAGCTCGCCCATCTGATCGGCTGCGATCAGGCGAGTGAGCTGGCGGCCGATCACCGCGCTGCGCTCGGGCGCGCCGCGGACCAGGGCCTCGGCGCGCTCGCCGATGCCGAGCCGGGCGAGGAAGTCGGTCTGGGTGAGGATCCGGGCCTCGGCGCCCTCGGCGCGGGCGGCGGCCATGACGGAGGGGAAGTCGGCGTGGACCGTGAGGTCGGCCTCGCCGGGGCAGGCCAGGGGGTCGACCTTCTCGTGTCGGCGAAGCGCCTGCAGGGTGTCGCCAAAGCCGGGCTCGGCGCGGCCGTAGTCGATCAGGAGCGCGGCCCCGCCGTCGGCTGCGATCCGGCGGCCGAGCTCGGCGCCGAGCGCGGCTTGCGCCGCCGACTGTTCGAACACCTGGCCGACCGCGGCCTGCGGCAAGAGGCCCGCGGCCGGGGTGTCGGCGAGGCCGAAGGAGAGCTCCCCGTCGGCGCCCAGGCCCACCACCTGCTCGGCCCAGCCGATGGGCGTGCGCACGAACTGGCGGGCGGGCAGGCAGTCGAGGAGCTCGTTGGCGATCAGCAGGGTGGGCGCGCCTTCGGGGACCTCGGCCAGGTGCGAAGCCCACCGCACGATTTCGCCCAGGCGTTCGGCCTGCAGCACGCGGAGCGGCGCGGAGGTCTCCACCAGCCAGACGTCGGCGGCGTCCAGGAAGCCCGGCGCGTGGCGCGCGGCCTTCAGGATGTCGCCCATCAGGGTCCCGTCGCCGGGGCCCATCTCGATGAGCCGCAGTTCGTCCGGCCGGCCCATCAGCTCCCAGGCCGAGGCGGCCCAGACGCCCAGCAGCTCGCCGAACATCTGGCTGACCATGGGCGCGGTCAGGAAGTCGCCGTCGGCCCCGATGGCCGGCCGGGTGGCGTAGTAGCCGAAGTCCGGATCGTGCAGGCAGGCGGTCATGTACTGGCCGACGCTGATCGGCCCGCCGGCCGAGATCTGCGCCCTCAGCCGGTCACGCAGGCCCATCGGCCGCCCGATTTACGGCGGAGGGGGTTTCGGCAGGCTGGGTCTTGATCGCCGGCGGCAACGGCTCCTTGAGGCCGCGCCAGATCAGCCAGGCGCCGATTAGCACCATGGGTGCCGACAGCATCATCCCCATGGTCAGGCCGAGCGGGAAGTGCGGCATGTAGCTGTCAGGCTCGCGGACGTTTTCCAGGCTGATGCGGATGAGGCCATAGCCTACGAGGAACATCCCCATCACCACGCCGCGCCGGTTCAGCCAGTGCTTGCCGTGGGTGGCCCAGCGCAGGAGCAGGAACATGGCGACGCCCTCCAGCGCGGCCTCGTAGAGCTGGCTCGGATGGCGCGGCAGCGGCCCGGCGTCTGGGAAGACCATGCCCCAGGGCACATGGGTGGGACGGCCCCAGAGCTCGCCGTTGACGAAGTTGGCGATCCTGACCAGGAAGCCGCCGATCGGTTCGGCGGCGACGATGATGTCGCCCAGCCGCAGGGGGTCGATCTTCTTGGACCGCGCGAAGGCGAAGCCGGCGATCAGCACGCCGAGCGCCCCGCCGTGGAAGCTCATGCCGCCGTGCCAGGTCTTCAGGATCTCGACCGGATCGGTCCAGATCAGGGAGGGGGTGTAGAAGACCACATGGCCCAGGCGGCCGCCGACGATGACGCCCACCATCAGCCACAGCATCAGGTCGTCGATCTGCTCGCCAGTGGCGGTGGGTGGACGGTGGGTCCAGAGCCGGGGGTTGCGGACCATGCCGACGACGTAGCGCCAGCCCAGGAGCATGGTCGCCACATAGGCGAGCGCATACCAGCGCAGCGCGAAGGGGCCGATCTGGACCAGCACCGGATTGATATCGGGGAAATGCAGCAGCGGGCGGCTCCGGCGTTAGGGTTGCTTCACGCTTTAGAGGAGAAGCCCTTCGCTTTCACCCCTTGGCGACCATATAAGAGTGGCCGGCGGTCCCGTCGCCCGCCGCCCAGAGCGTGAGATGCAGACCCAGAACCCCTTCCTTGATGAGATGGCCAAGCTGTCGACGGCGGCCATGGGCCTGGCCCAGGCGGCGGGCGAAGAAGCCAAGGCCGCCTTCCGCGCCCAGGCCGACCGGATGGTCGCCGAGCTCGATCTGATCCGCCGCGACGACTTCGACGCGCTGAAGGCCGAGGTCGCCTCGCTCAGGGCCGAGGTGGAGGCGTTGCGCGCCGCGGCCCCCGCGGCGTCAAAGGCCCAGAAGGCCGCAAAACCCGCGGGCAAGGGGCCAAAAACAGGCGGCGTCGCCTGAAAATCCCCCCTGCACACGCGAATGTGGGTGGATGCGACCACGTACCGGGTGACGCACCGCTCGCAAATCACCCTAATTTCAGTCTCGCAGGCGATTCGGGGGCGGCCGGCTGCTCTCCGCCCGCTGCGAAAGGATCATGGGTCCCATGGACACCCTAACGTCTGACGACAGCGTCCAGCTCGGCAGCGATCCGCTCGACGTGGTGGAACATGTGCTGGCCGCCGAGAACCTGCCCTTCGACCGGACCGAAGACGGCGACCTGGCCTTCTCGCTGGCCGGGGACTGGAAGGACTACGAACTCTGGTTCGCCTGGCGGCCGGAGGGCGACTGCCTGCAGCTGTGCCTCAGCATGGACCTGACGGTCGCCGCCGAACAGCGCGCCGCGGCCCAGGAGCTGATCGCCCAGGTGAATCCGCGGGTGTGGCTGGGTCATTTCGAGCTCTGGGAAGACGGCGAGGTGATCTTCCGCCACGGCATGGCGCTGATGACCGGCGAGCAGCCGAGCCTGGCCCAGGCCGCGGCGATGATCGATGTGGCCGTCGAGGGCGCCGACCGTTTCTACCCGGCCTTCGACTTCCTGGCAAAGGGCTCCAAGTCGCCGGCCGAAGCCATCGCGGCCTGCATGTTCGAGACCGTCGGCGAGGCGTAGGCCCCATTTCTTGGCCGTCATTCCCAGGCTTGTCCCGGGAACCCAAGATCACCGGGATGAAGGGTGCGCTCGGCGGCGCCGTGCTCGATTCTGCACGACGGAGATCATAGGGTCCCGGCACAAGGCCGGGAATGACGATCTAAATTGAGAGATTGAGCGCGGACCTCTAGGCTCCCCCCATGATGACGCCGATCCTGATGCTGGGCGCCGGCCGGATGGGCGGGGCGATCCTGGAGGGCTGGACGAGGGCCGGGGCCTTCACAGCCGCCGACCTGATCATCGTCGATCCCTATCCGTCGGAGGCCGCGCTGGCCGCCGCCGCCGCCGGGGCCAGGCTCAATCCGCCAGACGCCGACCTCGCGGCGGCCCGCACGGTCATCCTCGCCGTGAAACCGCAGAAGTGGCTGGAGGCGGCGGGGCAGTTTGCGTCGTGGCTCTCGGCCGACGCGGTGATCGTCTCCATCGCGGCCGGGGTGAGCTCCCGCGACATTTCCCGCGAGTTCGGCGGCCGGGTCACCGCCCGGGTGATGCCCAACACCGCCTGCGCCATCAACCAGGGGACCATGAGCCTCTACGCCGACGATCCGGCGGCGCTGGCCCGGGCGCATGCGCTGTTCGAGCCTCTGGGGACGGTGGTCGATCTCACCGACGAGAACCAGATCCACGCGGCGACGGCGGTGGCGGGCTCGGGGCCCGCCTATCTCTACGCCTTTGTCGAATCCCTTGAGGCGGCAGGGGCCGCGGCGGGCCTGCCGGCCGCCGACGCGAGCCGCATGGCGCGCTCGACTGTCATCGGCGCGGCGGCGCTGTTGGCGCAGACCGGGGAAGAGCCGTCAGAGCTGCGCCGCCAGGTGACCTCGCCGGCGGGCACCACCGAGGCGGCGCTGAACGTGCTGCTGGGTGAGCACGGTCTGCCGCCCCTGCTGCGCGATGCGGTCGCGCGCGCCATGCGGCGGTCGAAGGAACTGGGCGGCTAGGTGACGGCGGCGGGGCTCATCGAGGTGGTGGCGACGCTGAAGCGCCATCTGAAGGTCGCGCCTGTCCCCATCGATCCGTTCCAGATGATCCTGTGGGAGAACATCGGCTACCTGATCGACGACGCGCGGCGGCGCGTGCTGTTCGACGCCTTCGAAGCCGCCGTCGGCCTGGACCCGAAGGCTATCGCTGCGGCCGACGAGGCGGTGCTGCTGCCCGTGGCGAAGCGTGGCGGCATGCGGCCGGAGACCCGTGTCGAGCGCTGGCGGACCATCGCGCGGATCATCACCGAGCGCTGCGGCGGCGACCTGGACGCGGGTTTGCGCGCCCTGCCGACGGCGAAGGCGCGGAGCTTGCTCAAGATGTTCCCGGTCATCGGCGATCCGGGGGCGGACAAGATCCTGCTGCTGAGCGGCATCGCTGCGCGGCCCTGCCTGGAATCCAACGGCCTGAGGTCGCTCGCCCGCCTGGGCTTCTTCAAGGAGCAGGGGTCCTACACCGCGTCCTACAGGGCGGGCATCGAGGTTCTGGTCAGCCAGGGCCGGCCGGACGGCGTCTGGCTGGCCGACGCCCACCTGCTGTTGCGCGAACACGGCAAGACGCTCTGCAAGCGCGGCGTCCCGCTCTGCGTGGCCTGTCCGCTGGAGCCGGCCTGCCCGAAGGCGCCGGTGAGCGCGCTCTAGGCTTCCACCCGGCCGCACTTGCGACCGCGGACCAGCAGGGTGGCGCGGGCCGGGGAGTGGACGATCTCGCGCTGGCGGACCTGCAGGCCGAGGTCCTTCAGCATCTCCGCGGCGGTCCGGGCGGTCTCGGCGCCCCGGCCGGCCGGCTCGAAGCGGCCTTCAGCGCGGAAGTCGCGGATCGAGAGCATCAGGTCGCCGCCGGGTTTCAGGACCCCGGTCATTTCGGCGAGCGCGCGGTCCTTTTCGGGCCACAGGTGGAAGGAATTGACCGCATAGACCACGTCGAACCGCTCGTCAGGGAAGGGCAGGTCGCCGGCGTCGCCGAGCCGCAGGTCCAGCGCCGCGTCGCCGCGCCCGCCGTTCAGCCGCCGCCGCGCGCGCGCCAGCATCAGCTCGGAATGGTCGACGCCGGCCACCAGGCCGAGCGGGCGGCTGCGGGCCAGCATCTCCAGGGCATGGCCGGGGCCGAAGCCCACCTCCAGCACCGCCGCGCCCGGCGGCGGGTCGAGCGCGTCCACGGTCGCGCGGTTCTGCGCGCCGTTGAGGGCTTCCATCATCCAGCCCATCACCACGCCGATGGGGCCACGGGGTTTGCCTGCCTGATGCATGAGGGTCTCTCCGTCATGCACATAGTGTCCGCCGCGCCGCCGAACGGATGCGGATCGGAGGATGAATTCGCGGTCATCTTCGCCGGGCGCGCGGCGCGCCTAGCCCGGCAGGCGGATCACGGCCCTGAGGCCGCCCATCGGCGAGCGCGACAGGGTGATGTCGCCGCCGTGGCCGCGGGCCACGTCGCGGGCGATGGCCAGGCCCAGGCCCACGCCCTTGGTGTTCTGGTTGCGGGCCTCGTCCAGGCGTCCGAAGGCCTTGAAGGCCTCCTCGTAGCGGTCCGCCGGGATGCCCGGGCCGTCGTCGTCCACCAGGATCTCGATCCCGCCCTGGGCGCGCACCACAGCGGCGACCTGGACGTGCTCGCCATGGCCCGCGGCGTTCATGACCAGGTTGGAGAGCGCGCGCTTCAGCGCATTGGGGCGCACGGCGGCGGTCAGCCCGGGATCGGCGGCGACGGTGACCTCAGCGCCGGCCCGAAGCGCGCCTTCGCTCACCTGTTCGATCAGCTCGCGCAGATTGACGGTCTCGACGGCCTCGCCGCCCTCGCCGCGGGCAAAGGCCAGGTACTCGTCGATCATGTGCTCCATCTCGGCGAGGTCGCGCTTCATGGCGGCGTTGGCCTTGGAGGGGGCGGCCAGCGCCAGCGCCAGCTTCAGGCGGGTGAGCGGGGTGCGAAGGTCGTGGCTGACCGAAGCGAGCAGGGTGGTGCGCTGGTCGATGTGGCGCTGGATGCGGGCGCGCATGTCTAGGAAGGCGTAGGCCGCGCGGCGGACCTCCTTGGCGCCGTGCGGCTTGAAGGCGGGCACGTCGCCCCCGCGGCCGAAGGCCTCCGCCGCATTGGCCAGCCGCTCGATGGCGCGGACCTGGTTGCGGATGAACAGGATGGCGATGGTGGTCAGGAGGAGGGTCGCCACCGTCATCCACAGGACGAAGATGTGGCCCTGGGTGGCGAAGGCCCGGTCGCGCGGGGCGAGGATCCGCATCACCCCGCCCGGCACCGCCACGCGGATATCGACGTAGGCCGGGTAGCGGGTGGTGTCGAACCAGAAGGGTTGATCGATCCGCTCCGACAGCGCCCGCTGCAGCGACTGGTCGATGGGCGCCATGAAGGGCTCGAGCAGCACCGGCGCCTCGTGCGGCGCGGCGGGCAGCCTGCGGCCGGGCTGCAGGGCGATGGAGAGGCTCATGGAGTCCTCGGCCCGCTTGGACAGCTTGGCGAAGGCGGCGGGCGACGGGTCGTCGCGGTAGCTCTCCACCGCCCAGGCCACGTCGCCGGCCAGGCCCTCGGAGAGCCGGCTGGTCACCGTCTGCCAGTGCGCGTCGAAGAAGACGTAGGTGACCGCGATCTGCATGATCGCCACCGGCAGGACGATGATCAGCAGGGATCGGCCGAACAGCGTCTTCGGCATCTGCCGCTTGATCCAGCGGCCGATCACGCGGGGCGAACGGGCCATCAGCGGTGTCGCATCAGTCGGGCGCCAATCGGTAGCCTATGCCGCGCACGGTCTGCAGGTAGCGCGGCGTCTTGGGGTCGGCCTCGATCTTACGCCGAAGCCGCGTCACCTGCACGTCCACTGCCCGGCCGGAGGGATCGACCGTGCCGCGGGCCAGCTCCAGCCGCTCCACCGGCTCGTCCGGCGTGCGGGCGAGCTGGCGCAGGAGGGCGACCTCCGCCTCGGTCAGTTTCACCGGCTCGCCGTCGCTGGTGAGCTCGCCGCGGTCCGGGTCGAACCGGCAGCGGCCGAGCGACAGCGCCCCGCCCTGGACCGGACGGTCGGCGGCGCGGCGCAGGATCGCCTCGATGCGCAGCAAGAGCTCCTCCGGCTCGAAGGGCTTGGCCAGATAGTCGTCGGCGCCCAGTTTCAGGCCCTCGATGCGGTCGCCGGGCTCACCCATGGCGGTGAGCATCAGGACCGGGGTCTTGCCCGCCGGTCCCTTCTGGTCGCGGAGCCACCGGGTGAGCGAAAAGCCGTCCTCGCCCGGCATCATCACGTCGAACACCGCCAGGTCGAAGTCGAGGCTGGCGATCAGCTTGCGCGCCGGCGCGCCGCCGGCCGCGGCGGTCACCCGGAAGCCGGCGCGGGCCAGGTATTCCTTGAGCAGATCGCGGATGCGGTCGTCGTCGTCGACGATCAGCAGATGGCGGGCGCGCGGGGGCGGGTTCATAGCCCAGCCCCTATCACCGTCAGTCCATTTTGTTTGACGGGGACGCCCGCGGGGGGTTCTAGAGGGAGCTTCTGAAAGGAGGTCACCCTCTCATGTCTATCGTTCCCTTCGACGACCGCGATGGTTGGATCTGGCTGGACGGCCAGTTCGTGCCCTGGCGCGAGGCGACGGTGCACGTACTGACGCATGGCCTGCATTACGCCTCGGCGGTGTTCGAGGGGGAACGGATGTACGGGGGTGAGATCTTCGAGCTGACGGCCCACACCGAGCGTCTCTTCAAGTCCGCCGAAATCCTCGACTTCGAAATTCCATTCACGGTGGCCCAGATCGATCAGGCCTGCAAGGACACCTGCGCCAAGAACGGCCTCGCCGACGCCTATGTCCGGCCGATCGCCTGGCGCGGCTCGGAGATGATCGGGGTCTCGGCCCAGAACACCAAGATCCACGTGGCGATCGCGGTCTGGGACTGGCCGAGCTACTTCAAGCCCGAGGAGAAGGCCAAGGGCATCCGCATGTGCTGGGCCAAGTACAAGCGCCCCTCGCCGGAGACCGAGCCGGTGCACGCCAAGGCGGCCGGCCTCTACATGATCTGCACCATCTCCAAGCACGCCGCGGAGAAGGAGGGCTACACCGACGCCATGATGCTCGACTACCGCGGTTACGTGGCGGAAAGCACCGGGTCGAACGTGTTCTTCGTGGCTGACGGGGTGATCCACACGCCGACGCCGGACTGCTTCCTGAACGGCATCACGCGGCAGTCGGTGATCCGCCTGGCGCGGGACAAGGGCTTTGAGGTCATCGAACGCCACATCCGGCCCGAGGAACTGGCCACCTTCTCCGAATGCTTCGTGGTGGGCACCGCGGCCGAGGTCACCCCGGTGGCCGAGATCGGCGAGTACAGATTCCGGCCGGGCAACATCTCGCTCAGCCTGATGGACGACTACGCCAAGATGGTCCGGCGCGAGCTGGTAAGCGCGTAACTTCCTCTCCCGCTCTGCGGGAGAGGGGGACCGTTCCCCGAAGAGGGAATGGTGGAGAGGGCAAGCCTCAGGCTCAGGGTTTTTAGGGAGGATGAGGCAAGCGCGGCGCTCCCGGCTTACCCTTCCCACCATCCGCTCTTCGGCGGACGGTCCCCCCTTCCCGCAGAGCGGGAAGGGAAGGCGCCTAGATCAGCCAGCTGTAGGGCCGCGGAACGGCCTCGCCCTGAGCCAGGAAGACCACGCCCACGACGCAGCGGACCCCGTACCAGACGACGCCAAGGCTCAGCATCAGCTTGCTGAGCAGCAGCAGCGGGATGCCGATCAGGATGAAGCTGAGCGGAATGCTGATGGCGAACAGCAGGCCCCAGACGAAGGACCAGACGAAGCCGATCCAGAAGGTGCGGACGAGGAAGGTGTAGTGCGTGCGCATCACCGGGCCGGCGGTGGCCTGGTTCGAAAGGGCCATGATGAGGCCGACGAGGCTGGTGATCCCGACGCTGACGAAGCCCAGGATATAGAGCGCATAGGCGACGGCCGGCATGGTCCGGTCCTCGGTGGCGCCGTAGTCGTATTGTCCGGTCATGATGGTGACCCTCCCGGATCGGATGATGCCCCAATCCGCGCCGCGCGCCAGTGAGCGTTTGTTTAGCCTCGCACCAGGGTGATCTCGACGCCCGCGCCCACGGCGTCGGGGGCGAGCGCCAGGGGCTTTTCCACCCGGATGCGGGCCCGGGTCACGCGGGGGTCGGCGAGGCAGGCCTGGCCCAGCCGCTCGGCGAAGGTCTCCACGAGCTCGATATGGCCGGCGCCGGCGATCCGGCGGGCGGCCTCCAGGATGGTCTCGTAGTTCAGCGTCTCGGAGAGCCGCTCGGCGCCGGCGGTGGGCACGTCGAGTTCGACATCGACCACCAGTGGCTGCACGCGGCCGATCTCGTGCCGATAGACGCCGATCTCCGCCTGGACCTTCAGGCCGGTGACAAAGACCTTGGTCATGACGGTCCTTGGGCTCCCAGGCATGTGCTCAGGCCATCCCGGACGGGCGTTTGGGAGACAGGTGCTGGCCGGCGTCCACAGCGATCATCTGGCCGGTCACCGAGGGTGCGTCGATCAGGTAGCGCAGGGCTCCGGCGATCTCTGTCGGGGTGCTCGGGCGGCCCAACAGGGTCGCTTGCGCTTCCGCCTGGAAAGCCGCCTCATCCTGGTGGATCGAGCGCAGTGTCGGCCCGGGTCCGATGCCGTTCACCCGGATGCGGGGACCCAGCGCCTGGGCCAGCATCTTCGTGGCGTCCCAGAGGGCGGCTTTGGAGAGCGAATAGGAGAAGAACTCCGGTGTGGGGTTCAACACCCGCTGGTCCAGGATATTGACGATCAGGCCGTCGCGGTCCTCGGGCAGCCGGCGGGCGAACACCTGGGCCAGCACCAGGGGCGCGCGCAGGTTGGTCTCCATATGGGCGTCCCAGGAGGCCCGGTTCATGTCGGTGAAGGCGTCTTCCTCGAAGACGCTGGCGCAGTTGACCAGGAGGGTGACGGGCCCGAGCTCGACCTCCGCCTCGCCCACCAGGGCCACCGTGGTGGCCTCCCTGCGCAGGTCGCAGGCGAGGATGGCGGCCTTGCGGCCCCGGGCGCGGACCTCCGCGGCGGCGGCCTCGGCCTCGTCATCGACCGCGCGGACATGGATGGCGACGTCGTATCCGGCGTCGGCGGCGGCGGTGACCAGGGCGCGGCCGATGCGCCGCGCGCCGCCGGTGATCAGGGCCGCTCCCCGCTCACTCACTGGGCTCACCCATTGGGCTCAGCCATTTGGGGCCGCCCCAGCCAAGATCAGCCGAACCGGCCGAACTCGACGCGGTTGAGGATTGCGATCACGGCGATGAATATGGCGATGACACCGATGGCGATCATGGACGGTCTCCGAATTGTCGTGTCCGGGCTTTATCGAGGCGCCGGCTCAGCCGCAAGCGCGCTTGTGGAAGCGTGGCTATGGGGCCCAAGGTTCGGCCGACAGGTAAGGGGGGCCTAGAAGCCCATGACGCTCGCACCCATTCCGACGGCCGCCTTCACGAAGATCGCCGTCGGCATCGACCGACCGGAGGACGTGGTGGTGGGCCCCGACGGCCGCATCTTCGCCTCCGACCACCAGTGCGCGGTGGCCGAGATCTTCCCCGACGGCTCGTTCCAGCGGCTGGGGCCGAAGGGCGGGGCGCCCAATGGGCTCAACATGGACCGCCAAGGCCGGGTGCTGATCGCCAACTTCGGCATCTACGACCGCGAGGACGGCCCCCTGCAGCGGTTCGATCCGGCCACCGGAAAGCACGAGACCCTGCTCTCCGAGGTGGATGGGCGGCGGCTGACGTCTTCCAACTATCCGGTGATGGACGGGGCCGGGAACATCTGGTGCGCCAACTCCACCCATGCCGAGACCTGGCCCCAGGCGCTGGACGGGCGCACCGACGGCTTCATCTTCGTGCTCCGGCCCGATGGCGCCTCCTCGGTGGTGGCCGAGGGCCTGAAGTTCCCCAATGGCCTGGCGCTCTCCGCCGACGAGGCCTTCCTCTACTGCGCCCAGACCAGCGGGGCCGACGTGATGCGTTTTGCGATCCTGCCCGGCGGCTGGCTGGGCAATGGCGAGCGCTACGGTCCGGCTCTGGGCCTCCTGCAGCAGCCGGGCGGGCCGCAGCACGACCACAATGACCTGGGCTACACCGACGGCGTCGGCATGGACGCCGACGGTAACGTCTGGGTTTGCCTGCCCGCCGCCAACAAGGTGGTCGCCATATTGCCGTCGCTGGAGGTGGTTACGGTGATCCACGATCCGTCCGGCGAGACCGTCAACCACCCGACCAACGTCACCTGGGGCGGGCCCGACCTGAAGGACCTCTACATCGGCTCGATCCGGGCGGACTATGTGCTGAAGGCGCGCTCTCCGGTGGCGGGCGCGCCGCTGATCCACCAGCGCTGATCCGCCGAATGGCGTTGACGCAAGGTCATTAGGGATTCTGACTTTCCCCGGTTACCGCCGATCACTAAAAAGGTTTTTGAAGCCGGACGGGACGTCTCGCCCGGCGCCAGCGACAAACGAACGATCCCGGGAGGACGCCCATGCGCGAGTACCTGAAGTTCTACATCGACGGGAAGTGGGTCGAGCCCACCGAACTGAAGACCCTCGACGTCGAAAACCCGGCCACCGAACAGGTCTCCGGCAAGATCGCGGTCGGCAACGCCAAGGACGTGGACAAGGCGGTCAAGGCCGCCAAGAAGGCTTTCCCGTCCTGGAGCCAGACCACGCGAGAGGAGCGCCTGGAGGTCCTGGGCCGCATCCTGGCGGAATATCAGAAGCGATTCGGCGACCTGGCCACGGCCGTGACCGAGGAAATGGGCGCGCCGTCGTCGCTGGCCCAGCGGGCCCAGGTGCCGATCGGCATGGGGCACCTCTCCACCGCCATCGAGATCCTCAAGACCTTCAAGTTCGAGGAAGACCGCGGGCCGACGATGATCGTCAAGGAGCCGATCGGCGTCTGCGCCTTCATCACGCCGTGGAACTGGCCACTGAACCAGATCGTCTGCAAGGTGGCCCCGGCGATCGCCACCGGCTGCACGATGGTGCTGAAGCCCTCGGAAGTGGCGCCGTACTCCGGCCAGATCTTCGCCGAGATCATGCACGCCGCAGGCGTGCCGGCGGGCGTGTTCAACATGGTGCAGGGCGATGGCCCGACGGTGGGCGCGGCCATGGCCAGCCATCCGGACGTTGACATGGTCTCCTTCACCGGCTCGACGCGGGCCGGCATCGAGGTGGCCAAGGCCGCCGCGCCGACCGTCAAGCGCGTGGCCCAGGAACTGGGCGGCAAGAGCCCGAACATCGTCCTGGACGACGACGCGTTCGCGAAAGGCGTCGGCCGCGGCGTCGCCTCGATGATGCCGAACTCCGGCCAGTCCTGTAACGCCCCCAGCCGCATGCTGGTCCCCAAGAAGCGGATGGACGAGGCGATCACCGTGGCCCGCGAGGCGGCGTCCGCCGTCACCGTCGGCGACCCGAACGGCAACGCCCAGCTGGGCCCCGTCGTCAACAAGACCCAGTTCGACAAGATCCAGAAGCTGATCCAGTCCGGCATCGACGAGGGCGCGACCCTGGTCATCGGCGGGACCGGGCGTCCGGAAGGCCTCGACAAGGGCTACTATGTGAAGCCCACGGTCTTCGCCAACGTGACCAACGACATGACCATCGCGCGCGAGGAGATCTTCGGGCCGGTGCTGTCGATCCTGGGCTACGACACGGTCGATCAGGCCGTCGAGATCGGCAACGACACCGAGTACGGGCTGGCCGCCTACGTCCAGGGCGGCGACATCGAAAAGGCCCGCAAGGTGGCCGCGCGGCTGCGCGCCGGCCAGGTGTCGATCAACGGCGGCGGCGGCGACCTGACGGCGCCGTTCGGCGGCTACAAGATGAGCGGCAACGGGCGCGAGTGGGGCGACTTCGCCTTCCACGAGTTCCTGGAGACCAAGGCCGTCCTCGGCTACGCGCCGAAGGTCGCCGCGGAGTAAAAGCCGCGTTTTCCCTCCCCCTCGTGGGGAGGGTCGACGCGCGAAGCGCGCGGGGTGGGGACGTCGCGATCAAGCTCTGGGTTCAGAGTTCCGGCCCACGCTTCCCCACCCGTCTCGGCTTCGCCTCGCCACCCTCCCCATAAAGGGGAGGGAAGGAGTCACCTGATGACCGCCCTAGATCCCGCCTTCCAGGCCCTCGTCGAAGCCCAGGCCAAGGCCGCGGCCGAGCAGCCGCTGCCGCCGCTCGACCAGCTGCCGCCGGAGATGGTCCGCGCGGGCTATGTCATGCAGCGGCAGAGCCAGGACCAGAACGCGCCCAAGGACGTGGAGACCCGGGACTTCGCCATCCCCGGGCCGCACGGCGACATCCCCGTCAGGCTCTACACCCCGGCCGGGATCGCCAGGCCCTCGGGCCTGCTGGTCTACTATCATGGCGGCGGCTGGGTGATCGGCGACCTGGAGACCCACGACGGCCACTGCCGCCGCATGGCCGCCTGGGGCGACTGCCGGGTGATGGCGGTCGACTACCGCCTGGCGCCCGAGCACCCGTTCCCCAAGGGGCACGACGACGCGCTGGCCGCCGCCCAGTGGGCCTTCGACCACGCCGGCGAGATCGGCGTGGACGCCCGTCGCATCGCGGTGGGCGGCGATAGCGCCGGCGGCAACCTCGCCGCCTCCGTGGCGCTGGATCTGAAGGACGATCCGGGCCGCCAGCTGGCCTTCCAACTGCTGCTCTATCCGGCGACCTCGCCCGAGTGGAACACGCCGTCCCGCAAGACCCTCGACGGGCCGATCCTGACCTTCGAGGCGATGCGCTGGTTCGAGAAGCTGACAGCCGCCGTCGGACATCCGGAGGTCCACCGCATGGCCCCGGGCGACGCCGAGGACCTGGAGGGCGCGGCGCCCGCGCTCATCGTCACCGCCGGCCACGACTGCCTGAAGGATGAGGGCTTCGCCTATGCCGAACGGCTCAAGGCCGCCGGCGTCGCGGCCCGGCACGTGGAATATCCCAGCCTGCCGCACGACTTCTACGTCATGGCCGACATCTCCCCGGCGGTGGTCGAGGCGGCAAGGGAGACGGCAGCGGCCCTGAAGGCGGCGCTGGGTTGACCCAAATCCGCTCGTCCCGGCGAAGGCCGGGACCCAGATGGGATGGTTCAGCGGCGGGTTCTATGAGCGTGGAGCCGATCTCATCAGCCTTCCAGCTTTGAGATCTGGGTCCCGGCCTTCGCCGGGATGAGCGGGGCTTGCTTAGTCGTCTGACCGGGCGCGCCGCGCCTGCGACCAGGCGAGCACGGCCATGCCGGCCAGTGTCGAGGCCAGCGATCCGGCCACCACGCCGATCCGCACCTGGGCCTCGGCGGCCGCGTCGCTGAGCGGGAAGGCGAGCTGGCCGATGAACAGGCTCATGGTGAAGCCGATGCCGCAAAGCAGCGACAGGCCGTAGAGCTCTATCCATTTGGCGCCGGTGGGACGGCGCGCCAGCTTCAGGCCGATGACCAGCACCGTGGCGCCGAAGACCCCCAGCTGCTTGCCGATGAAGAGGCCGGCGGCGACGCCGAGCGCGATCGGCCCGAAGAGGTCGGAGAGGCCGAGGCCGCGGATTGTGAACCCCGCCGCCGAGAAGGCGAAGAGCGGCAGGATCAGAAAGGCCACGTAGGGGTGCAGCCCCTCCATGAAGTCCTCCAGCACGCCGGGCCGGCCGGGCTTGCGCGGATTGAGCGGGATGGTGGCCGCGGCCGCGACCCCGGCCAGCGAGGTCGATATCCCCGACTTCAGCGTGAAGCCCCAGACGATGACGAAGCCCACCAGGTAGAAGAGGTAGGGCGCCTTTCGCCAGCGGCCGAGCAGGCCCATGCCGGTGAGCGCGAGCAGCGCGCCCAGGAGTTCCATGATCCGGAAGTGGTCGGTGAACAGCAGGCCGATCAGCCCCACCGCGCCCAGGTCGTCGACGATGGCCAGGGTCAGCAGGAAGACCCGCAGGTTCGGCGGCAGCTTCGGGCCGGCGACGGCCAGGGCGGCGATGGCGAAGGCGATGTCGGTGGCGACGGGGGTGGGCCAGCCGCGCGGGGCGCCGCCCTCAAGTCCGAAAGGGGGGCCCATGTTGACGGCGAGGTAGATCAGCGCCGGCCCGAGCATGCCGCCGAGCGCCGCGATCACTGGCAGCGCCAGGCGCCGCGGATTGGCCAGCTCGCCCCTGACGATCTCGTATTTGATCTCCAGGCCTACGACGAAGAAGAAGATCGCCATCAGCCCTTCCTTGACCCAGTCGAGGACAGGAAGGGTCTCGGTGAAGGCGCCCAGCTCGACCGTGAACGGCGCGTGGATGAAGGCGAAATAGGCGTCGGCCCAGGGCGAGTTGGCCAGCGCGATGGCCGCGAGCGCCGCCGACGCCAGGATCACGCCAGACGCCGCTTCGGTCTTCAGGAAATCCAGCGTGATCCGCTTGGCCATAGCTCCGGTTAGCATGGTCACGCGCGCGTCGCTAAGGTATCCGAAACAGGCGCATGTGAATGACGCCGGAGGGATCGCGATGCGACTGACGAAGCCCCGATTTGCGCCGCTCGCCGACGCCGAACTGACGCCTGAGCAGGCCGAGGCGCTGGAGCCCATGCGGCCGGGCCCGGTGCTCAACATCTTCCGCACGCTGGCCCACGCGCCCAAGGCGCTGGCGCGGTTCAACGCCTGGGGCGGCTATGTGCTGTCGCGCCGCAACGCCCTTGAGCCGCGCGAACGGGAGATCGTCATCCTGCGCACCGGATACCTCTGCAAGTCAGGCTACGAATGGACCCAGCACAGGCGGATCGGCCTGGCCTCGGGCCTGACCGAGGACGAGATCGACCGCATCAAGAAAGGCGCCGACGCCGGCTGGAGCGCGGCCGACGCGGCCCTGATCCGCGCCAGCGACGAGCTGCATTCCGACCAGTTCATCGGCGAAGCGACCTGGGCCGAGCTCGGCAAGCACTTCAACGACAAGCAGCGCATGGACGTGGTCTTCACGACCGGCCAGTACACCCAGGTGTCGATGATCCTGAACACCTTCGGGGTGCAGCTGGACGCCGGACAGACCCTCGATCCCGACCTGAAGGGCTTCTGAACATGGCCGGCCGACTGGAAGGCAAGATCGCGGTGGTGGTGGGCGCGGGCCAGACGCCGGGCGAGACCATCGGCAACGGCCGCGCCATATCCATCCTGTTCGCCCGCGAGGGGGCCAAGATGCTGTGCGTCGACCGGATCGCCGAGCGGGCCGAGGAGACCGTGGCGATGATCGTGGAGGAGGGCGGCGTCGCCTCGGCGCTGGGCGCCGACATCACCAAGGCCGCCGACTGCGCCAGCATCGTGGCGGAGGCCAAGGCGCGCTACAGCCGGCTCGACATCCTGGTCAACAATGTCGGCATCGGCGGCGGCGACGCCCCGGCGCACCGGCTGGAGGAGGCCGCCTTCGACCGCATCATCTCGGTCAACCTGAAGGGCATGTGGCTGACCATCAAGGCGGCGCTGCCCACCCTGCGCGAGCAGGGCGGCGGGGCGATCGTCAACACCTCGTCCCTGGCGGCGGTGGCCGGCGGCATCCAGTTCGCCTACGAGGTCTCCAAGGCAGGCGTGAACCGGCTGACCACCAGCGTGGCCCAGTCCAACGCCCGCTACGGCATTCGCTGCAACGCCATCATGATGGGCTATATGGACACCCCCATGGCGGTCAGCGGGATCGCCGGCGCCACCGGCCGGCCGACCGCGGAGGTGCGCGCCGAACGCGACTCCCGCGTGCCCCTGGGCGGCAAGATGGGGGACGCCTGGGACACCGCCTACGCGGCCCTGTACCTGGCCTCGGACGAAGCCAAGTTCGTCACCGGCGCCATCCTGCCGGTGGACGGCGGCATGGGCATCCGGGTCGGGTAGGACTGACGGGCGTCTCCGAAAGCGGATCCACTAAGCGTCCGCTATGGGGTGGGGAGCGGACGTAGAAGGCCGGCTGGACTACGTCGGGGCGTGGGAGTGAGGGAGCGGGCGAGAGAGAATGCGGACGGCGACCTTGATTGCGGCGCTATCCGCCCTAGTCGTGCTGCCGTGTCGGGCGCAGACCCATCATGAACGGGTCGTTCATTGCAACGGCGATGATCCCGACGAGGCCATCAGCGGATGCTCGGCGCTCATTCAGTCGTTGAGGGAAACGTCGATCAACCGATCCGTCGCCCGCTACAATCGCGGTATGGCCGAGGTGGAAAAGGGCCTCTACAACCAAGCCATCGCTGACTACACCGCGGCCATTGCGCTGAACCCGGACTATCCCGAGGCCTATGGAAATCGTGGTATCGCCTATGGCCGTATCGGTCTCTACGACCAAGCCATCGCCGACGAGACCCGCGCCATCGCGCTCAATCCGACTCTCGACAAGGCATATGGCAATCGGGCCTACGCCTATCACCTGAGAGGCAAAGACGCTCAGGGCTTAGCCGATGCCGAGCGCGCCGTCATGTTGGCGCCGCGGGATGTCAAAAACCTCGAAACCCGGGCTGAGATTTACGAGAAGGTCGGACGACGCGGAGACGCGGTCGCCGACTACCGCGCGCTGTTGACCCTGGCTCCAAACAAGCAGTCCGCTCTTGATGGTCTCAAACGACTTGGGGTGAACCCTTAGTCGCTACGCCTCCGCACTCAGCGGCTGATTCGGGTCGGGTGCGGACGCCGGCGCCATTGCCCAACAACGGGAAAGCGTCCATCTCGCGTCGATGCCGGTCTCGCCCGCCTATCGCCCCGATCCGCGGTTTCCGGAGCTGGGGGCCGAATTCGCCGATCCGGTGATGGCCGAGGCGTTTCCGCAAACGATCCTCAGGTTCCGCAACGACCGGGCCGCCGCCACGGTCGGCCTGGACACCCTGACCGACGACGAATGGATCGCCCACTTCGGACGCTTCGAGCCCCTGCCGGGCGCCATCGATCCGCCCCTGGCGCAGCGCTATCACGGCCACCAGTTCCGGGTTTACAACCCCGAGCTCGGCGACGGCCGGGGCTTCACCTTCGCCCAGCTGCGGGAAGCCGGACCAGAAGGCTCAAGCGAGGGCCGGCTGCTGGATCTCGGGACCAAGGGCTCGGGCCGCACGCCCTGGTCGCGCACCGCCGACGGGCGGCTGACGCTGAAGGGCGGGGTGCGCGAGGTGCTGGCGACGGCCATGTTGGAGGCGCTGGGGGTTCCGACGTCGCGCTCGTTCTCGCTGATCGAGACCGGCGAGCACCTGGAGCGCGGCGACGAGCCCAGCCCGACGCGCTCGGCGGTGCTGGTGCGGCTCAGCCACGGCCACATCCGCTTCGGCAGCTTCCAGCGGCATGCCTTCTTCGAGCGCCCCGACCGGCTGACCGCGCTCACCGACCATGTGGTCGAGACCTACTATCCGGAGCTGGCCGGCGCCAACGACCGGCCGGTCGCCCTGTTCGGCGCGGTGGTGGCCAGGAGCGCCCGGCTGACCGCGCGCTGGATGGCCGCAGGGTTCGTGCACGGGGTGCTCAACACCGACAACATGAACATGACCGGCGAGAGCTTCGACTACGGCCCCTACCGCTTCCTGCCGCACAACGATCCGAATTTCACCGCCGCCTATTTCGACCATGCCGGGCTCTACAGCTTCGGCCGCCAGCCGGAGGCGGTGTTCTGGAACCTGCAGCAGCTGGCCGGCGCGCTCAGCCTGACAACCGGGACCGAGGCGCTGGTGGAGGCCCTGAACGGCTTCGGCGCGGCCTATCGCGACGAACTCACCGCGGCCATGCTGGCCCGCCTGGGCGTCCTGCCGCAGCACACCGAGGACGACGCCGCCCTGGTCCAGGCCGCCTTCCGCGCCTTCGCCGAAGGGGGCGAGCGGCTGCGCTGGGAGCCGTTCTTCTTCGACTGGTTCTGCGGCGGGGAGGCCCGCGCGCTCGCCGGCCCGCGCGGCGATCTCTACGCTGACGACGGTTTCGCCGACTTCCGGCGGCGGCTGGCCGCGTTCGCGCCGGACCGACCCGAGCGGCTGGACGATCCCTATTTCGCCAGGCCGGAGCCGGAGGAGCTGCTGGTGGATCAGATCGAGGCGCTGTGGGCGCGCATCGCCGAGGACGATGACTGGTCGGCGTTCCATGCCAAGCTGGCGGGCATCGAGGTGGCGCGGCGGGCCTGGGGCCTGCCCCCTCAGGGGGCCTGAGGCGCGGGGCGTCTCGAGGCCCATTGCGCCAGCACCACGCCGGCCAGGGCCACTGCCGCGCCGGCGGTCTGCAGCGGGCCCAGGGCCTCGCCGAACAGGACCCAGCCCGCGTAACCGGCCACCACCGGCTGCACCAGCACCACCACAGAGGCGGTCGAGGTCGGCAGGCGTCCCATGGCCCAGGCGATCGAGCCCTGGCCGCCGATGTGCACCAGGCCCAGGCCCACGCAGGCGGCGAGGCCCGCGAGCGTCACCGGCAGCACGGGCTCGCCGAGCATGAGCGCGGCGGCCAGCAACAGCGGCGCGCCGACCACGCCGGACCAGAACATCAACCGGCTGGCGGCCTCGGTCTTGCGGCCCTCGCTGACCGCCAGGAAATAGAGGGCGTACCAGAGCGCTGTGGTCAGGGAGAAGAAGTTCCCGAGCGGGGCGTTGAGCACCGGGACGCCGGCGCCCTTGCCCGCGCCCATCATCCAGGCGCCGCCCACCGCGACCACCATGGCCAGCAGGAACAGCGGCCGCGGCCGCTGCTTCAGGAACACCCAGGCGAAGGCCGTCACCACCACGGGCGTCAGGTTGGAGAGCACCGTGGACGCCGCCACGGAGGTGTATTTGATCCCGTAGTGCCAGAAGCCCAGGTCCAGCGCGAACATCAGTCCGGTGACCATGGCGATCCGGCTCGGCCGCCCAAGCGGCCCGCTGACCCGCCGGGTGATCAGGGCCAGCAGCGGCAGGGCGAAGGCGAGACGCCAGAAGCCCGCCGCCGCCGGGCCCGTGCCGGTCAGGCGCACCAGGATTCCGGAAAAGCCGATGACGCAGGCGCCGAACACCAGGGCGGCCAGGGCCTGCCAGCGCGGGGCCGCCGCCGGGTGGGCGCTCAAGTCCGTCAAAAGCCCAACTCCGAGCCCAACGCCTGGGGCGTCATACCTGAGGCGCGCAGTTCGCGCAGCGTCTGGGCGTGATCGCGCTTTGCGTAGCGCTTGCCGTCCGGGCCGGTGAGCAGTCGGTGGTGGCGATAGACGGGCGTCGGCAGGCCCAGCAGGGCCTGCAGCAGGCGCTGCACATGGGTCGCCTCGAAGAGGTCCTGGCCCCGGATGATGTGGTTCACCCCCTGCAGGGCGTCGTCTACAACCACGGCCAGGTGGTAGGCGACGCCGACATCCTTGCGGGTGAGCAGGACGTCGCCGCCCAAGGCCGGGTTGGCCTTGATCAGACCTCGCTCGCCATGCGGGCCTTCGCCCTCCTCGACGAAGGTGAGCGTCGCGAACCCGCCCAGCGCGCGCTCGGCGGCCGCCAGCGACAGGCGCCACGCATAGGGCTCGCCCGCCTCGACACGGCGGGCTTCCTCGTCGGGGGCCAGCGGAGCGCCGTGGAAGACTTCCATGGCGCCGTGCGGCGCGCCCCCAATGGCCTCGGCGATTTCGCGGCGGGTGCGGAAGCACCGATAGGTCAGGCCGCGTTCGGAGAGTTTGCGCAGGGCGGCCCTGTAGTCCGCCATGTGCTCGGACTGGCGGCGCACCGGCTCGTCCCAGGTCAGGCCGAGCCAGGCCAGGTCCACATAGATCGCGGCCTCGTAGTCAGGACGGCACCGGATGACGTCGATGTCCTCCAGGCGCAGGACGAAGCGGCCGCGCGCGCCTTGCGCGGCCTTGAAGGCGGTCAGGGCTGAAAAGGCGTGCCCCCGGTGCAGGTAACCGGTGGGCGAGGGCGCGAAACGCGTGACGAAGGGCGGGCCAGACACCCGCGCGGTCTAGTCCGCCAGGTGCTTGGGAACCAGACCCATATGCTGGAAGACCGCCTTGAAGAAGGCCCGCTCCCCGCCGCAGGCGTCCTTCAGATGCTGGAACTGTTTGAAGCCGGCCATCTCGGCCAAGCCATGGGCCGAACACCAGGCCGCGGTGGTGGCGAGTTCGATGTCGAGGGCTTCGGTGGGGTCGGCGCCGGCATCGACCAGGGTGTCGCGCACCTTGCAGTAGGCGCTGTCCTTGTCGCCCTGCATCTCGTCGGGCAGGTCTTCGCGATCGCGGGCGGTGTCGTACATCACCCGGTAGAGCGCCGGGTTCTCGCGGGCGAAGCAGACATAGGCCACGCCCAGCTCGTTCATCGCCTCGGCGGCCGAGGGCGCCTTGGCCTTGGCCGCGGCCAGGGCCGCGTCGAGGAGGGTCCAGCCCTCATGGGCGACGGCTTCCAGGAGCTCGGTCTTGTCCTTGAAATGATGGTAGGGCGCCGCGGGACTGACCCCGGCCTCGCGGGCGACGGCGCGGAGCGAGAGCGCGCTCGGCCCTTCGGATTCCAGGACCCGGCTGGCGGCGTCGATCAAGGCGCGACGCAGATCGCCGTGGTGATAGGGGCGGGCTTCCGCAGCTTGAGATTCTCTCATCGCCCTCACTCTAAATCTCTATCTATGCGCCGTAAAGATATCTTGACGACGTTCAGATCAATGCTATCTTATCATTGCTTAGATAACAAATCCTCCGCTCCCGCAAACTGTTCCAAGGGAAGGAGGGGGGTTCAGTTTGAAGGTATGTGTCATGTTTCTCGCAAGGCTTTTCGACAAGATTGCCCCGGCCCTGATCCTTGGCATGGGCGGCTCGCTCGCCGCGGCGTTTTCCCTCGCCCTCAGCAACTAGGCTCCCGATCCTGATCGACCGGACAAGGGCCCCGTGTGGGGCCCTTTTTCGTCGTCGCCGCGGACCCGCTTCGCGGATGCATGCACAAATGCATAGCTGCACTGCACAAATTGGTATCTATGCACCGTTCAGATAAGTGCTATCTAAGCATTGTCCACATCGGACAAGGCGACCGAGAGCCCGGCGCGACGAGAAGAAAAAGGAATTAAGTCATGTCTATCCAACTGAACCGCGTCCTCGACGTCCTGGCCTCCTTCGCCATCGTCGCCATGGGCTTGGCGCTCGCCGGCGCCACCGCCGCCGTCATCGGCGTCTAAGACCAGATGTGTCGCCCATAAGCCTCGCTGCGCGCTCAGACGTGTGGCGAGGCCGGCGGCCCTCTTCTCCGTCATGGAGATGTCTCCGAATCCCTCCTATAGTGGTCCCAACCGCGGGACAGCCCGACCAGACTGAACGGGCCCGTCGCCGCATTCATGCGTCGCGAACAGGGGCCCAAGTCTTCAGTTCATCAGCGTCATTCCCAAGCGCCCAGCGCCCCCTGCCCTCCGCCGGGGCTATCTCCGACTACGGGGAGGCCCGCCATGCAGGTGCTTAGCCGCCCACCCTCCGGCGCGCCGGCCCTGGTGCTGAACGCCGATTTCCGGCCCTTGAGCTACTATCCGCTCTCGCTGTGGCCCTGGCAGGACGTCATCAAGGCGGTGTTCCTGGAGCGCGTCGACGTGGTCTCCACCTACGACCAGGTGGTGCATTCGCCCTCCTTCGAGATGAAGCTGCCGAGCGTCGTGTCGCTGAAGCAGTATGTGACGCAGGACCGGCCGCCGGCCTTCACCCGGTTCAACCTCTTCCTGCGCGACGCCTTCACCTGCCAGTACTGCCGCGCGTCCGAGGACCTGACCTTCGACCACGTGATCCCGCGCTCGCGCGGCGGGCGCACGACCTGGGAAAACATTGTCACTGCGTGCGCGCGCTGCAACCTGACCAAGGGCGGCCGCACGCCGCGCGAGGCGCACATGCACCCGCTGCACAGCCCGCACCGGCCGACCGCCTTCGAACTGCAGCAGCACGGCCGCCGCTTCCCGCCGCACCACCTGCACGAAAGCTGGCTCGACTACCTCTACTGGGACATCGAGCTGGAGGCTTAGAGAAGAACGCCTGCGCCATTGAGCGCGGGCGCCTGCTCAGGCCTTGGTGTCGACCTGGGTTCCCTGGCCGTGGGGCGGCGCGGCGGCAGGCGAACCGGCGGCGTCATCGCCGTCGTGGTCATTGGTCGGCGCGGGCGCCGGTGGCGTCGCGGCTTGCGGTGGGGTGGGTAAAGCGCCTGTCGGCGGCGCGCCAACGCTGGGAATGCTCATCTGTCGTCCTCTCCGGGTTGAACTCTGACCGGGCTCAACCGCGCGCCTTGGCGCGCACCTGGGCGAGCAGGGTCGTCGCTTCCGCGCGGCGGCCGCGGTCGGCGATCTCGCGGCCGGGGCGCGGCGGGGCGGCGATGGCCTTTTCAAGCGCGCGCGCCGCGCCGGCGTTGTCGCCCTGACGGGCCAGGAAGTCGCCGTAGAAGAAGTTGGAATCGATGCCGTTCGGGCTCGCGGCCAGCGCCTTCTGGAGATAGGCGCGCGCCTTGGCCGCATCGCCAAAGCCCACCGGGAAGCCCGGAACCTGGGCGTAGAGGGATCCAAGGCTGGTGTAGACCGAGCCGTCGCCCAAGGCGGCGGGGTTGATCGCTTCCGCCCGCACCAGCAGCCTGCGCGCCTCCTTGGCCTTGGCGAGCCCGCCCAATCCGCCCTTGGCGCCGCCCTCGGTCGCGGTGGCGATGGCTTCCCAGACCAGGGGCTCGGCGCGGTTGGGATACTGGGCCGCGAGCGCCGCGGCGTCGGCGGCGACCTTTGCCGCCTCGGCCGCCCGTGCGGCCTTGTCCCGCGTCTCGAAGTTCGCGTGCGCCCAGCCGTTGGCCAGGGTGTCGAGACTGGCCCCGAACCCGGGCTGCGCAACCGCCGGGGCGGCCGCGACGGCGATGGACAGGGTGGCGAAGAGGGTGGCGAGTTTCATGCTGGGGTCTCCGAACGATCAGCGGGCGAAGAGGCGAGCGGCCTTGCGGTCGTTGCCTGAGAGGGCCTGGTCGACCAGGCCGGGAAGAAGGGCGTTCAGCCGGACGAACAGGGCTTCGGGGAAGCCGAGGTAGGCCTCGCGCTTGCGGGCGGCGACCACATCGACGATCCGGTCGGCGACCGCCTGCGGCTGATCCATGTTCATGCCGGTCAGGTGCGCGAACTCCATGACCTGGGGGGTGTTGAGCGGCGTGCGCACCGCCCTGGGGGCGACATAGGTGACGTCGATCCCCGACCCGGCGAGCTCGCGCCGCAGGGCCTGGCTGAAGCCGCGCAGGCCGGCCTTGGCGCTGGAGTAGGTGACAAAGTGGGCGAAGTTGATCGAGCCGAAGATCGAGCCGACGTTGACGATCTGGCCGCTGCCGCGCGAGCGCATGCGGGGCAACACCGCCTGGGTCAGCCGGGCTGGAGCGACCAGGTTGACCATGTAGCTGGCGACGAGATGCTCGGGCGACTGGCGTTCGAGCGGTCCGAAGTGCTGGATGCCGGCGAGGTTGAAGAGGATGTCCCAGGGGCGGTCCGCCGCGGCCGCGGCGGCGGCCTCGATGCCGTCGGGCGTCGAAAGATCCTGGCGCAAGTATTCCGTCACGCCTGCAGGCGCGACGCGGTCGAGAACGCAGACGCTCGCGCCCTCGCTTTCCAGCCGCCGCGCGATAAGACCGCCCAGACCGCCGGCCCCGCCGGTGAGCAGGATGTCCTTGCCCTCAAACCGCATGGGCGAGGCTCCGCTCGTGCGGGATCGCGCGGAACACCTCGGCGAACAGGATGAAGACCGCATTCGCCACCTCGATGATCGCGGCCTGGTCGGCGGGATCGTCGACCTCGTCCATCAGTCGCTGGAAGAAGACCAGGTGGTCCTGGTCGACCGCGCCGTGCGACGACAGGTAGGTGAAGGACTCGGGCCCCAGGTTCAGGCTCGCCGCGACCGCCGCGGCGCCCTGGGTGGCCAGCCGCACGCTCGTGCCCTCGAGCACCAGGACCATGCCGAAGAAGCCCATCGGATTCTTCCGCGCGATGTAGTCGTAGACGTAGGCCACCATTCGGCGGGTGGCGTCTCGGGGCTCGCCGGCGCGCACAGCGTCCGGGTCGCCGCCGGTGTGGCGGATGTCGTTGAGAATCCATTCCTCGTGCCCTGTCTCTTCGGCGATGTACTCGTCGAGCGCGCCGCGGAAGCGGGCGTGGGCGTCGTCCAACCCGGCCTTCGCCGCCTGCATCAGCGGTACGGTGTGTTTTACGTGGTGGTAGGCCTCGGTGAGGTAGGCGACATAGGTCTCACGCGAGATGTTCCCGGCGAGGCCGTCCTGGATCTGGGGAACGCTGGCCAGGGCCAGTTGGCCCGGCGCAGTTTCGATGACGAGTCGCTGGAAGAAGGTCACGGGCGGGTCCTGTGGTGCTGGGATGACGAAGTCATGGTGGCGGGCGAGGATCGCCTCGCGGCGGGGCCGGCCGTTGCCGGTCAGCTCTCCAGCCTCACGGTCGAAGGGAGGGCAGATCCGCCAGCGGCGGACCTGGGCGTAGGGGGGCAGGGCCTGGTTGGCGTGAGCCACCGCCTCGGCGATCGCCGGCTCGGGAAGGCCGGGGGACAGCGGGACGATGAGGGCGCCAAGGCCGTCCTGCGCCTCGCCGAACACGATGGCCTGGCGGATGACCGGCTGGGCGAGGAGTTCGCTCTCCACCCATTCCGGCGCGACGTTGCGGCCGAAGGCGGTGATGATCGTATTGCTGCGCCGTCCGTCGATGTGCAGGAAGCCGTCGTCGTCGCGCCATCCGAGGTCGCCGGTGTTGACGAGGCCCAGGCTGGCCTCGCCGCCGGCGTAGCCGAGGAACGGGCGCGGCCCGACGATGATCTCGCGATCCGCGTCGATCTGGACCCAGACGTGCGGCAGCACGCGGCCGACCGAGCCGACCTTGCGCAGGGCGGGCGTGTTGAGGGCGACCACGGAAGCGCATTCGCTGAGCCCGTAGCCTTCGTAGACCGGCAGGCCGACCGCCTCGGCCTTGGCGAGCAACTCCGGCGAGACCTTCGCGCCGCCCACCGCCACCAGGTTGAGGGCGGGCAGCCGCGCGCCGGTGAAGGTCATGGCCATCACCAGGCCGCGCAGCAGTTCGGGGACCAGGATCAGGCTGGTGGCGCCCGTCGCCCCGATCGCCGCCACAAGCTGGCCGAGATCGGGCTGGAAGGGGTTCGCAAGGCCGAGCTTCGCCGGCGTTTCGAGGTGATAGCGCCCGCCCGCCAGCAGAGTGGGGTAGAGGCCGGCGACATTCTCCAGCAGGATCGAGAGCGGCAGGACCGGCAGGTGCACGCCGGCATAGTCGGCGCCGATCACCTCGACCAGGGACGCGGCCACATCCTCCATCTGCGCCAGCGACAGGCAGACGCCCTTTGGCCGGCCCGTCGAGCCGGAGGTGTAGGTGACCTTGGCGGTCGTCGGATGCAGGGCCCCGTCGCGCCCTTCCACGGGTTCGAAGGCGAGGCCTCCGGCCGCGTCCAGGGTGATCAGCCAGCCGGCGCCGGCGTCGGCCAGGACGTGGCTGCGCTGGTCCGCCGTAAAGAACCCCGGCAGGGGCAGGCTTGGCCGGCCCAGCCGGACGAGCGCCAGGTCGAGGATGACCCAGGCGATGCTGTTGGCGCCGCTGACCGCCACCGGCGCCGAGACGGGGCCCTTGGACAGCAGCGGGCCGAGCTGCGCGCAGAGCTGCTCCACAGCCTCGGACAGTTCGAGATAGGTCAGGCTGCGGGTTGCGTCGCTGAGCGCCACGCGATTCGGATCGAGCAGGCCGTGGCCGGCGATGGCGCCCAGAACGCGGCTCACGCGGAGGCCTGCTGCGCCATGTAGCCGCCGGCGCGCCGGGCGAGCCGCCCGGCGATGGCCTCGAGCGCGACGGGGCCGGCCCGCAGCGCCGGCAGCGCCCGGTCGATGGCGCCGACCAGAACCTGCGGATCGCGGGCATAGTAGCCGCCCCAGTCGTCGCCCGCCCGCGGCAGGCGCGCGGCGTCGGCGCGGGCCAGCGGCGTCACCGGAAAGCTGAGCCGGCGGAAGCTGCGGCGCAGCTGGCGCGTGGCCGTCGCAACCGCGAACCGGCAGCCCAGCGCGCGGAGTTGGTCGGCCAGCGCCAGGAACAGGGTGCGCGAGGCGCAAGGGCTGACCGAGGCCAGGTTGCCGATCTCGGCGATGTCGCCGCGCGAGACCGCGGCGCCGAGCGCTTGGCCGACAACGTGTTCGACGGGGTCGTCGAGGTACTGCTCCAGGAACAGTCGCTCATCCCGGGCCGGGCGGTAGCCCGCCGCGGCGAGCACCTCGCCGCCGGGCCCGGTGGCGGCCATCAGGACCGGATAGTGCGCGCGGATGCGGCCCCCGAAGGCGCGCTGGTACTCGGCCTCAAGAAACACCTCCACGCGCTCGCGCGCGGCGCCGGGTTCGACGTGGGTCGTCAGGGTGAAGGCAGGCTCACTCGATCGGCGCGCGCAGACGCTCATCGCGGCGAGACCCGCCGGGCGTTGCGATCGACTGGCCTGGCACATCCCATGAACAACTCCGGCGCAACGGCGCGGCCCCACGCCCTTCAACCGGCAACGACGACATGCGGCGAAAACCCCCTCACAGGTTTCGCACTTCGTCCTGAAATGGCATGGGAGGCCGGATACCCGCCCTGGCCGCACCGGTCGCCGGCGGCCGCCCCAAGCCCCGACCGGAGCGTTCAGAGACCGCCTTGGACGACAGCGAACAGAACCCCCTGCTGGCGACCTATCTGGAGCGCCGCCAGGATCTGGTCCGCTACTTCCGCCTCCGGCTGCGCTCGGAAGAGGCGGCCGAGGACCTGGTGCAGGACATCTTCCTGAAGATCACTTCGATGCCCGCCGAGGGGATCGAGAATCCCGCCGGCTTCCTGTTCCGGCTCGGCACGAACCTGATGCTGGACCAGATCAAGCAGCGCGGCCGCGCCGGGCGCCGGGACGCCGAGTGGCGCGGGGCCAACACCACCGCCTCGGGGCGCGAGGAGATCTCGGAGACCTCGCCCGCCGATGTCGTGGTCGACGCCCGCCAACGCCTGGCCGCCATCATCGAGGTCGTCAGGGACCTGCCGGCCCCCGTTCAGGAGGCCTTCCGCCTCCACAAGCTGGAGGGGCTGACCCACGCCGAAACGGCCAAGGCCATGAACCTCTCCCGCTCCAGCGTCGAGAAATACATGATGCTGTGCCTGAAGCGCATTCTGGCGAAGGTCGGGCGATGATCTTCCGGGCGGCCAAGTTTCCTTTCAGGCGGTTTGCGGTTTGTGGCGTCATTGGGGCAGCGATGACCCATCAACCCAACCCCAGGGGCTCGAAATGAGCCGGCCGACCGATCCGTTCGAGGACGAGGCCGTCGCCTGGCTGGTGCGCGTCCAGTCGGACGCCGCGACAGCCGAGGACTGGCAGGCGCTCACGGCCTGGCTGGAGGCGTCGGAGGCTCACGCCGAGGCCTTCGCCCGCGCAGAGTTACTGAGCGCGGAGATCGCCGACAACGCCGCCGAGATCGCCTCGGCGATACGCCGGCCCGCCGAGGCGGTGGTGAGCCCGTTCCGGCCTCGGTCCCGCCGCCCGCCCGCCTGGGCCCCTGTCGCGGGGCTCGCCGCGGCGGCGGCGCTCGCCGTGGTGGTCGCGCCAGCGATGCGCCAGGCCTACGAGGGCGCGCCCAGCGTCTATCGCACCGCCGCCGGCCAGACCCGCGAGATCGCGCTCGGCGACGGCTCACACATCCGCCTGGACGGCGGCTCGCAGATGACGGTGCGGCTGGGCTGGCGCACCCGGCGGGTCGACCTGGGACAGGCGCAGGCGAGCTTTGCGGTCGCCCATGAACCCAGTCGCCCGTTCCTGGTGAACGTCGGCGACCAGCAGGTCCGCGATGTCGGAACCGAGTTCAACATCCGGCACGACCCGCAGACCGTCGTGGTCAGCGTCCGCAGCGGGATCGTGGAGGTTCGCCAGCCGGGCCTGGGGAGCCAGCCGGTCGCGCGGCTGGCAGCCGGCGATGAACTGCGCCACACCGAGGGAACCCAGGTCTCACAGCAGCAGCGGGTCGATCCGAACGCGGCCTTCGCCTGGGCCTCCGGCCGCCTGGTCTGCAACGACGAGCCGCTGAGCCAGATCGTGGCCGAACTCAACCGGCGCTATGCCACGCCGATCCATGTGACCGCGGCGGCCGGCGCCCGGCGGTTCTCGGGAGTCCTCGAACTGGGGGACCAGACGGTGCTGGTGAAGACGCTGGCGGACTATCTTTCGCTGACGGTGCAGCGTACGGACCGCGGCATCGCGTTGAGCTGACGCGAACGGATCTTATCCGAGGAACCGTCGCCCTTGCCTGGCCACGCTGCGCGCCGATGGGGCGCGACCTGCATCGTCGCGGCGGCCCTGGCGGCCAACTCGCCCGCCTGGGCGGCGCCGATCCTGAGCTTTGACATTCCGCGAAAGGCGCTGGGCGCCCAGCTTATCGACCTGGCGACGACGGCCGGCGTGTCCATCAGCACCCGGGCCGCGGCCCGCTGCGCGCCGTTCGGCCAGGCGACCGTCGGGCGGCTCTCGCTCGAAGGCGCGCTCGATCATCTCCTCGCCGGCTCCGGCTGCGGCTGGCGCATGCGCGGCCCGAACGCCGTGGAGATCGTCGTGCTTCCGGCCGCGGCCCCGCGCGAGGCTCCGCGCGCCGTCGCCCCGGCGGTCCCGGTTCCGCCCCTGGACGAGCTCATCGTCGTGGCGACGCGACGCCCGACCCGGGCCGATCGCCTGGCCTATGCGGTCAGTTCCGAAGACGGCCCGGCGCTGGCGGCCATGGGAGTCCATGACGACGGGGACCTGGCGGCGACCACGCCGTCGATGACCGTGACCAACCTCGGGCCGGGGCGCGACAAGATCCTGGTGCGCGGCCTGTCGGACGGTCCGCTGACCGGGCGGACCCAGTCGATGGTCGGCATCTATCTCGACGAGGTGCGGCTCACCTTCAACGCCCCCGACCCGGACCTGCGGCTCGTGGACATGTCCCAGGTCGAGATCCTGCGCGGACCGCAGGGCGCGCTCTATGGCGCCGGGTCGCTGGGCGGCCTGCTGCATCTGATCACCGCGCCGCCCGACCGGACCGCCCGCGGCGGCTGGATTTCGGGAAGCCTCGGCGCGACCCGGGGCGGGGGCGGTTCCAATGTGATCGAAGGCGCGCTGAACCTGCCGCTGCTGGGGGGGCGCGGCGCGGCGCGCGTGGTCGCCTGGCGTGACGAGGCCGGGGGCTACATCGACGACAGCCGCCTGGGGCTGAAGAACGTCAACCGGTCCATCCGCCAGGGCCTGCGGGTGTCGTCCGTGCTGGACATCACCCCGCAATGGACCGTGAGCGCGGGCTTCGTCACCCAGGCGATCAATTCCGCGGACACCCAGTACGCCTTCGCAGGACAGCCGGCCTTCACCCGCGACATCGCCGTGCAGGAGCCGCACGACAACGACTTCGCCGAGGGCCACCTTGGCCTGCAGGGGGCGCTGCCCTGGGCGGACTTCAAATGGAACACAGCGGTGGTCAGCCACCACCTGTCCAGTCGGTATGACGCCACCAGCGCCCCGCCGGTGGCGATTGCGCCCGGGCCGGCGGCGCTCGATGACGACAACAGCATTCGCGCCGTCGTTTCGGAGGCGGTGCTCACCTCGCGCCCGGGCGATTCAGTCCAGTGGCTCGCCGGGCTGTTTGTCGGGGACAGCCGGCAGGACAGCGATCTGCGGCTCTTGCAGCTGACGCCGGTCCCGGTGGCGGCGTTCACGGAGACCCGCCGCGACGAACTCGACGAAGCCGCGGTCTTCGGCGAGGCGGCGCTGCCGCTCGGCGACCGGTTCACCCTGACGCTTGGCGGGCGGCTGTTCCGGTCCCAGGTGCTTACGGACAGCACGATCCTTGCGACGGCCGGCGGGGCCCGATCGACGTTCTCGGGCAAGCTGTCCCACGCGGGGTTTTCGCCGAAGATCATGCTGGCCTACGCGCCGCGCGCCGCCTGGCTCGCCTATGTCGAGGTTTCGCAGGGCTATCGGTCCGGGGGCTTCAACACGACGGGCGCTCCCGGCCAGGTTTTCAGCCCGCCGGGCGGCGCCGAACCAAGCCGCTTCTACGCGGGCGACGAGCTGTGGAACCTGGAGGCGGGCCTGCGCCTGAGCGTCCTGCAAGACCACCTCATCCTGCGCGCCGCCGCCTTCCAGGCCATCTGGAAGAACATCCAGAGCGACGAACTCCTGCCGTCCGGGTTTCCGTTCACCGCCAACATCGGCGAAGGGCGCAACGCCGGCATTGAATTCGAAGGCCGATATGTCAGCGGACCGCTAATACTGCGCATGGAGTTGCTGCTCAACGATCCGGAACTTCATCATGCGAACCCGGTATTTCCGATCCGGTCCGAGTTCGGTTTGGCAGGGGTGCCGCGCATTTCCGCCGGAGTCGCGGCGCATTATGCGTGGCCCTTGGCCGCGGGCCGCGCCTTCGCCCTCGACGGTCGGTTGGGCTATGTCGGGCGCTCGCGCCTGACCTTCGACAATCTTACCTCGCCCGCCATG
This sequence comes from Phenylobacterium sp., assembly GCA_003136395.1. GTDB lineage: Bacteria > Pseudomonadota > Alphaproteobacteria > Caulobacterales > Caulobacteraceae > Phenylobacterium. Next base: position 35,826 of record PLEH01000065.1, read on the forward strand.
GGGGGCTATGCGACCAGCCGCATGGCGGCGACCCTCGACGCCGCGCCCTGGACGCTCACCTTCGCCATCGAAAACCTGATGGACGCACGCGGCAACACCTTCGCCTATGGCAACCCCTTTACCCTGCGGACCACCGGACAGGTGACGCCGCTCCGCCCCCGAACGGCGTCGATCACGCTTCGTGTCGCCTATTGAGCAGGTTCGCCGGGGCTGGGGATGAGCCGGGTCATTCGTCGGCCCATCGAATGTCCGCCTGCCGCGGTGAAGCCAGGGTCCGCTCATGGCGCTGAGCCGACCCAGGTTGGCGCGCTGACGCAAGACATTGATCAAGTGAGCGCGCGCGCCCGCGCGCGGCGTCCCGGAAGGGCGGCGCTACGCCAGCACCTTGCCCGGATTGAGCAGGCCTGAGGGGTCGAGCGCCGCCTTCAGGGCGCGCATCAGCGCCACTTCCTGCGGCGTGCGCGACAGGCCGAGGTAGCCGCGCTTCTGCAGGCCGATGCCGTGCTCGGCGGAAATCGTGCCGCCCAGGTCGCGCAACGGCGCGTAGACGATGGACTCGATCGCCTCGCGCGCGCCGGTCTCCGGCAGGCTTGCGATCAGGTGAAGGTTGCCATCTCCCAGATGCCCGAACACCACCAGGCGCGCCTGCGGCCAGCGGCTCCGCAACTCGGCGCGCGAGCGGGCGACATAGGCCTCCATGGCGTCGATCGGCAGCCCGATGTCAAAGGCGACGATCGGGCCGTCGCGCGCCGTCTGGCCGACATCGTCGCGCAGCGCCCACATCCGGTCGCGTTCCGCCTGCGACTTGGCTATGGCCGCGTCGGCGACCCACCCGTTTTCGAGCGCCCGGCCGAGGACGGCCACGAACCGGTCGAGATCGCCCTCGGCGTCGGCGCCCAGGGCCTCGACCAGCACGTAGTGGGCGTGTCCCGGCGGCAGGATCGCGCGACCTTTCGCCGGAGGGGTGGTCACGAGGTCGTAGAACTCCGGCCACATCACCTCGAAGGCGGAGAGCGAACCCGCGAGCTCGGACTCCAGCATTCGCAACACGGACGCCAGGGCGTCGAAATGGTCGACGGCGAGCAGCGCTGTCACCTGCGACCTGGGCTTCGATCTGAGCCGCAGAACCGCGCGGGTGACGATCCCGAGCGTGCCCTCAGAGCCGATGAACAACTGCTTCAGATCGTAGCCCGCGTTGTTCTTGATCAGCCGGTTCATCGCCGGCAGGACGGTTCCGTCGGCCAGCACGACCTCGAGCCCGAGCACCAAGTCGCGGGTCATGCCGTAGCGCAGCACCTTGTTGCCGCCCGCGTTGGTGGAGATCGCGCCCCCGATGGTCGCCGATCCCCGGGCCCCGAAGTCCAGCGGCAGGAGAAGGTCGTGGGCCTCGGCGGCGGCGCAGGCGTCCTGCAGGACGCAGCCGGCTTCGACGCTCATCGTCGCGCCGTCGGTGTCGACGGCTTCCACCTGTCGCATTCGTTCGAAACTGAGGGCGATGGCGCCATCGGCTCGCGCACCGTCCACCAGGCCGGTCCGACCGCCCCAAGGCACGATGGGCGCCCTCGCGGCGTGCGCGAGCCGCATCACCGCGGCGACCTCTTCGGTAGAGTTCGGACGAAGCACCGCCCGGGGCGTCCCGAGCCGCGTCCACGGACTAAAGGCGCAATCGGCCGCCGCGGCGCCAAGCGACACGTGATCGCGGCCCAGCAACCCGACGAAAGCCTCAAGGAGGTTGTCCATCGCCGCAGCGTGGCGCGAGTTCGCCCCCGGGGTCCTTGATCGCCGTCAACGCCCGGCGAGAGCGATGCAGGGCCGGCGCTGGCCGGGAGGACGGTTCGGCCCCTTGATACTGGTCAAGGCGACGAGAGACCGGCGCGCCTAGGCTCCCTGCGACCCATAAGGAGCTCTGTCATGGATTTCGGCCTCTCCGAACGCGAGACCCAGTGGCGTGACCGCGTGCGCGCCTTCATGACGGCCCACGTCTACCCGGCGGTGGCGACCTACCAGTCGCAGATGGCCGTCGAAGGCGCCGCGCGCTGGCAGGTCGTGCCGATCGTCGAGGAGCTGAAGGCGCGCGCCTACGCCGAGGGCCTCTGGAACCTGTTCCTGACGCCGTCCGAACATGACGAAATCGAGGATCGCGGGCCCGGCCTTACCAATCTCGAATACGCCCTCTGCGCCGAGGAAATGGGTCGCGTCGGATTCGCGTCGGAGGTGTTCAACTGTTCGGCGCCCGACACCGGCAACATGGAGGTGCTGCGCCAGTACGGCTCTGCGGCCCAGAAGGCCAAGTGGTTGCGACCGTTGCTGAACGGCGAGATCCGCTCGGCCTTCCTGATGACCGAGCCCGACGTGGCCTCGTCCGACGCCACCAACATCCAGACCTCGATCCGCCGCGACGGCGACAGCTATGTGATCAACGGCCGCAAGTGGTGGTCGTCGGGCATCGGCGATCCCCGCTGCAAGGTCGCCATCCTGATGGGCAAGACCGATCCGGAGGGCGCACGGCATTCCCAGCAGTCGCAGATCCTGGTGCCCACCGACGCGCCGGGCTTCGAAGTTGTGCGGATGCTTCCGGTGTTCGGCTACGACGACGCGCCCCACGGCCACGCCGAGGTGGTGTTGCGCGACGTCCGCGTGCCGGTCGAAAACCTGATCCTGGGCGAGGGCCGGGGATTCGAGATCGCTCAGGGTCGGCTCGGGCCGGGCCGCATCCATCACTGCATGCGCGCGATCGGCGCCACCGAGGTGGCGCTGGAGAAGATGGTCGACCGGCTCCTTTCCCGCGTGGCCTTCGGCAAGCGGCTGGCGGACCAGTCGGTCTGGGAGCAGCGAATCGGCGAAGCGCGCCTGGATATCGAGATGACCCGTCTTCTGTGCCTGAAGGCGGCCGACATGATGGACAAGGTCGGCAACAAGGCCGCCCAGCTGGAAATTGCGATGATCAAGGTCGCGGCGCCGCGCACGGCCCTCAAGGTCCTGGACGACGCGATGCAGGCCCATGGCGGCGGCGGCATGTCGGAAGACTTCGGCCTGGCCCGCGCCTATGCCAGCATGCGCACGCTTAGGATCGCCGATGGCCCCGACGAGGTGCATTTGCGGGCGATCGCGAAGCTCGAATTCGGCCGACACGGCGCGAGGGTGCGGGCTTGGCGGGACGGCGAGGCTTTGGCGACGGCGAGCGCGCCTGTGCAGGGCTAGCCAGCGGCGGCGCCGGAAATGACCCAGGCCGGCCACGCGGGCTTGGGGGCCCGACTTGACCAACGTCAAAGGTGACGGCGGCGTCATCTTCTAAGCTTGGCGCTTCCGGGACGATCCAATGCGGCGAGGCCATGTTTGGCGCGTGGCTCCACCGTCCAACTCCGACAGGGGAGCCGTCATGTCCGACGCGACCTATCTGACCGCCCGCTTCATCCCCGGCGCCGACGCTACGACCGTCGACTTCGTCCTGACTCTCGACAACCCTCTGGACGACGTCTGGGGCGCGCTCACCGACAGCCGCCGGCTCCCGACCTGGCTTGCGCCGGGCACGGTCGAACCGCGGCCCGGCGGTTGGGCGCGGCTGGATTCCGCACAGAGCGGCGGGCTCATCGAAAGCCAGGTTACGGCGATCGAGTATCAGCGCCGGCTCGAATACTCCTGGAGCCAGCCGGGCGAGCCGGCGCGACCGGTGCGATGGGACCTCGAACCGATCGGACCCATGACGCGTCTGACCCTTCGGCTGAACCTTCCATCGACGGAGGATGTGGCGCGCGCGGCGGCGGGCTGGGCGGCGCATCTGGAGATGCTGTGGGCGGCGCTGATGGGCGTCCCCGTCAAATTCCCCACCTCTACGTTCAAGGCGGCGCGGGAGGCCTATGGTCGCCAGCTCGCGGACCTCCAGGCCGTTCGCCCGCTCGCCGCGGCGGGCTAGATCGCCTTGGCGTGCCGTTGCGCCGCCGGCGCGAGATAGGCGTCGAACACCGCACAGACCGAGCGCACGAGGATCCGTCCGTGTTCGGTGACCATCACGCGCTCGCCATCGTAGCGGACAAGCCCGTCGCGCTCGAAGGCCTCCAGGCGTGCCAGGGCCTCGGCGAGGTGCGAAACGGGATGGCCATGGCTGGCGCAGATCGCCGCCAGGTCGACCTCGAAATCACACATCAGCCGCTCGATGATCTCGCCGCGGAAGCGATCGTCGTCGCTCAAGGCGACCCCGCGGGCGATCGGAAGCTCGTTCTGGCTGACGGCGGCGCGCCAGCCCAGTTCCTGGGTGATGTTCTGCACATAGCCCTGCGGAAGTGAGCCGATCGCCGAGGCCCCAAGCCCCAGCAGAGTTCCCGCGGAGTCCGTGGTGTAGCCTTGGAAATTGCGATGCAACCGGCCTTCGGCGGCGGCGACGGCGAGCTCGTCGGACGGGAGGGCGAAGTGGTCGAGGCCGATCCGGACATAGCCTTCGCGTGACAGGCGTTCGGCGGCGGTTTCGCTCTGGTCCAACCGCTGTGCGGCGTCAGGCAGGGCGTCGTCCCGGATCAGCTTCTGGTGGGCTTTCATCCAAGGCACGTGGGCGTAGCCGAACAGCGCCAGGCGCTCGGGCCGCAGCGGCAGGATCGCGTCCAGCGTCGCAAGCGTGTTTTCCACGGTCTGGTGCGGCAGCCCATACATCAGGTCGAGGTTCACGGAGCGCACGCCGGCCTCGCGCAGCCAGCTCACGCCGGCCTGGATCTCCTCCAGGGTGTCGTGACGGTTCACGGCGGCCTGCACTGTCGGGTCGAGGTTCTGCACGCCGAGGCTTGCCCGGCTGAGCCCATGAGATGCGGCCGCGCGCACCCAGTCCCGGGTCAGGACGGCGGGGTCGAGCTCGGCGGCGATCTCCGGGTCGGGGGCGAAGCGAAAGGCGGTCCGCAGGGCGCCGAAGATCGCCGCCAGTTCATCAGCTGACAGCATGTTCGGCGTGCCGCCGCCCAGATGCACGGCGCTCGCCTGCAGGCGGCCGGGCAGGCTGGTCTTCAGCAGGTCCAGTTCCGCGAGCATCAGCCAGACGTAGTCGCCGATCGGCTGGCGGCGGTTCACCGCGCGGGTGTTGCATCCGCAGTACCAGCAGAGCCGGGCGCAAAACGGGATGTGGAGGTAGAGCGAGACGGCGTCATCGGTCGGCAGTTCCGCCAGCCAGCCCCGATAGGTGCGCGCCGTGACTGCCGGCGTGAACTGAACGGCCGTGGGATAGCTGGTGTAGCGCGGCGCCCGGCCGTCGTAGGTCGCGATCAGCTGGGCGGTGTCACGGACGATGGGAGACTGCAGGCTCATGCCACAGGGGTGCCCGAGACTGGACGACTCCGCTGTGACGAAGATCAAGTGGCGTGTTGCCGTGCGTCAAGGCCTGGGGTTCCGCGGCGCGGACGCCGGTCCGGGCGCGGAAAGATTTCGGTGCGTCTCGACTTCGCCTTGCTTTCGAGACGCTGGCGTTACGAAACGGCCCTACTGGCGCCGCGGATCGCCGCCAGTCTCTCGGGTGTGCAGCGCGGCGATCTCCTCCCCCCAAGCCCGCCCGCCGCACCTGAAGGCCGGCGCCGAAGGCCAGCAAGCCCCCGGCTCTGCGGCGTCGCCAACGGCTCCTCCGCCCTCGCGGGGGAGCCGACTTTCTTTAGGTAAGGCCGTGGCGCGACACGAGCGGGATGCGCCGGGCCGCCAGTCGGTGTAAGACGCCGGTTCGCCGGCTCGGCTCGCGCCCCGCCTTCCACCCCAGGAGACCAGACACCATGGCGCGCAAGCCCAACTATCCCTTCGAGCGCATGGAGCGCGAACGCCAGAAAGCGGCCAAGGTGGCGGAGAAGGCCCGCGCCAAGGCCGAGGCCCGCGAACGCGACCGCATGGCGGCCGGCGGCGCGGCGCCCAGCGAGCCGTCCGACGACGAGCAGGCCTGATCCATGGCGGACGGCGCGATCTACAACCACGAGACCGTGGCGCTCGACGGCGAGGTGTTCTCGTCCTGCGAGTTCCGCGACTGCCGGCTGGTCTATTCCGGCGGTGAGCCCCCGGTATTCACCGACTGCAAGATCGATGACTGCGAATGGAAGTTCGAGAACGGCGCGAGCCGCACGCTCGCCTTCCTGAAGGCGATGTGGGGCGCCGGCGGCAAGGCCCCGGTGCAGGGCCTGATCAAGGAAATCACCGGCGGCGGCGGCCGCTGATTGCGCTAGTGGCCGGGCGGTCCGCCCGGTCCGCCGCCGGCGACCATGGCGGCGAACTCGTCGCGTGAATTGACCCTCGGCGTGCCGCCTTCCGGCTCAGGCACGCCCAGGAAGTCGCAGAGCGGACCCCAGCCGTCGGACACGTGATAGACCAGCAGGCGCTCCGGCGGGATGGTCTCGCGGACCTTGGCGTTGTGCGCCTTGTAGACCGAGATCAGGTGATCCTTGTCGTGCATGCGCCCGTCGAACAGGCGGAAGATCACCTTGCCGAGCATCCGCGGGAAGGGTTGCTCGGGATCCGTCGGGCCGCGGTCGGCGAAGATCGTCGCCTGGGTGGAGGCATACCAGTCGTCGGCGTCGCGCTCGGTGTGGACCACCTTGGCGGCCGGATACGCGTCGGCCAGCTCCTGGTAGTAGGTGGCGTTGGGCCAATCGACGGTGGAATTGTAACCCTCGAAGATCTTGCCCCAATCGGCATGGGCCGGGTCGTCCGCCGCGGCCGACCACATGTCCGGGGCGGCCGGGTTCTTGAAGACCTCCACCATGTGATAGCAGGGGCCGAGACCAATCTGATCCAGGGCCAGTTTCAGGGACATGGTGCCCGTGCGGCCGAAGCCCGATCCGATTACTCTTAGAGTCATTCTCTCGCCCGCATCAAAGACCTTCATTTGACTCCGCCCGATGGGGCCGCTTTCAGTCAAGCCGCAAAGAGGAGGCGCAAAGCCATGGCTCGATACGACAGCATCCTGGGCACGGTTGGGAATACCCCGGTGGTCCGGATCAACCGCCTAGCGCCCGCGGGCGTGAACGTCTTCGTCAAGGTCGAGGCCTTCAATCCGCTGGGCTCGGTCAAGGACCGCCTGGCGCTCGGCGTCATCGAGGCGGCGGAGAAGTCGGGCGCGCTGAAGCCCGGCCAGACCGTCATCGAGGCGACGAGCGGCAACACCGGCATCGGCCTGGCCATGGTCTGCGCGGCCAAGGGCTATCCGCTGGTGGTCACCATGGCCGAGAGCTTCTCGATCGAGCGGCGCCGGCTGATGCGCTTCCTGGGCGCTAAGGTGATCCTGACCCCTCCCGCCGGGCGGGCTGTGGGCATGGTGGAGAAGACCGTCGAACTCGCCGAGAAGCACGGCTGGTTCATGACCCGGCAGTTCGAGAACGAAGCCAACGCCGACATGCACTCGAAGACCACGGCGGTGGAGATCCTGAACGACTTCTCCGGTGAGTCGCTCGACTACTGGGTGACCGGATATGGCACCGGCGGCACGCTCAAGGGTGTCGCGCGCGTGCTGCGCGAGAAGAGCCCGAAGACCAAGGTCGTGGTCTGCGAGCCTGCCGATGCGGCGCTGATCGCCAGCCACGAACCGCAGGCTTTCAACCCCGACGGCTCGCCCGCCGCCGGCCATCCGGCGTGGAAGCCGCACCCCATGCAGGGCTGGACGCCGGACTTCATCGGCAAGCTGACCAACGACGCGGTGGAGGCCCACCTGATCGACCAGGTCCTGGCGGTCACCGGGCCCGAGGCGATCAAGCTCAGCCAGGAGCTGGCGCTGAAGGAAGGCATCTTCTGCGGCATCACCTCCGGCGCCACCTTCGCCGGCGCGCTGAAGATCGCCGAGGCCGCGCCCAAGGGGGCCAACATCCTGGCCATGCTGCCCGACACCGGCGAACGCTATCTCTCGACCCCGCTGTTCGCCGACGTGCCGTCCGACATGACCGAGGAGGAGGTGGCGATCTTCCGCTCGACGCCGATGTTCACCGAGCCGGCCACGGCCTAGCGGAAGACGTAGATGCCGCCGGCGCCCCCCTGCGGGGCTTCGGAAAGGCCGCGGATCTCCAACCTCGCCCGGCGCGCGCCGCAGAGGCATCGAAGGCGCGTCTCCAGGTGCGCCGTCGCCTGACGCCCCAGCCCCTGGCCGACCCAGGGCCCGGGGTCGATGGCCGCCTCGCGCCCGCAGCGGCAGACCGCCCACAGACTGGACCGCGCGGCCAGCGCCTGGCTGAGCCGGGGCCAGGCCGGCCAGGTCTCGAGGATCCGATGCGATGCGCCGTCCGCCATGTCCGCTCTCCGTCATCGGAACAAAAGCAGAACTTTTGGAGTCGCGCGAGTCCCCCTGGGCTGTATCGGGCGCGATCCGCAACCTGCCGGCGGCTCCGCCGGGGGGCTAGGTGGTCGAAGCTCGCGACGGCGCGCGCCATCGGCGTGGCTCGGGGACTGTTGACCCGACTAGCGATAGATCTTGCGCAGGGTGTCCAGGATCTGCAGGGCGGCGGGGTCGGCGACCCGATAATAGATCGTCTGGCCTTCGCGCCGCGTGACGACCACGCCCTCGGCGCGCAGCTTCGCCAGGTGCTGGGAGGCTGCGGACTGGGCGAGCCCCACATAGGCCGCCAGATCGCCCACCGAGCATTCGCCCTCGATCAGCCGGCACAGCAGGACCAGCCGCTGCTCGCTCGCCAGCAATCTCAGTAGCCGCGTCGCCTCGGCGGCGCAGGCCTCAAGGTTGGCCAATCCCGATGGGATCGGCCCTTTCGTGGCGGTGATCTTATCTGCCATCTTCCTAATATAAGCTGGGATCGCCCAAGCGCCAACCGTAGGGTCAGGCCGCTTGGCGGGTGATGACGGGCGTGAGATCCGGCCCGACCGGCCGCGAGGGGACCTCGGTGGGCGGACGGCCGTCGTCGCGCAGGGCGATATAGATCGCCGGGATCACCAGGACAGTCAGCAGGGTCGAGGACGCCAGGCCAAACAGCAGCGAAATCGCCAGGCCCTGGAAGATCGGATCGAACAGAATGACCGTCGCCCCGATCATCGCCGCGAGCGCTGTGAGCAGGATGGGCTTGAACCGGATCGCGCCGGCCTCAAGCAGCAGATCGCGCAGCGGGCGGTCCGGTTCCTGGGCGTGGCGTATGAAGTCCACCAGCAGGATCGAGTTGCGTACGATGATGCCGGCGAGTGCGATGAAGCCGATCATCGAGGTGGCGGTGAAGGGCGCGCGGAAGAGGATGTGGCCGAGCACGATGCCGACCAGGGTGAGCGGGATGGGCGTCAGGATCACCAGCGGCAGGCGGAAGCTCTTGAACTGCGCCACCACCAGGACATAGATTCCCAGCAGCGCCACGCCGAAGGCGGCTCCCATGTCGCGGAAGGTCACCCAGGTGATCTCCCATTCGCCGTCCCAGAGCACGGTCGGGCGGCTCTCGTCCTGCGGCTGGCCGTGGAGACGGACCTGCGGCGTCGGCAGCGCGCCCCAGTCGCGGTCGCGGATCAGCTTGTCCACCGCCAGCATGCCGTAGATCGGCGCTTCGTATTGGCCGGCCAGCTCGCCGGTGACCATCTCCGCGTCGCGGCCGTCGCGGCGATAGACCGGATAGGAGCCGGGCTCCTTCTGGGCCCGGACGACCTCGCCGAGCTCAACCAGGCGCTGGCCGCCGCCGGCGCGGGTGACCGCCACCGGCGTCGAGGCGAGCCGTTCGCTCCAGCTGCGGTCGGACTGCGGCAGGCGCACGGATATCTCCAGGGGCGGGCGGCCGCCGCCCCGTTGCGCGTATCCCACGGTCTCGCCGCCCATCACCGCGCCGATGGAATCGAAGACGTCGCCCTCGCGCAGGCCGAAGAACTCTAGCTGCTCGCGATCGGGAGTCAGGCGGAGCCGCGGGCGCGGCTCGCCGTAGCTGTTGTCGATGTCGACGATGTAGGGGACTTGGTGGAACCGGCTCTGAACCTGCGCCGCCACCGCGCGCCGCATCTCCGGCGTCGGGCCGTAGACCTCCGCGATCAGGGTCGCCAGGACCGGCGGCCCGGGCGGCGCCTCGACCACCTTCAGCGACGCGCCCGGCGGCAGGGGCAGCTTCGCCAGCTTCTGGCGCAGCTCAAGCGCGACCGCGTGGCTCGCGCGCCGGCGCTCGCCCTTGGGGGAAAGCCGGATGGCCAGGTCGCCCATTTCCGGCTTGTTGCGCAGGAAGTAGTGGCGCACGAGGCCGTTGAAGTTGAAGGGCGAGGCCGTGCCGGCATAGCTCTCAAGGGAGATGACCTCGGGCAGGGTCTGGGCGATCGCCGCAGCCGCCGCCAGGGTCCGCTCCGTCTGCTCCAGGCTCGTCCCCTCGCGCAGGTCGGCCACGACCTGCAGCTCCGACTTGTTGTCGAACGGCAGCAGCTTCACAGTGACCGTCTTGGTCGCGAACATCGCCATGGCGACCAGCGTGGCGACGCCCACCACGGCCAGGAAGACGATGGCGCTGCGCCGCGTGGCGATCACCCGGACGGCGACCCGGCGATAGATGCGGCCGAGCGCGCCGCCGTCGTGGGCATGATCGCCGGCCTGCAGCGTCTTGCGCGCGAAGCGGACCATCAGCCAGGGCGCGATCACCACGGCGACGAAGAATGAGAAGACCATGGCCGCCGAGGCGTTCACCGGGATCGGCGCCATGTAGGGGCCCATCAGGCCCGAAACGAAGAGCATCGGCAGCAGGGCGGCCACCACGGTCAGCGTGGCGACCACCGTCGGGTTGCCCACCTCGGCCACCGCCTCGATGGCGCCCTGGGTCCGCGAGCGCCCGTCGTTCATCGCCCAATGGCGAGCGATGTTCTCGATCATCACGA
>PLEH01000085.1 GCA_003136395.1 Phenylobacterium sp.
GGCCTGCAGACCATGTGCGAAGGCGGCGGCCTCGCCAACGTGACGATTGTGGAACGCCTCTAACCTTTCCTGATCGTCATCTCCGGGCTTGTCCCGGGGACCCATAAACGCCGACGGTGCAGGGCGCGCCCCGCGCGCCGGAGCCTTTCCGACCTATGCGGCGCGTCTGGATGGCCGGTACAAGACCGGCCATGACGATCATTGAGGTGTGAGCAGCATGTCCCGCGTCTTCGCCATCACCGGCGCGTCCGGCGTCCTGGGCTCGGCGGTCGCCAAGGCGGTCGTCAGCCAGGGCTGCCGCGTGGCCCTGATCGACCACGTGCATGCGACGCCGCACGGCCTGACCGACGGTGACAACGTGCTGATTCTGGGCGGCGTCGACCTGACCGATGCCGGGAGCGCGACTGCGGCCATCGAGGCGGCCGCCGCGCGGTTCGGGAACCTGGATGTGGTGCTGAACATCGCCGGCGGCTTTTCCTGGGAGACGGTGGAGGGCGGCGGCTGGGAGACCTGGCACAGACTCTTTCTGCTCAACGTCCAGACCGCGGCCAATGTCTGCCGCGCGGCGATCCCGCACCTGAAGCGCAGCAAGGCGGGCCGCATCGTCAATGTCGGGGCGAACGGGGCGGTGAGGGCCTCCCTGGGCATGGGCGCCTATGCCGCCTCCAAGGCCGGCGTCCACCGCCTGACCGAGGCGCTTTCCGAGGAACTCAAGGCCGACGGGGTCACCGTCAACGCTGTCCTGCCCTCGATCATCGACACTCCGGCCAACCGCGCCGACATGCCCAAGGCGGATTTCTCAGCCTGGGTGGCGCCGGAGGAGCTGACGGCGGTGATGCTGTTCCTGGCCAGTGAAAAGGCCAGCGCGATCACCGGCGCCCTGATCCCGGTGACCGGGCGGGTCTAGAAAGATCCTCCCCCAGCGCGGAGCGCGATTGAGGGGGAGGCGGCGCGAAGCGCCGGAGGGGGTTTCAGCCGCTGCGTCCGCAACAGACGACATCCTGAGCGCCGCGGTGGAAACCCCGCAGTCAGTCTTCGCTGACAGCTCCCCCTGTGGGGGAGCATCTGGAGCTCACCTTGCCGGGCTCAACGTCACCACCAGCTCCGCATCCCGGTTCACCGCCGCGCGACTGAAGTCCAGCGGCACGTATGCCCCGGTGGCCCAGAGCGGGAAGAGGTCGCGGTAGTGGGCGCTGAAGGGGTCGCCGGACTGGCCCGGCGTGTTGATCGCCACGGAGTTGTCCCAGGCGCCGACATCCATCACCAGCCGGACCGAGGCGCCGGCCGTCTGGGCGAAGTCCAGCGGGCGGTAGGTGGCCGCGCGCGGGCTTTGGGCCGAGCCCGGAATCTCAAGCGGGCCGGTGGCCATCTGGGCGGCGAGCTGCCGGTCGGCGAGGACGGCGGCGGCCGGGCTGAAGCTCGCATGGTGCAGCCGGCCCCAGGACCAGCTCGCCATGTCCGGGCCCAGGATGTGCTTCAGCTCGTTCACCGCCGCGCCCAGGCTGCCGAGCAGGAGCGCGTCGCGGGTGGGCGCGGCCTGCGGGGTTTCCAGGTAGGTCACCACCGCGTCCAGGCTGCCGGAGCCCACCAGCAGGCGCGCGGCTTCGGGCGTCGCGGAGGCGACCACGGTGTGGCCCAGGTGGTTGGTCGCCCAGACCTGATAGATGGCCGCCGCGGCGCTGCCGGTGGTCTCGTCATTGTCCCAGGCTTTCAGCAGGCCCAGCGCCTTGCCGAGCGAGGGATCGGCCGAGTGGAGAGGCGCCAGGAGCGCGATGGTCCGGCGCGAGAGCGCGTCGTGGCTGTCGGTCTGCAGGGCCATGGAATCGGCGAGCGTCGCCTTCGGCGTGGCGGCGAGCACTTCCTCGATGCGGGTGATCCGCGAGCGGTCGGCCCATTCGTAGCTGGTCGTCTTGTTGGCCGGATAGTCGGCCGGCAGGTTCATCTGGTTGGCGGTGGCCACGAACCCCTTGGGCGGATTGCGCAGGGCCGGGAGCTGGGTCTCCGGCATCAGGCCGGCCCACTCGTAACGCCCGTCGCCCGGCACCGGCAGCAGGCCGTCCCAGTTGGGCCGCGACGGCGTCAGGCCCGCCGCCGACCAGCCGATGTCGCCGGTCGTGTCGGCGAACACCAGGTTGAGCGGCGGGGTTCCCCAGGCTTCCTGGCCGGTCTTGAAGTCGGCCCAGCTCCTGGCCCGCCACAGTCGAGAGGAGCCAAAGTAGCCGGAGGCGCCGGGCAGGTTCCAGACGGTCCGCATGGCGAAGGCGTGGGCCCCGTGTCCAGAATCGGGCGTCTCGGCCAGCACCGGGCCGTGGCGGGTGAACTTCAGGACGACGTCTCGGGGGGCCTCGCCCTTCACCTCGATGGCCTCGTGGACCACCTTCATCGGCTCGTAGCCGGTCTTGTAGCGGTAGCTGTCGCCCTTCGTGTCGTAGACGTAGAGGTCTTCCTGATCGATGTAGAAGATGGTCAGACCCCAGGCCATCCGGGCGTTGTGGCCGAAGGAGACGCCGGGCAGCGCCGGCTCGCCGGCCCCGATGATGTCCAGGTCCGGGGCGTTCAGATGGACGATGTAGCGCAAGCTCGGCACGCCCACCGGGCGGTGCGGGTCGTTGGCCAGGATCGGCCGACCGGTGGCGGTGCGCGAGGGCGCGATCACCCAGTTGTTGGACCCCTCGTTCTGATAAGCCTCCATGGCCTCGGCGAGCTTCACCTGGGGCGCGGCCTCGGCCTTCTGGGCGCCGCCGGCGAGCGCGTCGAAGTTCACCGGACCGGTGCCCAGCAGATAATCCTTCAGGACGTCGGGCGGGACCACGCAGGGGTCGAGGCCGGCGGGCACGACGGTGGCGTGGACCGGCTCCAGCTTGCGCCGCAGTCGGTCGGCGCCCAGGCCCGCGGCGCAGGCCACCTGGGCGCGGGTGACCTCTGAGGTGACGTTGGAGACCAGCGCGTGGCTGCGGATGCGCAGGACGTCGTCGGTCCCCCACATTTCCGGCTTGCTGGCGGTAAGCTTGAACTCGACTGGCAGCGGGCGCTTGCCGGCGCCCACCTCGGCCACATAGGCGTTGACGCCGGCAGCGAAGGCCTCGACCGCCTCGCGCGATCCGGCCCCGTAGGCCGCCCACTCGGCGGCCATATCGCCGCGGTAGAGGAAGAGCCTGGCCGCCCGATCCTGGGCCACATAGGCGGGCCCGAAGCTGGCGGCCAGCCGGCCCAAGCCTCGCTTGCGCCACAGGTCGATCTGCCAGAGCCGGTCGCGTCCGGCGTTGTAGCCCTGCAGGAAGAAGGCGTCGCGCGACGAGGCCGCGAAGATGTGCGGCACCCCCCAGTGGTCGACCACCATCTGGGCCGGGGCGTTCAGGCCCGCGATGCTCCAGGCCTCGCGCCTGACGGCGGTGGAGGCGGGCTCGCCTTGGGCCAGTGCCTGGGTGGCGATCCCACCCGCGAACATCGCCCAAACGAGCGCCTTGCCGATCCTGCCCATAGCGTTCCCCTGCCTGTTATGAAGAGTTGACGACAGATCGCATCCAGCGTCCACGCAGGCTTGCGGTGCCGGTCTTATCGGCGTTTAGATCGCCGCCGTTCGGCCACGAGCTACAGAGGATATGACATGATCGGCTACGCCACCATCGGCACCAACGACCTGGAACGGGCGAAGGTCTTCTACGACGCGGTGCTGGAGCCGCTGGGCGGCCGGCGCACCTTCGCCAACGGCGAGCGGATGCAGTTCTACGGCTCCAAGGAGACGCCGGGGATGATCGCCATCTCCAAGCCCTACGACGAGCAGCCGGCCACCGTCGGCAACGGCAGCATGTTCGGCCTGCCGGCGGCCACGACCGAACAGGTCGACGCCGCGCACGCCGCCGCGCTCGCCGCGGGCGCGACCTGCGACGGCCCGCCCGGACAGCGCATGCCGACCTTCTACGGCGCCTACTTCCGCGACCTGGACGGCAACAAGATCTGCATCTTCAAGCTGGGATGATCGGCTACATCACGATCGGGACCAACGACCTCGATCGTGCGCGGACCTTCTATGACGCCGTGCTGGCGCCGCTCGGGGGTCGGAGAACTCTGACCTACGAGCGGTCTCAGTACTACGGCAGCCCGGAGCGCGGGGCGATGCTGGGGATCGTGCTGCCCTTCGATGGTCACGAGGCGACCAGCGGGAACGGGACGATGGTGGCCCTGATGGCGGGCTCGGCTTCCGTTGTCGATCAGGTCCACGCCGCCGCGCTCGCCGCCGGCGGGACCTGCGAGGGCCCGCCCGGCCAGCGCATGGACAATTTCTACGGCGCCTATTTCCGCGACCTCGACGGCAACAAGCTCTGCGCCTTCCACACCGGCGGGTAGACCCGACATCGACTTAGAATGGTCTTGCTGAGGCAGGGCCGTTCCCGCAAGACTGGCCCCGGCTCGCATCGGGGTCGGGCCAGTTTCTTGCGGGAAAACCCACCATGCACGCCAGGCTTTCGCTCGCGGCCGTCGCGGCCCTCTTCGCCTCGACCGCCCTCCTGTCCTCGAGCGTGCTGGCCCAGACGCCGGCGGCCCAGCTCGCCAAGCCTCCGGCCGACGCGCGGCACTTCATCATCGAGTCGACCGGCGGCAAGCATGGGGATTCCTGGAGTTGGGTGCTGCCGGACGGGACCCGCATGGCGCGGGAGACCTGGAACCTGCGCGGCCAGCAGTGGGACCAGGACTACACCGGCAAGGCCGGCCCGGACGGCATGCCGGCGAGCATGGTCATCCGCGGGGTCACGCCCCAGGGCGACGCCGCCGAAACCTTCTCCATCTCCGCTGGGACCGCGACCTGGAAGAGCCCGATCGACGCCGGGAAGGCGGCCTATAAGGCGCCGGCTTTCTACGCGTCCCAGGGCGGGCCGGCGGACACCAACGCCTGGTTCCTGGAGCGTCTGCTGGCGAGCCCCGGCAAGACGCTGGCCATCCTGCCCAGCGGCAAGGCCACGGCCACGAAGCTCACCACCGCGGAGGTGGGTGACGGCGCCGCGAAGCAGACCATCACACTCTGGGCGATCAGCGGCCTGGCTCCGACCCCGATCCCGATCTGGGCCGACGCCCACGACAGGTTCTTCGGCACGACGAACGTCGTCGACTGGCTGCCTGAGGCCTATGCGGGGGAAATCAAGAAGCTGGACAAGGTCCAGGCGGAAGCCACCGCCGCACAGGCGCCGAGGATCTACAAGGCGATCGTCAAGGTTCCGACGGGCGCGGTCGCCTTCACCCACGTGAAGATGTTCGACGCCGATGGCCTGCGCTTCCTGGCTGACCAGACCGTGGTCGTCCGGAAGGGCGTGATCACGGCCGTCGGCCCGTCCGCCAAGGTCAAGGCGCCCAAGGGGGCCCAGGTGATTGACGGCAAGGACAAGACGCTGGTCCCGGGCCTGTGGGACTGCCACATGCACTTCGGCGACGACTATACGGGGCCGCAGGAGCTCTCGATGGGCGTCACCTCGGTGCGCGATCCCGGCAATAACGACTTGCTGACGATCGACCGTCGCGCCCGCGCGGCCAAGGGCGAGCTCCTGACCCCGCACGTCTATCCCTCGTCGCTGATCGACGGGAAGGGGCCCTACACCGCACAGGTCGCCAACGTCGCCACCAGCCAGGCCGAGGCCATCGCGCTAGTCGACAAGGCCAAGGCCAACGGCTTCACCGGGGTCAAGTTCTACGGCACCTTCAACCCGGACTGGCTGCCCGCCGCCACCGCCGAGGCGCACAAGCTCGGCCTGCACGTCCACGGCCACATCCCCGCCGGCATCCGCCCGGTGGACGCGATCAACGACGGCTATGACGAGGTCACCCACATCAACTGGATCATCATGCAGGCTGCGCCTGACGAGGTGATCAAGGTGTCCAACGGCATCGCCCGCTTCGAGGGCCCGGGCCGGTTCGGCAAGGATGTCGATCTCAACGGCCCGGCCATGAACCTGATCGTCGGGACCATGGCCAGGAAGCACATCTACAACGACCCGACGATGGTCGCCTTCGAGAGCCTCTATGTGCCCGACAACGGCGACCTCGATCCGTCCTACGCGCCCTTCATCGGCACCATGCCGGCGGCCACCGAGCGGGGCTTCCGCAGCGGCGGCTTCGCGGTGCCGAAGGACCTGACGCGGGCCGACTACCGCAAGAGCTGGGCGAAGATGGTGGGCCTGCTCGGCAAGATGCATAAGGCCGGCGTGCCGATCGTCGCCGGCACCGACGGCAGCGGGATTGAGATCATCCACGAGCTGGAGATCTACGAAGAGGCCGGCTTCACCCCCGCCGAGGCCCTGGCGGCGGCGACAATCGTGCCGGCGACCCTGGTCGGCCAGGAGAAGCACACCGGCTCGATCAAGGTGGGCAAGGCCGCGGACCTGGCCCTGGTGGCCGGCGATCCCTCCGTGCGCATCGGCGACCTGCGCCATACCCGCGTGGTCATGCTGGACGGCAAGCTGCTCGACGCCGACGCGCTACGGACCGCGGCGGGCTTCTCGGGGCGGCCGAAGTAGCTACTTCTTCGCAGGCGCGCCGGCCAGCGTCGGGGTGACGCGCCAGACGATGCCGCCCACGTCGTCGGCGACCAGCAGCGCGCCGGTCTTGTCCACCACCACGCCCACCGGGCGTCCCTGGATCTTCTGGTTCTTGTCCAGAAAGCCGGTCAGGAAGGCCTGCGGCGCGTTCTGCGGCCGGCCGCCGGCGAAGGGGACGAACACCACCTGATAGCCCGAGAGGGGCTTGCGGTTCCACGACCCGTGCTGGCCGATGANNCGCCGTGTGCGGGCCCATCCCGAAGTCCGGCGCGATCGCCTTGGCGACCATCTCCGGATTGGCGGGCTTGGCGCGGACGTCGACGTTGTGGCCCCAGTAGCTCCAGGGCCAGCCGTAGAAGGCGCCGTCCTTGACGCTGGTCAGGAAGTCGGGCGGCAGGTCGTTGCCGATCTCGTCGCGCTCGTTGGAGACCGTCCACATGGTCCGGGTGGTCGGCTCGAAGTCGATGCCGTTGGGGTTTCGGATGCCGCTGGCGAAGATGCGCGGATGGGCGGTGGCGATGTCATATTCCCAGATCGCCGCGCGGCCGGTCTCGTTCTCCAGGCCGTTGTCGCCGACGTTGGAGTTGGAGCCGACCGTGGCGTAGAGCTTGGTCCCGTCGCGGCTGGCGACCACGTTCTTGGTCCAGTGGTGATTGATCGGCGGGCCGGGCAGGTCGAACACCTTCTGGCCCGTCCCGGTTTCGGAGGTCTGGCCGGGCGCGTAGGGGAAGCTGACGACGCCGTTGTCGTTGGCGACGTAGAGGGTCGAGCCCACCAGCGTCATGCCGAACGGCCGGGTCAGGCCCTGGGCGAACAACATCCGGCTCTCGGCCACGCCGTCGCCGTCGGCGTCGCGCAGCAGGAAGATCCTGTTGGGGCTGGGCTTGGCGGCGCCGACGCCCTTCATGATCATCTTCTGGAAGAAGCCCCGGATCCCCTGGTTGGACTTGTCCGCGGCGGAAACCTCCGAGGCCGATTCCGACACCAGCACATCGCCGTTGGGCAGGACGTAGAGCCAGCGCGGATGGTCGAGGCCCTCAGCGAAGCGGGTGACGGTGAAGCCCGGCGGCGCCTTGGGCGCGGCGCCCTCCGCCCAGCCCACCACCTTCGGCGTGCCCACCGTCGGGATCAGCGCGCTCTGCGGCTTCGGCAACGTCGGATTGGGGCCGTAGCCGGCCCAGGGGTCGGAAGATCCGGCGGGCATGGTGCAGGCAGCGAGCGACAGAGCGCCGAGGGCCGCTGCGGCGAAGAGGGCGTGGCGGGTCATGAGTGGGTCTCCCTGTCGCTTCTATAAACCAAGCTTAGCGGCATCTGTTACATCATGACGCGGCGGCGCCGTTGCGCACGCTTAGGAAACGGGCTCACCTAGTTGCAGGGAGCGACGACATGGATCTGAACGAAACGCCCGAAATGGCGGCGTTCCGCGGCGAGGTGAAGAGCTTCCTCGCGGCCCACCGCGACGCCTACGCCGGCGGCGCGGCCACCGATCTGCTGGCCTGGCAGCGCGAGTTGATCGCCCACGGCTACGCGGCTCGCACCATCCCCAAGGCCTACGGAGGCTACGGCGCCGAGCCCGACATCCTGAAGTCCCGGATCATCGCCGAGGAATTCATCGCCGCCGGCGCACCGCGGGGCATCGCCAACCAGGGTGTCTCCATGCTGGTCCCGACGCTCCTGGAGGTGGGCTCCGAGGAGCAGAAGACCCGCTGGATCGGCCCGACCCTGCGCGGCGAGATCGTCTGGTGCCAGGGGTATTCGGAGCCTGGGGCAGGCTCGGACCTGGCAAACGTGCAGACCCGGGCGGTGGAGGATGGCGAGGACTTCCTGATCTCGGGAAGCAAGATATGGACGAGCACCGCCCACCTCGCCCAGATGATGTTCTGCCTGGTGCGGACCGAGCCGCAGGCCGCCAAGCACGAGGGCATTTCCTACGTCCTGATCCCGATGGATACGCCCGGGATCGAAGTGCGGCCGCTGAAGACCATGACCGGGGCCTCGGAATTCAACGAGGTGTTCTTCACCGACGTGCGGGTGCCGCGCGATCAGGTGGTGGGCGGGCGCGGGCGGGGCTGGTTCGTGGCCAATACGACTCTGAAGCACGAGCGCGGCATGCTGGGCGATCCCAACGCCACAGAAGCGCGGCTCAACGATTTGATAGAATTGATGAAATCAGAAACCATCGACGGGCAGAAGGTAATCGACAACCCGATTTTCCGCGACCGGCTGATGCAGCTGCAAGGCAGGGTCTTGTCGATGAAATTCAATGGGCTGAGGCTGCTCACTTCACAGCTCTCTCAGGAGCCGGCGGGGTTGGCCGGGCAGGTCGTCAAGCTCCAGGGCTGCGAGCTCAATCATCAGCTGGCGGCGCTGGCGATCGACGCCCTGGGCGAGCTCGGCATCCTCTATCACGACGGGCCGCACCTGCGGGCCAGGGGGTCCTGGCAGCGCAGCTACATGTTCGATCTCGGGCTGATCATCGGCGGCGGCACGGCGCAGATCCAGAAGAACATCATCTCCGAGCGTGGCCTCGGCATGCCGCGCGAACCGAAGCCCGCGGTGCTGTGAGACATGGATTTCTCGCTCACCCCAGACCAGAAGATGATGCAGGAGAGCCTGGTCCGCACGCTCGCCGACGCGAGCTCTCTTGACCGGGTCCGCAGGTTCGCGGGCGACCTGAAGGACAAGGGCGACGACATCTGGCGCGCGGTGGCCGACTTCGGCCTGGCCGGCATTGTGGTCCCGGAGGAATTCGGCGGCCTGGGCCTGACCCTGCTGGACGCGGCGCTGGCGTCGGAGGCGCTGGGCGCGGCGGTGGCGCCGGTTCCGTTCATGGGTGCGGTGCTGGGGCCACTGGCGCTGATGCGCGGCGGCACGGCGGCGCAGCAGGCGGAGTGGCTGCCGAAGCTCGCCGGTGGCGAGGTCATGGCGGCCGTGGCGATCTCCGAGCCCATCGCCGGCGCGCGGGACGGCGCGGGCGTCACGGCCAAGGGCGGCAAGCTCAGCGGCAAGGCGCTGTTCGTCCCCGGCGGGATGGCGGCGGGCCTGCTGATCGTCGCGGACATGGCCGGCGGCCTGCACCTGGTGCGGGATGACGCGGCCGGCCTGACGCGGACCCTGATGCCGGGGATCGACGAGACGCGGCGGTTGGCGGAGCTCACCTTCGACGGCGTGGCGGCCGAGGCGCTAAACTCAGGAAAGGGGGGCGGCGGGCGGGAGCTGCTGACCACGCTGCGTGACGCCGGCTGGGTGCTTCTGGCCGCTGACAGCCTGGGCGCGGCGCAGGTGATGCTCGAAAAGGCCGTCGACTACGCCAAGGAGCGCCGCCAGTTCGACCGCGTCATCGGCTCCTTCCAGGCGGTGAAGCACATGTGCGCCGAGATGGCCGCGGAGCTGGAGCCCTGCCGCTCGCTGGTCTGGTACGCCGCCTACGCCTTCGACGCCGCGCCGGCGGAGGCCTCGCTGATGGCCGCCCACGCCAAGGCGCTGACCTCCGAGGTCGGCCGTTTCGTGGCCCGCACCTCCACCGAGGTGCATGGCGGCATGGGGATCACCGACCTTCTGGGCCTGCACTTCTGGTTCAAGCGCCTGGGCCTCAACCGCCAGCTGCTCGGCGGCCCCGAGCGGGTGCGCGAGATCGCAGCCCGGCTGCAGGGGCTCGCCGCCTGACACTTCTAGCTGCTCCCCTTAGGGGGAGCTGTCAGCGAAGACTGACTGAGGGGGTTGAAGCCCACGAGTCCATCCGCACCGGATGAAACCCCCTCCGGCTCGTCGCTGCGCGCCGGGCCACCGCCCCCTCAATCGCGCTCCGCGCTGGAGGAGGATCTGGAGCTAGCCGTGAACCGGCGGGATTCTGTGCGCCCAGGGGTTCGCCGCCTCCAGCTCGTAGGCGAGCTCGAACAGCATCCGCTCATTGCCGGCGCGGGCGGCGAACATGGTGCCGATCGGCAGGCCGGCCTCGGTCCAATAGAGCGGCACGCTCATGGCCGGGGCGCCGGCGACATTGTGGATCGGGGTGTAGCCGACATACTCGATCAGCCGCGCCACCAGAGGGTCGAAGGGGACCAGCGGCCCGACGTCGCCCAGCAGCGGCGGGCCGGAGGAGAGGACCGGCGACAGCACGACGTCGAACTGATGGGCAGGGAACCAGGTGTCGTAGGCGAGCGCGTTGGCGGTCAGGTTCTGGATCACCGGCCCCATGGCCTGCGGCCCGGCTTTTCGGGCCATCTCCACGAGGCCCAGGCTGAAGGCTTCCAGCTCGCGGGTATCCGCCGCGCGGCCGATGGCGTGAGCGATGCGCTCGGCGTACTGCAGGGCGCCGTTGGCCCAGAGCAGCAGGAAGTCCTGCATGAACTGGCCGCCGTCGTAGGGCAGGTGGGTGACGTCCACGTGGTGGCCGAGGCTCTGGACGAGCTTGGCGGCGTGGTCGGTGGCGGCCACGACCTCCGACGTCGGGCTGTGGCCGAGGCCGTTTTCCAGCAGCACACCAATGCGCAGGCGGCGCTTGTTGGGGCCGGTCACCATTCCCACCGGCGGGAAGCTGGCCCGGGGCTTGATGTCTTCGGTGAGTGCGAAGAGGGCGGCCGAGTCACGCACCGTTCGGGATACCACGTGTTCGACCCCGATGGCGGTGACGCCGCCCTTGCCCTCGAAGTCGTCGATGCGCCCGCGCGATGGCTTCAGGCCGAAGAGGCCGCAATGCGAGGATGGGATGCGGATCGAGCCTCCGCCGTCGGTGGCGTGCGCCGCCGGGACCACGCCCGCGGCCACGGCGACCGATGAACCGCCTGACGAGCCGCCGGAGGACCGCGTCAGGTCCCACGGGTTGTGTGTGAGGCCGGTGGCGACCGGCTCGGTGGTCGGCAGGAAGCCGAACTCCGGCGTCGCCGACTTGCCGAGCACGATCAGGCCGGCGCGGTCGAAGGCGTCGCAGTTGGGGGCCTGCATGGTGGCGGGCCCCGCGAAGCGGCCGGACTGCGAGCCCGAGCGGGTGGGCAGGCCCTTGTAGTCGACCAGGTCCTTGACCAGGAACGGCACGCCGGCGAACGGCCCGGACGGAGCGGCGTTCGCCTTGGTCAGCGCCCAGTCGAAGTCGGAATTGACGATGATGTTGAGGGTGCCCTGCAGGGCCTCGGCCCGGCGGATGGCGGTCTCCACGACCTCGACGGCGGAAACCGCGCCGCTGCGGATGCTGGCCGCGAGCGAGGTGGCGTCGGGCCAGGGCGAGACGGACGCCGGCGCTGCCGGCGGCGGTTTGGGCGCGGCCAGTGCGTGACCGGCGGCCAGCGCCAGTGGTGCGGCGGCCAGAGCGCGGCGGGTGATGCGAGTCATGCCGCGAGCTTGAGCGGGAGAGCGGCTCGACGCAATGCAAGAGGCGAGGGCATGAAAGAGCCTCCCCCCGTTCGCTGCCGCTCTACGGAGGAGGTTCCTGGCTCAGTGGCTCTTGCCGACGTGCTCGGGCTTACCCTTGCGCTTGGTGTGGGCCATCTTCTCCAGCTCCTTCTCGCTCATCGACATCATCGACCTCGAGGCGCCCTGGAGCTTGGACCTGGGCGTGTCGCCGCGCTTGGCGGCGAGCGCCGCACCGGCGGCCTTCTGCTGGGCGGCGGACTTGGCGGGCATGGATCATCTCCTCGTGGCTGTGAGACCCAGAGAACCGCCGAGGCCGCATCGGGTTTCACGCGTGGCATTGCGATGGCGCGCGCACGATGCTCCGATGCCCGCGACGAGAAGGTGGGGGAGACGAGGATGGGCCAATCGAAAGACGGCGTCGGGCGGCGCGGGCTGCTGACGGCGGCGGGTGTCGGAGGCCTCATGGCGGCGGTTGCGCCAACTGGCGCCTCGGCGAAACAGGGCGGGGCGCCGGCATACCTCTACCGCTTCGATTACAACCCGAGAACGGTGCTCGACGGCAGGGTCCGCGCCTTCCACTGCGCCGAGATGGCCTACGCCTTCGACAACGTCGACCGCTGCCTGAACGCCACCGGCGGGACGGCCGAGGCCCGCGCGCTCTCGGCGAAGATGGCCGACGCCTGGCTGGCCTTCGCCCGCACCGGCGACCCCGCCATTCCGGGCTCGCCCACTGGCTGGCGGTCAAGACGACGGCGACGCCCAACATGCACTTCGATGTGGTCTGCGCGGTGCGGGAGAACCCGGACCGGGCGGAGCTGGCCGCGCTGAAAGCCTAATCGCGGAACCAGCCCGCGAGGACGCAGGTGACCTCGCCATGCCGGAACCTGACCGTGGCGGGCTGGCCGACGCCCGGCTCGAAGAGAGTGGTCCGCCCGCCGGCGGTGACGGCGATCATCACCGGCCTGGTGAACTGGCAGACCGAGTAGGCCCGGTGGCTGAAGTAGTCCTCCGGGACCGGCGAGCAGTCCGTGCCGCCGAACCCATGGGCGATGTGCATGCCGCCGTATTCGAAGACCTTCGGCCTGTGTCCGGGCGGCACGGACGGCCACTCGTGGACCTTCGTCGGACAGGGCGGGCCGGTGATGTTCCAGTCGGTGCGCAGGCCGTGGCGAAAATCCCACCACTGATAGGCGCCCTAGGCGGGGATGCTGACGGCCAGCAGGCCCAGGGTGACCAGGCCCAGGGTCGCCGTTGCGCCCCGCTTGGGCTTTCGGATGAGGGCCTCGGAAACGATCACGGTGACGACCGCCAGCTCATGATTTACACGCGTAGTCTGTACAAATTACAGACGTAGTCTGGGGAGTCAACGGGCGACCGCTCTGCCTCTCTTGATCGTCATCGCCCGGCTTGTCCGGGCGACCCATGAGCGCTGGATGAGCAGGAATATCTGCGGAGCCGCCGTTGCGCAGCTTTCAGCGCGGAGATCATGGGTGGCCCGGACAAGCCGGGCCATGACGAGCAAGGATTGGTATCAGGGGAGGCGGCGCAGCAGGTAGATGTCACCGACGACAGGGTTGGCGGCCTCGCGGCGCAGGGCGGCGGAGGTATGGGCGACGATCTCGAAGCGGGCGGCGGCCAGGCCGGCGACGTAGGCCGGGCCATGGGCGAAGCGGCCGTTGCCCTTCAGCAGATAGGTGTCGCTGTCGCAGGTCTCGGTGGAGAAGGTCAGCCAGCCGCCGGGGCGCAGCGCCGCCGCGGCGCCGTCGAAGACGCCGCCGAGGTCGCCCAGATAGGGGAAGGTGTCGCAGGCGATCAGCAGGTCCCAGCGGCCCCCGCCGAGGACGGTCAGCAGGTCGGCGACCTCAAGATGGTCATAGAGTCCGCGCTGGGCTGCCTTGGCCAGCATGCCGGCGGAGAGGTCGACGCCGGCCAGGCGCCGCGCATAGGGGCGCAGGAACGCCGCGCAGAGGCCGGTGCCGCAACCCAGGTCGAGCACGTCGAGCGCGCCGTCCGGAACGATGTGGGCGGCCATCAGGGCCGAGATCTGCTCCGGAGCCTGATAGGCGAGGCGCCGCACCAGGCGGTCGTCGAAGTCGTCGGCCATCTCGTCGAAGGCCTGGGAGACCAGGGCGGCCGGTTGACGGTCCACGGATCGCGACTGGGCCGCATCGCGCATGTGGATCGCCTCGACGCTGTCGGGGCGGCAGGCCACCCAATCCTTGGCGACCTGGATGGCCGCGGGGCGCTGGTCGACCATGTCGAGATAGAGCAGCGCGGTGCGGAAGATGCGGTCGGCGTCGGCCGGCGAGGCCAGCAGCGCCGGCGAATAGATCGCCCGGGCCGCGGTCATGTCGCCGGCGATCGCCGCGACGATGAAGTCACAGAGTCGGCCGATTTCGAACGCCGCGGCGCAGGTGGGATCCGCAGCCAGCGCGCGGGCGGCGCTGTAGGCCGCGGCCTCGAAACGGCCCGCCCTCAGCTGCGCGGCGGCAAGGTTCAGGCGCAGGGGCGCGCTCTCGCCGCAAAGCTCGAGGGTCCGCTCGAAGGCGAGCGCGGCGGCGGCGAAGTCCTCGGCCTGGAGCTGGACCATGGCCAGGATCTGCCAGACGTCGGCGTTGGCCGGCTCCAGCGCCAGGGCCTCGGCGCAGGCGGCCTCGGCCTCGCCGGCGCGACCCAGCCTCATGAGGGCGCCGGCCAGATTCACCCAGGGCGAGACCTGGGCTGCATCGATGCTCAGCGAGCGGCGCAGCACCGGCACGGCCTGGTCCAGCTCTCCCACCGCCGCCAGCACCAGCGCCAGGTTGTTCCAGCTCATCGCCTCGTGCGGCGCGACCGCGATGACCGTGCGGAAGGCCTGCTCGGCGGTGCGGAAATCCCCCACGGAGAAGCGCGCCATCCCCTGGCGCGTCAGCCCGACCGCCGCCGACGGCGCCGGCGGCATGATGCGCGAAATCGACGGGTGCAGGCCGCCGCCGAGGTCAACGTCCTGGCGCGCGACGCCGGGTTTGGCTTTGGGACTGGGAATGGCCGTTTCAGTGCGGTTGGAGTTCCGCGCCAGCCTGCGGGATTACGGTTAAGGCGCGGGTAACGCCGCGATCGATCATGGGGTCGGCGATCCGTGGAGACGAACGGTCAGGCGGGACGCAGGCTCCGGTCGCGCGGCGCGCAGGCCGCCGGGACCTTGAGCGCGATGCCCGCGATCAT
>PLEH01000185.1 GCA_003136395.1 Phenylobacterium sp.
GTGCGCCAGATGGTGCGCTGGCGGCGGGTCAATCTGATGGAAGACATCAGCCGGCTCGGTCAGTTCGACCTGGTGCTCTGCCGTAACCTGATGGGCTATCTGCTGGACGAAGCGCGCGGCCGCGTCCTGGCCAACCTGCGGGACGCGCTCGCCCCGGGCGGGCGGCTAGTGCTGGGCGCTACCGAGGCGGCTCCGGGTCTCGTCGCCGCCGCCGATCGGCCCGGCCTGTTCAGTCATCCAAACCACACCCGCGCCGCAGCGTAGAGCCGAAAAAGAAAACCCCGCCGGTGACGGCGGGGTTCTCCGAAACTCGAGGTGACGTCGGCTTAGTGCTTGGCGTCTTCGGCGGTATTGGTCACGGCCTTGCCGGTGGCCGAGACGTCCTTGCCGGCGCCGGCGACGGTGTTGCAGGCGGCGACGGCCAGACTGGCGGCCATGACGGCGAACAGAACGAATTTACGCATGGGGTTTCTCCAGGGGTTTGAAACTTGCCCCAGTGAGAACCCCTATGCTGCCGCTTGGTTCCCCGGGACGGATTCATCGGGGCGCTGCGCATCGGCCGCGGGCGTCGGGAACAGCAGCCGGGCGGTGACGCCGCCGCCTTCGTTGCGCACCAGTTCGGCGCGGCCGCGCAACTGACGGGCGAATGCGGTCATCAGGGTGCGGCCCACGCCGGAGGCCACCAGCGCGTCATCCGCCGCCTTGCCGTCGTCGGAAATCTCCAGCTCGGCCTCCTCGCCGCGGACCAGGAAATTGAGCTTCAGCACCCCGCCGCGCCCGGCGAAGGCGTGCTTTTGGGCATTGGTGATCGCCTCGACGGCGAAGAGGGCCAGCGGGGCCAGCCGGTCGGGGTCGATGACCAGCGCGTCCACCGACAGTTCCGTTCGCACGCTGGGCCCATGGTTGATCTCGCCCGCCACCAGCTGGGCGGTCAGCTCCTCCAGGAAGGGCCGCAGATCGACCCGCTTCAGGTCGGGGCCCTGGTAGAGGGCGCGATAGATGAGCGCGAGCGCGGTGATCCGCTGGCGGGTGTCGGACATGGCCGCCCGCGCCGCCGGGTCGGTCAAAGCCCGCTGCTGCATATTCAGAAGGCTCGAGATGACCTGCAGGTTGTTCTTCACGCGGTGGTGGATCTCGCGCATCAGCGCGTCCTTCTGGGCCAGCGAATCCCGCAGGGACGCGTCGCGCCCGACGATGGCGTCGGCCATGTCCTCCAGGGTCTCGGCCAGTTCGCGGATCTCCGGCGGCATCTGCTCGGCCTGGACCGGGCGCACCGACAGGCGACCGCGCGCATAGAGCGAGGCGATCCGCTGCAGATAGGCGATCCAGCGCACCACCACACGGTCGGTGACCACCAGCACCGCCGCCAGCGCCAGGCCGAAGGTCATCAGCGGGAAGAGGATGCCGGAGAGCGGGTTCAGCCAGGCCCAGGAGAGGATTCCCGGCGACTGCGCCGACAGCACCACGAAGACCTCGTCGCCGGCCACGGGAGCGGCGGCATAGACCCGGCGCCGACCAATGACGTCGACGCCATACCAGACGTGGGCGCCGTTCTGCCGCACCTGATCGCGCCAGCCCCGCGGCAAGACCGGAAAGGCCTTGGCGTCGGTCTCGCTGATGTAGCGGCCGCCGGAGTCGGCGAGCGCCACGTCGGCGTGGGCCGGCAGCGTCGGGTCGGAGACCGACGGCTGCAGGCTGGCCAGCGTGATCACCGCGGCGAAGGCCCCGTCGAAACTCCCGTCCGCGGCGTCGGCCCGCACCGCCGTCAGCACCGAGGGCTGGCTGGCGAAGGCGGCCCCCGGATCGCGCGTGATGACCAGCTGATCGCCTCGCGACAGCCGCTGGAACCACGGCTTCAGGGTCCGCATCGGATCGACCGGCACGTCGCCGGCGGCGCAGGCCACCCGGCCGCGGCGGTCGAACCGCACCAGATTGGCGTAGCCGGGGATGCGCCGGGCAACCTCGGCCAAACGGTCTTGGCACTGATAGCCGATGGAGCCGGGCGCCAGCGTCTGTAGGAGGATGCCGGCCCCTTCCATGCGGCTGCGCGCGGTGGCCGCGCTGCGTTCGGCGGCGAAGCCCAGGTTCTGGCGAAGCGTGACGCGCTCGCGGTTGAAGGCGATGGTCGACTGCACGACGCCCAGGATCAGCACAGGCAACAGGGCTGCGGCGAGCGCCGCGCCCAGGCGGACCCTGATCGTGCTCAGCGAGCCCCCAAAAAGGCGGTTCATGGGGCTAGCCGGGTCATTCGGGCGGCCCGGTCATGGCGGGGCGGCTCCCGTCTTCAACGAACGGTGCTTAGCCGCTCCGCATCCGCCAGGATAGCCCGCATGGCGTCCCCGGCCGACGCGCCGTCGCGGTCGTAGGAGCCAGTTTCCAGGATGCCGTGGAGGGCGCGACGGGCCCGGCTGACGCGGCTCTTCACCGTGCCGACGGCGCAGGCGCAGATCTCGGCGGCCTCTTCGTAAGCGAAGCCGCCGGCCCCCACCAAGATCAGCGCCTCGCGCTGTTCGGCGGGCAGCATGGCCAAGCCCTGGCGCAGCTCGTCCAGCGCCACCGGGGCCTCCGGATCGTCCACCGCCACCAGCGTCCGTTCCGCGGCCTCCTGGTCGAGCTGGCTCTGGCGCCACGACCGGCGCTTCTCCGAATAGAACTGGTTGCGCAGGATCATGAAGGTCCAGGCCTTCATGTTGGTGCCCATCTGGAAGCTGGCGCGCGCGTCCCAGGCCTTCATCATGGCGTCCTGCGCCAGATCGTCGGCCTGGGTGGCGTCGCCGCACAGGGTCCGCGCGAAGGCGCGCAGGTGCGGGATCAGCAACACCAACTCGCGCTTGAAACCTTCGTCGTCGGTTCCGGAGCGGGAGGGTCGGGTCGCGGATTCCGCCCTCATCCGCCCTTCTCCGAAGTCTTGGCGTCGTGTTTGCGAAGAATTTCCAGGAATTCGTCCGGGACGTCCTCGTTGACCACCTCGTCGAACATCTGACGAAGGCGGACCCCAATGGCCTGCTGGCGCAGGCGCGCCTCGTCGAGCGCGGCGGACGGCTTGCGCGGGTTTGGTGAAGGCATGTCTTCGATCATACTGTCGGCGTGCCGCTTTCGCGGCGGCCGCCCCCTAATGGCATCCTCGTCATCGCTCAACGCAGGGCTCCGCATCGAGTTCCCATCCGGCAGCGCGCAAGATGCGGAAAACCCACCGACTTGGGAACTAGTTCCCTCTTGTAGCGTTTTTGCATCATGATTGGGGCGTCTTGCGGGGGGAATTCCTGCGAAGGCCTGATCTGAAGTTTGCGCCAACGCGTTCAATACCAACGGGAGGGGTCACCCCTTGAGTCTGCTAGCTCGTCTTGCGCCGCATCTGCCCTACGTCCGCCGCTATGCGCGCGCCCTCACCGGCGACCAAACCACGGGCGACCACTATGTCCGCGTCGCGCTGGAAGCCCTGGCCGCCGGCGACCGCACCCTGGAAGCCAACCTGACGCCGCGCGTGGCGCTCTATCATGTGTTTCACGCCATCTGGTGCACCTCCGGCGCCCAGTTGGAGAATCCGGGGGACGACTACTCCGGCGCCGACGACACCACCCAGCGCCTGATGCGCATCGCCCCTCGCTCACGCCAGGCCTTCCTGCTGACCGCGCTCGAAGGCTTCACCCCGTCGGAGGCCGCCCAGATCCTCGACAGCGACTTCGCCGAGATCGAGCAACTGATCGCCGAGGCGCAGCGGGAGATCGACGCGGAACTGGCCACCGACGTGCTGATCATCGAGGACGAGCCGGTCATCGCCGCCGACATCGAGGCGTTGGTGAAGGAGCTCGGCCACACGGTGGTCGACATCGCCGCAACCCGCACCGAAGCGGTCGACGCCGTGGCCCGCAAGACGCCGGGCCTGGTGCTGGCCGACATCCAGCTGGCCGACGGCTCGTCGGGCATCGATGCGGTGAAGGACATCCTGGCGCGGTTCAACGTGCCGGTGATCTTCATCACCGCCTTCCCCGAACGTCTGCTGACCGGCGAGCGGCCGGAGCCCACCTTCCTGATCACTAAGCCCTTCCAGCCCGAGACGGTGAAGGCGGCGATCGGCCAGGCCCTGTTCTTCCACCCGCGCAAGTCGGCCAAGCAAGCGGCTTAGGAACAGTCCAACAGGCTCCACGTTACAAGAAGGCGCCGCGGCGACCGCGGCGCCTTTTTCGCGTGAGGAGTGATCCCGATGCTTGGCTGGGCTCTGATGTTTGCGGTCCTGGCGATTCTCGCCGGCGTCCTGGGCTTCGTCAGCCTGGCGGGCCTGGCGGCGACCATCGCCAAGGTGTGTTTCGTGGTCTTCCTGGTGCTGCTGGTGGCGGGCTTCGTGCTGCGCGCCGTCCGCGGCCAGTCGGTCGTCTAGGGCGCCTTCGACGCCGAGCGGTCGGCGCCCTGCTGCACCGTGGCCGGAGCCGGCTCCGGCGCGCTGAAGGCGGCCGCGGACTGGGCATGGGCGTTTGCGATCTTGGCGTCGTCGCGGGTCAGCGAGGGCGCTTTCCACGTCCAGGCCAGGAACAGCCCGATCGCGGCCAGCGCCGTGCCGATCACCAGCACCCAGAACATATGCCGGCCAAGGCGGCCCTGGCGCGCCGGCGTCGCGGCCAGCACCGGATGGCCGCCGTCGTCAGGTCTCGAGGATTCAGCCACGGACGGCTCCTTTATTCAGACGGGAAATAGCTGAACGGGCCGGTGGCCGGCCGGCTCGAGAGGGCGGGATTCGGGTGGACCAAGGCGCCGAGCAGGCCACTGGCGAGCGCCAGCGCGAGATGGCGCAGGCCACGACCGCCCGACGCCGTCCCACCTGCTGGCGGGCGTTGGGCGTCTTCAGCAGCATGGCCCCGCGCAGGGTTGCGTAGCTGGATCGCATGGCGTCGTTCCGACCGGTGGGCGCTTCTACCCGCCTGGGAAACTAACGCCCTGGCCGCGGCGCACGTTCCGCCGGACCTCGGGCGCTCGCCGGTCCGTCGCTCGAAACCCTGTCGAATCAATATCTTCAGCTATAGGCAGGTGATCGGGCGGGTCAGGCTGAAAAAAGTTTGAAAAAAGTCGCGCTCGGCCCGGAACAGATATGACCTGTATGAGTTTCTAGATTTGCGGAGGCGGCGACGCCCCCCCCCGACTTGAGACTGGCGACTTGCCAGTCTGCCGTCTCCGCACCCCCTTTTCTCGATGATGCACACTGGGCGGGTCCGCAAGGGCTCGCCCCTTCTTGTGCGCCGTCGCCCGGCGGTCAGCTGGGTGACAGGTGCAGCACCACGTCGGCGCGACGGCGCAGGGGCTTGGCCGCTCCGTCGGCCGTCATCGCGCCGGCCTGGCCCGCCGCGGAGACCTTGAACTCGCCGGCCGGCAGGCCGGCCGCGGTCAGGGCCGCCGTCACCGACTGCGCGCGGCGCTTGGAGAGGTCGAGGTTGGCGACCGCTGTCCCGACACCGTCGGCCAGGCCCAGGACATCGACGCTGGCGACCTTGCAGGGCTTGCTCTGCGCCGCCGCAGCCCGCAGCACCGCGCGGCCCTCCTTGGTGACCGCGGCCGACTCCGCCTCGAAGTAGATCTGCACGGTCTGGTCGACGCAGTGCGGAGCCGCCTTGACGATCCGGTCGCGGCCGGTGGGTCCCGAGGCGCAGCCGCCCAGTCCCAACACCATGATGATCGCCACGCTCGCCGTCCCACGGAGGGTCATCTTCAAGAGCCTTTTCTAGCGGCCGCCTGGTGTCCCGATTTCCGAAGTTCGCTAGCGCTTGCGGCGGGCGCCGGACGAACTTCGGAATCGATCAGGACACCAGAAGCATATGTATTCCTAGTGTGCTTCTTCGGATCTGAAGTTCGCTCTGAGTTTGGCCTTGAACCAGGCGAACTTCAAATCCAGCACACTTGCCTGACGCACGACAAAGGGCGACCGGACAATCCGGCCGCCCTCTGAATCTTCGGCTTTGCCGTCCGCCTCAGCGGGGGCTGCCGTCTTCCCAGAAATACCGGCCGGTCGTGGAGTCATAGTAGTAATACCGCCGGGCGGACTCGTCATAATACTGCCGGTGCGTGTTTGCCTGGGCGCCGCGGCAACCGCCCTGGTCGGCGCAACCCTTCGCGGCCCCGAGCAGGCCGCCGGCGGCGGCGCCGATCAGCGCCCCGCTGGCTGGGTTGCGCGCGCCGACATTGTTGCCGATCACCGCGCCGGCGATAGCGCCCAGAGCGGCGCCGCCCACGGCTGAATTGGTGGTGTGCGGGTCTTCGGCGCAGGCGCAGAGCAGCGCTCCGGCCCCGGCGAGGGCGATGAATGGTTTGAGCCGCATGTTTCAAGCTCTCCTTACTGTCCCCCGCGGTCCCAAACGCGGGGCGGTGGCGCCAGTTCCCCGGACCGGGCCCCTGCGACCGTCTCCGGAACTCCGCGGGCCGCCCGCCGTTGGAGCAGGGCAGTCCTGAACGGAGTTCTCAGATGTCCGCCGCACGCCTCGACCCCTCAATCCCTGATCAGGCGGCCCCCGATCCGGCGGACCGGACCGCATCTTTGGCCCGGGCCGAGCGGGTCGATCTCAAGGAAGCGCAGGCCGACGTCCGCGAGGCCTACGAACGCGGCCGCAAGGATGAGCGCGCAAGCCGCAGGCGCCACCCCGTGTTCATGACCCTGACCTTCGCCGCCGCGGCCTGCGGCGTGACCTTGCTGGCGCTGGCGATGATCAACGGCTCCTTCGCCGGCGGCGGCAGCGTGGCCGACCAGAGCCTGAACGCCGCCGTCAACCGCGCCGAACCGCAGGTGCGCGACGCCGCCAGCCAGGCCGGCCAGTCCCTGCGCGACGCCGGCGTCAAGGCGAAGGCCAAGGCCGCCGGCGCCCCCGGCTAGGACCGCGCAATTGGGGGCGATGACGGGTTTCAGACACGTCGAGGTGATCGCCAACGTCGCCTCGGGTGGCGTGGGCGTGACCGCGCCGGCCGAGATCGAGAAGATCCTCTCCGACCATGGGCTGGCGGCCAACGTCCGCGCGCCCGAACCGCAAGATCTGACCAGGAGTCTGCGCGCCGCGGTGGACGCTGCGCCGGACCTCCTGATCGTACTGGCCGGGGACGGCACGGCACGGGCGGCGGCCGAGCTCTGCGGACCCGACGGCCCGATGATCGCGCCCCTGCCGGGCGGGACCATGAACATGCTGCCCCACGCCATCTACGGCGTTCGCCCCTGGCAGGAGGCCCTGAGGCTGGCGCTCGACCAGGGCCACGAACAACCGATCGGCGGGGGTGAGGTCGAGGGGCGCAGCTTCATGGTGGCCGGCATCTTCGGATCGCCGGCCCTCTGGGCGCCGGCCCGCGAGGCCGCACGCCACGGCAAGCCGAAACTGGCGTTCCTGCGCGCCCGCCGCGCCCTGCGCCGGGCCTTCACGGGACGGCTGCGCTACACGCTCGACGGCGGGCAGCGGGAGAAGGCCGAGGCGCTGATCTTCATGTGCCCGCTCGCCTCGCGCGCGCTCAACAATGACGACAGCGCGCTCGAGGCCGCGGCCCTCGACGTGCGCGGGGCGGCCGACATCTTCCGCGTCGGTCTGCACGCGCTCACCGGCGACTGGCGCACCGCGCCGGGGGTGGAGACCACCCGCTGCCAGACGGCCCACATCTGGGCGGCCCACGGCATCCCCGCTCTGCTGGACGGCGAGCCCGTGAAGCTGAAGACCCTGGCCGAGGTGCGCTACACCAGGACGCTCGCCCGCATCCTGGCGATCCCCAAGGACGCCTGACGCCGATGACCGTTCGCCTGGCGCATCTGTCCGACATCCACTTCGGCGGCGAGAACAAGCCCGCCGTGGCCGCGGCGACGGAGATGCTGAACGCCGGCGCCTTCGACCTGGTGGTGGTGACCGGCGACCTGACCCGTTACGCCGAGGTCTCCGAGTTCGCGGCCGCGGCGGCTTGGCTGGCGCAGATCCAGGCGCCGAAGTTGGTGACGCCCGGCAACCACGATGCCCCCTATCTCGCCTGGGCCGAGCGGATATTCGCGCCCTTCCGCCGATACGAACACGCGATCGGCCCGGCGCCGGCCCAGATCCATTTGGGCGGCGGCTTCGCGGTGCGCGGCCTCAACACCGCGCGCGGCGCCCAGCCGCGGCTCAACTGGTCGAAGGGTCAGATTTCCAGGCGGCAGGTCGCCGCCGCCGTCGGCTGGTTCGAGGACTCTGACCGCGACTGCGTCCGCATCGTCGCCTGCCATCACCCGCTGACAGAGATGATCGGCGGTCCGATGACCGCCAGGGTCTGGGGCGGGCCGGCCGCGGCGCGGGGTTTCACACAAGCCCAGGTTGACCTCGTGCTTTCCGGGCACATCCACGCGCCCTTCACCTGGCCCTACGGGTTCGGCGACGGGAAGACCTACGCCGTGGGGGCAGGCACGCTCTCGACGCGCGAGCGCGGCGGCGCGCCGCCGAGTTTCAATGTCGTGGACATAGAAGGGGCGGCGATTCGCATCGCCGCCCTGGGGTGGACGGGCTCGCACTTCGAGCCCTATCGCACCTGGTCCGTGGATCGGCGCGCCCGTTAGAGGGAGGCGCCGCGGCCCCGCACGAAGTTCATGACCAGCGAGACCACGAACAGCACCAGGAACACATAGAATGCGATCTTGGCGATGCCGATCGCGGCGCCCGCGATGGTGGTGAAACCGAGAACGCCGGCGATCAGGGCGACCACCAGGAATGTCAGAGCCCAGCCAAGCATTGGGTTTTCTCCATGCGCGCCGTCATGGCGCTACCGCCAAATCCAACGCCTGGAGCGCAGCGCCGTTCCCTGGGCAGCGGTCAGCCGGGCGCGTTCAGCGCCGGGGCGGCGGCGGGGGGCTGGCCAGCCCGGCGATGATGGCGGTGAGGATGCGCGGGTTCTTGATGGCCACCACCACGGCGGCTGCGGCGGCGACGGTCGCGGCCGCAGCAGCGAGCACCGGCCGCTCCTTGGCCAGTTCGACGATCTTGTCGGCAAGGCTCGGGGGGGCGTCCTTGACCGGCTTCGGCCGCGCCTTGCGGCTGATCACGGCCGCGATGATCAGCGCGATCAGCGCCACGACGCCGGCGACGGCGGCGGCGGCCCAGGCCGGGCCGATCAGCTCGCGCAGGCCCGCGTAGATCGCGAACGCGACCGCGACCATGCAGATCGCCGCGGCCGCTGCGATAGCGGCGAAGGCGGCGACCATGCCGGCGACTTTCCCGAAGATCACGTCCCCCAGATCTTAAGTGGAGATCAACGGCGCGACGAGGACGCGGCGGAGAGCAGCAGGCCGATCAGCACGCCGACGCCCAGGGCTGCGCCGGTGGCGGCCAGCGGCCGCTCCCGGACCCGCTCGGTCATATATTGCGACGCCTGGTCGATCTGCTGGCCGGCGGTGTCGGTGTAGGCCCGGGTCTGGGCGCGGAGCTGCTCGACGCCCTCGCTCACCGCGCGCTCGATGCGCTTGGCGGCTTCGGCGAAGGAGCGCTGCGCCTCGGCGGACATCTTGGTCACGGATTCGGCGGCGGAATTGACCGCGGCCTTGGTCTCGTCGGCGGCGTGGTCAACGCTGTTCGCGGGCATGGGAATTCTCCGAAGGGTGAGGCCCCGGCGGGCGTCGGGGTGTTGTGGGCCTGAACGTCAGACACCCTAGCCGGTTCCAGTCCGGCCCGCAAAGACGGCGGGCCGTTCCCGGCGAGGCAAGAGGCCAACCGCCCTGTACGGTTCCTGTCGCGATCTCGTCGCGGCCATCCTATGTTGAATCCATGACGCCAGGTGACGGTGGCCAAAGCGAAGAGATCCGGCGGCTGGAGCATGCCCTGGATGCGGCGGGGCTCGGCGAATACGAGTGGGATGTCGCGCGCGATGTCGTGCACGTCAGTCAGCGCATGTCGGCGATCATGGGCCTGCCGGCAGGAGAGATACCGGCCGAGGGCGGTGAGATCTTCAATCGGTTCGTGCATCCCGACGATATCGAGTCCGTGCGGAGTCAACAGGCCCGCCGCCTCGGGGCCGCGGGCCCCTATGGGTTTGAGTTCCAGCATATCCGGCCCGACACCGGGGCGGTGGTCTGGTTGCGGGTCGCCGGCATCATGAGAATGGGACCGGATGGCCGGCCTGAGGGCACCACCGGGATCGTCGAGGACATCACGTCGCGCAAGCTCGAGGAGGCGCGGCGGCAGACCCTGATGGCCGAGCTGGATCACCGGGTGAAGAACGTGCTGGCCACCGTCCAGTCGCTGGCTATCCAGACCGCGCGCCGAACCACGTCCCTGGACGCCTTCCTGGCCAACTTCAGCGGCCGGCTGAAGGCCATGGCCTCGGCCAACGAGCTGCTCACCGCCGCCCGCTGGCGCGGGGCCGCCATAGACCATCTGGCCGCCGCCGAGCTCGGAGCGCTCGCGCCCGGCCAGACCGCCTGGGAGGGACCGGAGCTGTTCCTGACGCCCAGGGCCGCCAATGCGCTGGCGCTTGGCCTGCACGAACTGACCGCCAACGCGGTGAAATTCGGGGCGCTGTCGGTGGAGACCGGCCGGGTGAGCCTGCGCTGGGCGCGACTGGACGACGGCGGCTTCGAGCTCACCTGGACCGAGAGTGGTGGCCCCACCGTCGCCCCGCCCGCGCGCCTGGGCTTCGGCTCGACGCTGCTGGAGCAGGTGACCGGCCGCGAACTGAACGGCCAGGCCACCATCGACTACCGCCCGGCCGGCGTGCAGGCCAGGCTCCGCGCCGGGGCCGCGGCGGTGGTGCCGCGTCCGGAGATGGCGCCGGCCGCGCCAACGCGCATCGCCGAGACGGTGGCGACCTCCGCCGGACCAGCCAATCTGCGCGGCGCGCGGGTGCTGATCGTCGAGGACGCGGTCCTCCTGGCCATGGAGCTGGAGACCGGCCTTTCCGATGCCGGCGCGAAGATCATTGGCCCGGCCTACGAATTAGAGGAGGCCATGGCGCTGCTGGACCAGCCGATCGACGCGGCGGTGCTGGACGCCAACCTCAACGGCCACTCGGTGACCCCGGTCGCCGACGCCCTTACGGCGCGCGGCGTGCCGTTCGTCTTCGCCACGGGCTACGGCGAGGCGGCCGGCGCGCCCGGCGGCTTCGACGCGCCGGTGATCCGCAAGCCCTATGATGTGACCCAGGTGGCGGCCGCCGTGGCGGAATTGCTGAGGGTCAACACGCCGCAGCCCAAACAGGCCCCCTGAGACAAGGCGCCGCCTCGGCTCGCGCGGGCCGGGACTGTAAAGAAGACGCCAGGGGGACCTGCGGATCTTCGCAGGGGCCGGACCGGCGGCCCAGGGACTTCGCCCGTGTCAAGCGAACCCAGCCTCCTCGTTCGGTCCGCGGCAGAGGTCGCGGGCCGGCCGCCTGACTTCAGATGATTCCTCGGCCCCGCAACTCCGCCAGGCGCTCGCGCGTCAGGCCGGCGCGGCTCCCCAGCACTTCATCGGTGTGCGCCCCCAGCACCGCCCCCGGCCACCGGACGCGGCCTGGAGTGCGCGAGAGCTTGGGGAAGACGTTCTGCATGCGGATCGGCCCGAACACTGGGTGTTCGGTGGTGACGATCGCCTCGCGAGCCAGGAACTGCGGGTCGTCCAGCATGTCCGGCGCGCGGAAAACCCGGGAGGCCGGCACCCCTTTCGATTCCAGCAGGGCCAGTAGGTCCGAAAGTTCAAAGGCGCTCGTCCACTCAGCGATGATCGCGTCGAGTTCGCGCTGGTTCACGCCGCGCGAGGCATGGTCGACGAACTTCGGATCGGTCTTCAGGTCCGCTCTGCCCATGGCCTCGGTCAGGCGGGCATAGACCGTGTCGCCATTGCCGCCGATCAGGATCAGCTCGCCGCCGGCGCAGGGATAGGCGTTGGATGGCGCGATGCCCGGCAGCACCGAGCCCGAGCGCTCCCGGACGTAGCCGGTGATGTCGTATTCGGTGACCAGGTTCTCCATCACCGCCAGCACGCTCTCGTAGAGCGCCGCGTCGATCACCTGGCCGCGCCCTGTGCGCTCGCGCTCATGCAGCGCCATGGTGATCCCCATCACCGCGTGCATGGCAGCCAGGCTGTCGCCGATGGAGATGCCGGCTCGGGCCGGCGGCCGGTCCGGCTCGCCTGTGACGTAGCGCAGCCCGCCCATGGCCTCGCCGATCAGGCCGTAGCCGGCGCGCTCGGCATAGGGGCCGGTCTGGCCGAAGCCCGAGACCCGGGCCATGACCAGCCTCGGGTTGTCGGCGGAGAGCGCCTCATAGGAGAGGCCCCATTTCTCCATGGCGCCTGGCCGGAAGTTCTCGATCACGATG
This sequence comes from Phenylobacterium sp., assembly GCA_003136395.1. Taxonomy (GTDB): domain Bacteria; phylum Pseudomonadota; class Alphaproteobacteria; order Caulobacterales; family Caulobacteraceae; genus Phenylobacterium. Next base: position 12,266 of record PLEH01000185.1, read on the forward strand.
TCGGCCTGGGTGATCAGCGCCTTGGCGATAGCCTGGCCCTCGGGCGTGCGCAGGTCCAGGCCCACCGACTTCTTGTTGCGCCCGATCACCGGCCACCAGGGCGAGTGGCCCTTGGGCAGGCTGCGGCCCCACTGACGCATGGGATCGCCCACCTTGGGATCCTCGATCTTGATCACCTCGGCGCCGAAGTCGCCCAGGATCTGGCCGGCGAACGGCCCAGCGATCAGCGAGCCCATCTCGATCACGACGAGGTCGGCGAGAGGTCCCTTGGTCGAGCCGTCGGTTTTGGATGAGCTGGCGGTCATGGGGCTCTGCGGCGGGCGGGTTCGCGGCGGCGTCGGCCATCCCACCGCAACGCCTTACCGTCAAGCGAATCGGCTGATAGGGTGCGCTCAAGGGTTGCATTCGGGGGGATGTCTAATGTTCAAAATTCTGGTGGCCGTTCTGGCCATGACGACGCTTGCGGCCTGCGCGAGCCTGCCAAATCCGCTAGACGCGCCGACCCGCCAGACCCTGTTCGTCAAGGACGTCAGCGTCGCCTGGTCCTTCGACGACGCCAAACAGGGCGTGAAGCCGGAATATGTCGCCTACAAGGAAGACGCCCAGAAACGTCTGAAGACGGCGGTCGCCACAGCCTTCGCCACCTCGCCGGCGGGCGCCGAGGGCGTGGCCTTCAAGATCGACGTGAAGGCGTTCAGCTGCGCGACAACGGGCTGCCAGGTGAAGACGGACGTGGCCGTGGTGCGCATGAGCGACGGTAAGGAACTCGGCGTCTACAAGGATGTCATGGGCATCCAGGCCGCCTCGGGCGGCGGGCTGCTGGGGGTGCTGATCCAGGCCATGGTCAAACCCGACGTCGTGGGGATCATGTCGAACAACTACGCGCTCGTGCTGCACGCCCGGTTCGACGCGAAGACTTGAGGCCGCCCATGCGCCGTGGCCTTGCATTGATCCTGTGCGTCGGCCTGGCCACGCCGGCCTGGTCGGCGCCGTTCGTCAGCCCCGATCCGTTCACGGTGAGCGGCCGATTTGAACTGGCCAAGGCGGCGGATGGCCCGCTCAAGGGACACCTCAGGATAGCCCTGGCGGTCGCGAGCCCGGAGGACGCCAAGATCTTGATGGCCAATCCGGCCGCTTTCGACACTGCGCTGACGGCCGCAACGACCGCCTCGCTGCGCAACTTCGGGTACCTCGCGGGACCGGAGACCGCCGACGCCCTCAGCCTGCAGGTGCGGCTCGATACGCTCGAGGTCACGCCGGACAAGGAAGGCGTGACCGTCGTCGCGCGGTTCCGCGTCGAGGCGCCCGACGGGACCCTGGGCGGGTGCGTGCCCAAGACGGCCGAGGCAAAGTACCGGGCCCTGGCGCCCGTGCACGGGGGCGATCGCCAGCGGGCGCTGGGCATCGTCGCCCTCGTGGCCTTTGCGGCGATCGGCTACAACGCCAGCCAGTTGGTGACCGAGCAGTTCCAGATCGCCAAGGCCGATCAGGCGGCGGCCAACGCGCGCCGCGAACGTATCGAGGGCGAGAGCGTCTCGCCGGAGTCGGGCGATAAGCAGATGGCGCACTTTGCGGCGGTCAACGCCACCCAGCTGGCGCTGGCCGATTTCGTCCGCCAGCTCGGCAGGTCGTCCTGCGCCACCGCGGCGAGCTCGCCGGAGGCGCCCGCCGTCAGCCCGGCCGCTGCGAAGCCGGCGCCGGCCGGCTGAGCGGCCCGCGGCGGCTTCACTTCGGCGAGGCGCAGGCGTAAGCGGGCTCGCATGAGCCAGTACCTCTTCGATCCGCCCGCCGTCGTGACCGTGCCCGTCGAGGGCCAGAGTGCGCTGTTCCCGGTGCGCCGCATCCTCTGCGTGGGGCGCAACTACGCCGCCCACCGGCGCGAGATGGGTGGCGATGACCGCGATCCGCCCTTCTTCTTCGCCAAGCCCGCCGACGCCATCGTGGCCTCGGGCCGGGATGTGGCCTATCCGCCGAGGACCTCGAACCTGCACCACGAGATCGAACTTGTGGTGGCGCTGAAGGCCGGCGGCAAGGACATCCCTGTCGACAAGGCGCTCGATCTGGTCCTCGGCTATGCGGTTGGCGTCGACATGACCCGGCGCGACCTGCAGAACGCGGCCAGGGACAAGGGCCAGCCCTGGGACGCCTCCAAGGGCTTCGACGCCTCGGCGCCGATCTCCGCTATCAGGCCCTGGACGGGCGCCCCGCCGCAGGGCCGCATTAATCTCTCCGTTAACGGCCAGCCCCGCCAGGACGCCACCGTCGCCGACATGATCTGGGCCACGGCCGAGATCATTTCCGAGGCCTCGAAGCTCTGGACCCTGGCCCCCGGCGACTTGATCTACACCGGCACGCCCGAGGGCGTCGGTCCGCTGGTCCGGGGCGACAAGGTCGCCGGTGAGGTGGAGGGCGTGGGTTCGCTCGCGTTCACGGTGGTCTGATGGGGCTCACGCTCTATTCCGCCTGGCGGGCCACCGCGCCCTACCGGGTGCGCATCGGCCTGGCGCTGAAGGGCGTGGCCTACGACTACGCCGCCGTGGACCTGATCCGCGGCGACCAGCGGGCGCCGGAATACCGCGCGGTGAACCCGCAGGGCCTGACGCCTGCGCTCGACATCGGCGACCGGGTCCTGACCCAGAGCCTGGCCATCCTGGAGTGGCTGGAGGAGACCCATCCCGAGCCCCCGATCCTGCCCAGGGCGGCGCTCGACCGGCAGGCGGTGCGCGCCATGGCGCTGGTCATCGCCTGCGACATCCACCCGCTCAACAACACGCGCGTGGGCCGCAAGCTGCACCAGATGGGCATCGACCAGGCCGGCATCCTGGACTGGACCCAAGGCTGGATCCGCGACGGTTTCGACGCCCTGGAGCCGATGATCGAGCGCCACGGCCACGGCTTCGCCTTCGGCGACACGCCGACCATCGCCGACTGCTGCCTGATCCCGCAGGTCTATTCGGCCAACCGCTATGAGGTGGATCTGACGCCCTGGCCGGCGATCCGCGCGGTCAACGAACGCTGCGCCGAGCACCCGACCTTCCAGGCCGCGCACCCCACGAAACAGCCCGACGCGGTCCCGGCTTAGGATATGAGTGGCGGATGCTCGACGATCTGAAAGCCAACAACCGGGCCTGGGCGGAGCGGAAGGTCGCGGCCGACCCCGGTTTCTTCAAGCGCCTGGAGGGCCAGCAGGCGCCGCAGTACCTGTGGATCGGCTGTTCCGACAGCCGGGTGCCGGCCAATGAAATCGTCGACCTGGATCCCGGCGAACTCTTCGTCCACCGCAACGTCGCCAACCTCGCCCCGCCGCAGGACGCCAACTACCTCAGCGTGCTGCAGTTCGCGATCGACGTGATCAAGGTCAGCCATGTGATGGTGGTCGGCCACTACGGCTGCGGGGGGATCGCCGCGGCGGTCGACGGCCAGCGGCGCGGCCTGGTGGACCACTGGCTGCACCCGATCCGCGAGGTCAGCCACGACCACCGCCACGAGCTCGCGGCCATTCCCGAGGAGCGCGCGCGGCTGGATCGCCTGTGCGAGCTCAACGTCATCCGCCAGGTCAGGAACGTGGCGTCGGATGTCTTCGTGCAGGACGCCTGGGGGCGCGGCCAGCCGGTCTGCGTCCACGGCTGGGTCTATTCGCTCTCCACCGGCCTCATCAACGACCTGGCGGTGACGGTCGGCGGGCCCGACGACCTGGCGGCGCTGGACGGTCGCTAGGCTAGGGCCGACCTGGAGACCTTAACTATAACCTTGATGAATCAAAGATTTACCATGCTTCGTAACTGATTCCTTTACGCTGATGGGCCAATCTGCACCCGAAGAACCAGGACACGGGTGCCTAGATGCGAAACTTCATAAGCGAATCTCGCCTGTACAAATTCCTTACTCGCATAGTGCGAGACCGGAGCGGCGTCAGCGCCGTCGCCTTTGCGATTTCATTCGCGGTGCTCACACCGATGGCGCTGGGCGTCTTCGACGTCTACCAGTCCACCGAACAGCGCGGCAAATTGCAGGACGCGCTCGACGCCGCGGCCCTCTATGCGGCGAAATCCACCGCCACCACGACCCCAGACATCAACACGGTCGGCCAGAAGGCGCTGACCGCCAACTTGCAGCTGATCCATGGCGCGAGCCTGAGTTCGTCCAGCTTCGCCCTGCAGAACAACATCAAGGTGGTGGCCCAGGCTTCCGTGACTCTGCCGGCCTACGCGCCGATGGAGTACACGCACACGCCCGTGACGGTGAACTCGGAGGTGACCCGCGCGGGTAACAACCTCGAGGTCGCCATGGTGCTCGACAACACCGGCTCGATGGCGGGCGCCCCGATGACGTCGCTGCAGTCTGCGGCTAACCAGCTGATCGATCTTGTCGTCTCCGACACCCAGACGCCGTACTATTCGAAGATCGCCGTCGTGCCCTATTCGAACGCCGTGAACGCCGGCGCCTATGCGAGCCTCGTGCGCGGCGTTCCCACTACCGCGGCCTCGCCGGTCGTCGCCCCGTGCGTGGATCAGGCCGGCTGCACGAAGGAAAAGTTCACCTCCGCCTCGGGTGGGACGCCCACGTTCAATGTCAGCAATTGCGTCAGTGAGCGGACGGGAGCGCAGGCCTTCACCGACGCCTCCTACAGCAGCGCCCCGGTGGGCTGGGTCTATCCGCCCGCCGACAACCCCTGCATCGGCACCGCCATCCAGCCGCTGACCAGCAACAAGACCACCCTGCACAGCATGATCGCCTCGCTCACCTCGGGCGGCTCGACGGCTGGGCACATCGGCGTGGCCTGGGGCTGGTACATGATCTCGCCCAACTGGGGCGGCCTGTTCCCCGCCGGCAGCCAGGGGGCGGCCTACGGCACGCCGAACACGCTGAAGGTCGTGATCCTGATGACCGACGGCGCCTTCAACACGGCCTATTGCAAGGGTGTGATCTCGAACCCCAGCTCGGCCACGGACGGGAGCAGCGGCTCCTCCTCCGAACATGCCGCCTGCGCTTCGCCCAACGGCAACTCCTTCGCCCAGGCGCAGGCGCTCTGCACGGCGATGAAGGCCGCGCCGAACAACGTGATCATCTACACTGTGGGCTTCCTGCACGGCGGGGCCGACCCTCAGGCCCAGGCGATCCTCGCCAACTGCGCCACCGACGCTTCGCACGCCTATCTGCCGACCACCGGCGCGGCTTTGCAGGTGGCCTTCCGGCAGATCGCGGCCGACCTCAACCTGCTGAGGATCTCGCACTAGCCAAAGCTGGCTCCCCGCGCCCAGGCGCGGGGAGTGGCCTGGCCTCAGGCCAGCTTGATCTCGCGCAGGCGTTCCTGAAGGAATTCATCGGCGGTGATCGAGGTCGGGTAGCGGTCCGGATGGGCCGCATCGACGCAACTCGGCAAGGTCCTGATCTCGTAGTCCGAGTTGAAGTGCAGGAAGAACGGCGTCGAGTAGCGGGCAAAGCCGCGCCGCTCCGGGGCCGGGTTCACCACCCGGTGGGTGGTCGACGGCAGCTTGTGGTTGGTCAGCCGCTGCAGCATGTCGCCGATGTTGCAGACCAGCGCCCCGGGAGGCGGATTGACCGCCAGCCACTGGCCGTCGCGGTCCAGGACCTCGAGCCCGGCCTCTTCAGCGCCGAGCAACAGGGTGATGACGTTGATGTCCTCGTGCGCCGCGGCGCGGAGGTGCGGCCCGTCGACCGGCCCACCTTCTTGAGCAAGAATTGGCGGATAGTGCAGCAGGCGCAGGATCGAATTGCCGAAGTCGACGGTGTCGTCGAAGAAGTGGCGATCGAGGCCCAGGTAGACGGCGATCGCCTCCAGCACCTTCAGGCCCATCCTGTCCAGCGCGCCATAGAGCCAGCCCACCGTTTCGTGGAACTCGGCCACCTCGGCGTCCGGCCAGACGTTGTCGGCCATGTGGCTGCGGTACCTGTGGCCGCGCGGCAGGTCCCGGCCCACGTGCCAGAACTCCTTCAGGTCGTATTTGACCTCGCCCTTTGCGGTCTCGACGCCGAACGGGGTGAAGCCGCGCTGGCCGCCCACCGGCAGCTTGTATTTCAGCTTCTGTTCGTCGCTGAGGGCGAAGAACCGCTTGGCCGACCCCAGCGCCGCGTCGATGCGCCCCTGGGGGATGCCGTGGTCTGAGATCACCGCGAAGCCGAAGCGGGCGAAGGAGCCGCCCAGGGTCTCCGAGAAGCCCGGGAAGTCGCGCTCGAAGCCCTCGAAGGAGACGGGGGCGATGCGGGGCGGAAGGGTGTGGGCCTGGCTCATGCCGCGATTTCTACACCCCCTCCCGGCCGGCTTCCAACCAGTGTCCCGATTCCGAAGTTCGTAAGCGTTTACGGCCGGCGCCGACGAACTTCGGAATCGATAAGGACACTGGCAAGTCTATGTTTCTAGTGTGCTTCTTGGATCTGAAGTTCGCTCAGCGCCTGGCCCTGAACAGGGCGAACTTCGGATGCAGCACACTAAGGGTGATTTTTCCCAGATCGCCCGTTCTCAAATGCTGCATTGCGGCGTAACACGGTGTCCATGGCCAGCAAGACAGTGGATGGCGCCGCCCAGGCGCTCGCGGGCGTGCTCTTCGACGGCATGACCATCATGGCGGGCGGCTTCGGCCTCTGCGGCATTCCCGAGAACCTGATCGCGGCGATCCGCGAGGCGGGCGTCAAGGACCTGACGGTGATCTCCAACAACTGCGGGGTCGACGACTTCGGACTGGGGATTCTGCTGGCCGGGGGCCAGATCCGGAAGATGATCTCCAGCTACGTGGGCGAGAACAAGCTTTTCGCCGAGCTCTACCTTTCCGGGAAGCTGGAGCTGGAGTTCAATCCGCAGGGGACGCTCGCCGAGCGCATCCGGGCCGGCGGCGCCGGCATCCCGGCCTTCTTCACCAAGACCGGCGTCGGCACCCTGGTGGCCGAGGGCAAGGAAGTCCGCGAGTTCGACGGCGAGCTCTATGTGATGGAGCGCGGGCTCACTGCGGACCTTTCCATCGTCAAGGCCTGGATGGGCGACCACGAGGGCAACCTCGTCTATCGGCGCACCGCACGGAACTTCAACCCGATGATGGCCACCGCCGGCAAGGTGACCGCCGTCGAGGTCGAGGAGCTGGTGGTCACCGGCCAGCTCGACAAGGACAACATCCACACCCCCGGCATCTATGTGGACCGCATCTTCAAGGGCGCGGTTTTCGAGAAGCGGATCGAACAGGCGACCACGCGGCCGCGCGAAGAGGCGAGCGCCTGATGCCCCCCGCTTCTCAAAAAGGATGGTCCCGCGAACAGATCGCCGCCCGCGCGGCCATGGAGCTGCGCGACGGCTTCTATGTGAACCTCGGCATCGGCATCCCGACCCTGGTGGCCAACTATATTCCGCCCCGCGTGCAGGTGACGCTACAGAGCGAGAACGGCATGCTGGGCATGGGGCCGTTCCCCTATCCGGACGAGATCGATCCCGATCTGGTGAACGCCGGCAAGCAGACCATCACGGAACTCGCGTCCACGTCCTATTTCTCGTCGGCCGAGAGCTTCGCGATGATCCGCGGCGGCCACATCGACCTGTCGGTCCTGGGGGCGATGCAGGTGTCTCAGACCGGCGACCTGGCCAACTGGATGGTGCCCGGCAAGATGGTCAAGGGCATGGGCGGGGCCATGGACCTGGTGGCCGGCGTCAAGCGCGTGGTGGTGGTCATGGAGCACACCGAGAAGTCCGGCGCTTCCAAGCTGGTCAAGGCCTGCACCCTGCCGCTCACAGGCCAGCGAGTCGTGGACCTGGTGATCACCGAGCTCGGGGTGTTCGACGTTTCGCGCGGCAAAGCCCCGCTCGCCCTGATCGAGCTCGCCCCCGGCGTGACCCTGGACGAGGTCAAGGCCAAGACCGAGGCCGAGTTCGAGGTGAAGGTCGCGGCGCTGTAACCAACTGCCCGCTCTTGTCGTATACTCAGTTGATCGACATCGCTTGGAGAGACCTTGATGACCTCCGCCAAACTCGCCCTAGTCGCTGCGGCCTGCGGCCTTCTGGCCCTGACGGTCGCCGGTGGGACCGTGCATATCGCGCAGGCCGAGGCTGCCTCACCGGCTCAGGCGCTGCCCGCGCCCAAGATCGATGCCGCACCGACCGCGGCCGGCAAGATGGAGACCGCGGTTCTGTCCGGCGGCTGTTTCTGGGGTGTCCAGGGCGTGTTCGAACACGTGAAGGGCGTGCAGAAGGTCTATTCCGGCTATTCCGGCGGTCCGGGCGCGTTGGCGCAATACGAACTGGTCAGCACGGGGCGGACCGGCCACGCGGAATCGGTGCAGATCGTCTTCGACCCGCAGCAGATCAGCTATGGCGAGGTGCTGCGGATCTTCTTCACGGTCGCCACCGACCCGACCCAGGTCAACATGCAGTTCCCCGACGAGGGGCCGCAGTATCGGGGCGAAATCTTCTACGCCAACCCCGACCAAAAGCGGGTGGCCGAGGCCTATATCCAGCAGCTGAATGACGCCCACGTGTTCAAGAAGCCGATCGCCACGCGCGTCGACCCGCTGAAAGGGTTCTTCAAGGCTGAGGACTACCACCAGGACTACCTCCTCCTGCACCCCGATCAACCCTATATCGCCACCTACGACGTCCCCAAGGTGGCCATGCTGCGCCAGGTGTTCCCGGATCGCTACGTCGCCAAGCCGACGACGGTGTTCGCGGCGAACCAGCCGAAAACCCGGCCTGTGAAAACCGCGAAGGCTTCCTAGAGTTTGGGGGAAAGGCTGACGGAGTTTCCCGGGCGCCACGGCGGCGTCGGGTAGCCGGTCTTCGGATCGCGCGGCCGTGGGCGGAAGCCAACGCCCACGAACATGTCCAGCGTCCGCTGGCGCCCGCGGTCCAGCCAGACGTCGTCGATCTCCGGGGCCTCGACGCGGGCGAAGTCGGCGGCCATTTCGGTATTGAACCAGCTCTCGTAGGCCACCGCCAGGACGCGCTGACCGTCCTTGGGCGTGAGCGGCGCGCTGGCCTCGGCCTGGTTGCCGGCGCTTTCGCCGCGGACCCAGATCTTCAGCGGGGCGGCCAGCGGCTCGCGGAAGTAGGCGCGCCCGTAATAGGCCAGCGAGTAATAGAGAAAGCGGTTGTTCACGGCGATCGCGCTCAGGCCTTCCGGCGCGGCCTCGCGCGCCTTGCGCACCACGACCTCGGCGCTCTGCCCCCAGCCACGGGCGCGTTTCAGGCTATTCGCCTGGCCCAGACTGTCGGCGATGCGAGGCTGCAGGACGAGCGCCAGGAAACCGGCGGCCACCGCCGCGCCCATGGCCAGCGCCGCGATCAGCGTCCTGCGCGCGCGCCAGCGCATCAGCCAGGCGGCCACCAGGATCGCGCCGGGCAGATAGCCCGCCCCCGACCAGTTGGCGTGGGCGCGGCTGACGAAGGCCTGCGCCGCCACGATGGCCAGCGGCGGCAGGGCGAAGCAGAGCAGCAGGACGTCGGCCGGCTCCAGGCGCCGGCGCCAGGCCAGAAGACCTGACCCGGCGATCAGCACCGCGAATGGAATGGGCCCGAATATCGCGACTTGGGCGGCCAGGAACGCGCCGAACTTCCCCGGATTGAACAACGCCGAGCGGGTCCAGTGGGCGTCTGCGGCGGTGTGCTGGAAGGTGGCGAATCCATGGGCGGCGTTCCAGGCGAGGTTCGGCCCGATGACCGCCAGGAAGGCCGCCAGCGCCAGTCCCGCCGTGGCCGGCGACCACCTCCGCCGGGCGGCCGGCGAGACGCCTGTGTGCAGGCCGATGCCGATGAGGGCGTAGATCGCGGCGTACTTGCTGAGAAAGGCCAGGCCCAGGGCCGCGCCCAGGCCCGCAGCCAGCAGGAGCCGCCGACGACCCGCAGCGCCCTGCAGGCCCACATAGGCCCAGATCGCCAGCCCGATGAAGAACAAGAGCGGCGCGTCGGTGGCGACCACGGTGGCCGACAGTTGGATCGCCGGCGTGAAAGCATAGAGCGCCGCGGCGGCCAGCGCGGTCCTCGACCCGTAGAGCCCGCGGCCGATCCAGAAGACCGTCAGGGTCGCCGCGCCCTGGAACAGCACCGCGGGCAGCCGCACCCACGGCTCGGTGTCTCCGCCGAACGCCGTGGAGGCCCAGATCGCCCAGGCGACCATGGGGGGTTTGGAATAGTAGCCGAACGCCAGCGCCCGCGACCAAAGCCAGTACTGCGCCTCGTCGGGGTAGAGCTCCAGTGGTGTACGGAACAGTGCGATCAGCCGGGCGAGCGTCAGGCCCGCGGTCAGCAGCAGGGCGGCGCGCGCGTCGGCGTCAACCTCCTTTGACGGCAGTTCAGACATCGGGAGACCGGCCATGGGGCCGGACCCTAACCGCAACCGGGCGCCCGCAGGAGGGCGCCGGCGCCACACCATTCGGCTTCGTGACGCGACCCGTTATCACCGTAGCAAAAGCGTCACCATCGGATGCCATTTGCACGCTATAGGGCTAAATCAAGACATCGGGGCCGTCTGGGGTGGCGGTCTCGGGGCGATCTAAGAGGGGATACCATGCAGCTGAAACTGAACCGCGCATTGTGCGCGACCACCGCCTTGGCCACGAGCCTGCTTCTGGCTGGCAGCGCGTTCGCGCAGTCGACCGCCACGCAAGTCCAAGAACTGATCGTCACCGGCGCCCGTGGGCAGCCGACGGTCTCCGGAGTGATCACCCAGGTCCAGGAGGCCAAGGACGTCGCGATCATCAACCAGGAGTTCTTCTCGCACCAGGCGGCGGGCCAGAACTTCGCCCAGCTCATCAACCTGCTGCCGGGCGTGAGCTACACCTCGGAGGACTCCTACGGCAACCTGTCGGGCGACCTGCGCATCCACGCTTTCGACGGTCCGCACATCGGCATCACCATCGACGGCGTGCCTGTCAACGACTCCGGCAACTACGCCATCTTCCCCGGCGAATATCTGCTGCCGGAAATCACCGACCACATTACGGTGAACCTGGGCGCCACCTCGGTGGACAGCCCGACCGCGTCGGCGCTGGGCGCCTCCGTCGACATCATCTCGAAGATTCCGACCAAGGATCGTGAGCTGATCATTGCGCCCACCGTCGGCAGCAACAACCTCACCCGCTACTATGTCGAAGGCGAAACCGGCGAGTTCGGCCCCTGGGGCACCCGCTTCATGCTGTCCGCCAACTACGACCACTACGACAAGTTTGTCGGCGCCGGCGACGAACTGAAGGAGGGCTTCGACGCCCGCATTTACCAGCCGCTGAAGGGCAGCGACTTCGTGAGCCTGGCGGCCGGCTTCCTGCTCGAGCATGACTACTTCTACGACACGTCCTCGCCGGCCCAGTTCGACCAGCCGCAGTTCGGCATCGGCAAGAACAACCTCGACTACAACACCCAGTGGGCGCCCCCGACAGCGATCTTCAACCACATCGACACCCCGCCGGTGGGACCTCCAACCTCCCAGATAATTAACAAGGGCATTAATCCCGGCTTCCTGCAGGGCAATGACCCGTTCGGCGGCGGTCTGGAAGGCAACTACTGGGGTCTGCACCCGAACCCGGTGATCTTCGGCACCATCCGCGGCACCTCAAAGTTCTCGATCAACGACAAGCTGAGCGTGACCTTCGACCCGTCGTTCTTCTACACCCTGGCCAACGGCGGCGGCGTGTTCGCCACCAAGGAGAACGATCCCCGCCTGAAGGGCAACAACGTCAACGCGCCCGGCGTCGACCTGAACGGCGATGGCGACACGCTGGACACGGTCAACCTCTACGGCCCCAGCAACACCAACACCCGCCGCTACGGCCTGCTGACGGCGGTGCTCTACGACCTGGACGAAAACAATCACTTCTCGCTGAACTACACCTTCGATGACGCCCATCACCGCCAGACCGGCGAGCTGGGCTATATCGATCCGGTGACCGGCCTTCCCGGCAGTATCTTCGGCGGTAAGGATGGCTGGGGTTCGACCAAGGTGAAGACGTCCGACGGAAGCATCCTGCGCACCCGCGACCGCGCCTCCGTCGCCCTGCTGAACCAGGTCGCCGCCAACTACATCGGCAAGTTCATGGATGACCGCCTGCACATCAACATCGGGGTGCGGGCGCCCTTCTTCAAACGCGAACTGAACCAGTTCTGCTACACCTTCAACGGCACGACGGTGCAGTGCGACTCGGTCGATCCGACCCTGGTGCAGAGCGCATTGGCGAAGGACATCGCGGCCTTCTCGACGGCGCCGGCCAACGCCAAGCCGAGCAATGCGGTCAACCTGAACACCATCCTGCTCGGCGCCGGTTCGACCACCATCAAGTACGACCCGCTCACCGGCCTGCCAAACTTCCGCCTGCCGTTCCGTCAGACCGTCAACTACAAGCACGTGCTGCCGAACGTCGGCGTCACCTATCGGCTGAGCGACGCCCAGCAGGTCTACGCCACCTACGCCCAGGGCTTCTCAGCGCCGAAGACCGACGACCTCTACACGTCTGCGACGGCGGTGGTGCAGCCGGAAAGCTCGGACAACTACGCGGTTGGCTGGCGCTATCAGACGAGTGCGATCACCACTTCTTTCAGCCTCTGGGATGTCGAGTGGAAGAACCACATCGTCCAGTCCTTCGACCCGACCGACCCGACGGTGAGCATCGACCGCAACCTCGGCAACATCCGCATCTACGGTGTCGACCTGGAGGCCGGTGCGCATCCCTTCGAGCACTTCACGATCTACGCCAACGCCGAGTTCTCCAAGAGCAAGGTGATGTCGGACGAAGTGGTCGCCACGGCCGGCACGCTGGCGCTCGCCCTGCCCACCAAGGGCAAGGAACTGGTGCTGTCGCCTGACCAGGCCTACTCGATGAACGCGCGCTATGACTTCGGCTGGATCGATGTCGGCGGCAATGTCGAGTACAAGGCCAAGCGGTTCCTCGACGACATGAATACCGTCTCGATGCCCGACACGACCTTCGTGAATGTCGATGCCCGCATGCCAATCACCTGGTGGGGCGCGCAGAACACCTACCTGCAGTTCAACGTCTCCAACCTGACCAACACCCGCCAGCCCGACCGTGTCTCCTCGGTCACCAACGCCACCGCGGTGGTGGTGCCGGGCGGCACAATCGGGGCGAAGTCGTTCTTCTACACCTACAACGCCCCGCGGACCCTCTCGGTCACGTTGCACGCGCAGTTCTAGGAGCGGGTTCCGCGAAACCGACATAGGGGGCGGTCCGGCGACGGGCCGCCCCTTTTCGTTGGGCGGACGCAACGCCGCTTGACGACGGCGGCGCCGCGGCCCATTTGCCCGCGGCTCGGGGTCTCTGAGGCATTCCATGACCGTCACCGTTCCCGCCGAGTGGGCGCCCCATAGGGCCATGTGGCTGGGTTTCCCCAGCCATGCGGAGCTGTGGGAGGACGACCTGCCCGCGGCCCAGGCCGAGGTGGCGGCGTTGGCCCGCGCGCTGGCCGGCCCCGGCGGTGAGCGCGTGCGGCTGATGACCGGTACGCCAGAGGGTGCGGACGAGGCGCGGCGGCTGCTGGGCCAGGCGGCCGAGGTCGAGATCGTCACCGGCGCCTTCGGCGACATCTGGCTCAGGGACACCGGCCCGATTTTCGCCCGTGGGCCGCAGGGGCTGGTCGCTCAGGGGTTCCGCTTCAACGGCTGGGGCGGCAAGTACCAGCTGCCGCACGACGACACGGTGGCCGGCCAGATCGCCGCGGCGGCCGGTGCGCCGCTCAACGAATTCGGCTTCATCCTCGAGGGCGGGGCGCTGGATCACGACGGCGAGGGCACGGTGCTGACCACCGACCAGTGCCTGCTGAACTCAAACCGCAATCGCGGCTGGAGCCAGGCCGATGCGGAGGCCGCCCTGGCCCAGGCGCTGGGCGCGACGAAGGTGCTCTGGCTGGGCGAGGGCCTGGCCAACGACCACACTGACGGTCACGTGGACAACCTGGCGCGCTTCGTGGCGCCGGGCGTCGTCGCCTGTCCGGTGGCCTATGGCCGAGGCGACCCCAACGCCCGGGCCTATGACGACGCGGCCAGCCGCCTCGCCGGCATGACCGATGCGGCCGGCCGCAAGCTGCAGGTCATGCGCATTCCCTCGCCCGGCTGGATCGACGGGCCAAATACCGGCAAAGGCGGGCGCAAGGCCGCGCCGGCCAGCCACATGAATTTCCTGATCGCCAATTCCGCCGTGATCGTGCCGATCTACGCCGAAACCCCCGGGGCCTTCGCCGTCCAGGCGCTGGAGCACCTGTTCCCCGGCCGCCAGGTGATCGGCCTGCCGTCGCGGGCGATCCTCACCGGCGGCGGATCCTTCCACTGCATCACCCAGCAGGAGCCCGCCTGATGACCCGCAAGATCAAGGTGGCGGCGCTCCAGGCGTCCTTCGGCATGGACCTCGGCGCCAACATCGCCCGCGTGGCCGAACTGATCCGCGAGGCCGCCGGCCAGGGCGCCCAGGTGATCCTGCCGCCGGAGCTGTTCCAGGGTCCCTACTTCTGCGTCGCCCAGGAGGAGCGCTGGTTCAAGGAGGCGCATTCGTGGAAGGCGCACCCCTGCGTCACCGCGCTCGCGCCGCTGGCCGCGGAGCTCGGCGTGGTGATCCCGATCTCGATCTTCGAGCGGGAGGGGCCGCATTATTTCAACAGCATCGTGGTGGCCGACGCCGACGGCTCCCTGCTCGGCGTCTACCGCAAGAGCCACATCCCCGACGGTCCCGGCTATATGGAGAAGTACTATTTCCGGCCCGGCGACACCGGCTTCAAGGTCTGGGACACCCGCTTCGGACGCCTCGGCGTCGGCATCTGCTGGGACCAGTGGTACCCCGAGGCCGCTCGCGCCATGGCGTTGATGGGCGCCGAGGTGCTGCTCTATCCCACCGCCATCGGCTCGGAGCCGCACGACGCCACCCTCGACACGGCGGCTCCCTGGCGGCGCGCCATGCAAGGGCACGCGGTCTCCAACGTGATCCCGGTGGTGGGCGCCAACCGCACCGGCTTCGAGCCTTGGGAGAACTATCCCAACGGCGGCCAGAGCTTCTATGGCTCGAGCTTCATCGCCGACCATCGCGGGGACTTGGTCGCCGACTTCGGGCGCGAGGACCAAGGTGTGCTCAGCGCCGAATTCGACCTCGATTTCCTGGCCACCCACCGCGCCGCCTGGGGCTTCTTCCGCGACCGTCGGCCCGACCTCTATGGCGCGCTCACGCAAGGCAGGCCCGCTTGATCGAGACGGACCGGCTGATCCTGCGGGTCTGGCGTGACGCGGACCTTGAGCCCTATGCCGACATCATGGTCGACCCGGAGGTCGGCAAGTGGCTGGGCGGCCCGTTCAGCCGCGACCAGGCCTATGAGCGGGTGGTGCGCTTCACGCAGAGCCTCGACGAGACGGGGCTCGGGCGCCTGGCCATCGAGCGCAAGAGCGACGGGCGGATGATCGGTCATTGCGGCCTGGCGCCGACGCCTGAGGGCCTCGCGCCTGTCCTCATGGGGCTGGAGATCGGTTGGGCGCTCGCGCCCGACGCCTGGGGCTCCGGGTTCGCGGTGGAGGCCGCCCGCGCGGTAATCGCGGACGGCTTCGCCCGCACCGACGCGCCGGAAATCCTGGCGTTCACCGGGACCACGAACCTCCGTTCGCAGGCGGTGATGCAGCGGCTGGGGATGACCCGCATGGCGGCGCGCGACTTCGACCATCCCCTGCTGGCGGCGGACCACCCGCTGAGACGACACATCGTGTTCGCGTCGCCCCGGCCCTAGCCGGCCGGGCAGTTCGGCGCCGGCGCGGCGCCCAGCATCAGGACGGCCGCGCCGGTCAGAACCAGGGATCGGATCAAGTCAGCGTCGCTAATTCTTGAAGAGGGTCAGGACCGCAGAACGGTCATGCCATTCTTGATGACGGTGGCCCCGCGCGCCTTGACGCGGGCTTCGAACGAAATCACTGGCCCGTCCTTCCAGAGATCGACGGTGATGGTGTCGCCCGGGAACACCGGCGCGGAGAACCGCGCCTGGTGGCTGAGGATCTGCTCCGGATCGAAGTCGGTGATCGCCTGCAGCACCGCGCGGCAGGTGATGCCGTAGGTGCAAAGCCCGTGCAGGATCGGCCGCGGGAAGCCGGAGCGCTTGGCGCTCTCGGGGTCGGAGTGCAGCGGGTTGCGGTCGCCGTTCAGGCGGTAGAGCAGGGCCTGGTCCTCGCGGGTCTCGATGTCGACGGAAAGGTCGGCCTTGCGGCTTGGGATCTCGTGCGGCTCGGGCTGGCCCTCCGAGGGACCGCCGAACCCGCCGTCGCCGCGGGCGAAGGTCGAGCCGGTCAGAGTGGCGACCTTCTCGCCCGCCTCGTCGGTCCAGGTGGTCTCGTTGATGATGACCGCGCCCTTGTCCTTGCCCTTGTCGTAGGCGCCGATCGTGCGACCCTGGGCGGTGAAGGTCCCCGATGTGGGCAGCGGCCTGTGCAGCTCCACCTTCTGCTCGCCGTGCACCACCATCAGGAAGTTGATCTGGCTGGGCCGATGCCCCGGCTTCTGCTCGACCTGGTCGGCGCCGCGGGCCGGCCGGCCGCCGGCCGAGGAGAGCACGGTCGCCGCCGTCGGGATCACCTTCAGGTTCTTCTCGTAGACGAAGGCCAGTTCCGTCTCGTTCATGGGGTCGCGCCCCATGCCGACGCCCAGCGCATAGAGCATCACGTCCTTGTCGCCGTAGGTAAAGGTGCGCGGCGCGGTCTTCTGATCGAGGATGTCCGGATAAAAGATGGGCACGAATGGTCCTCCGATTATGGGCTGGCCCCCTCTTTTCTCAGGCAAACACGGGCGGCCGCTGAATTATGCCCAGGATCAAAGCCCCTCGGACCTGAGCGTGCAAGCGGCCAGGGGCCGCATTTGCGAGCGGGGGCCTGATCGGCTAGAAGCGGCGACTTCCCGTGGGCGGCCCCTTTCGCCCGCGCGGCCCTCCTCGTTCTCGAAGGCGCTTCATGACGACCACCGCCCAGCCTGGCATCACCGGCAACGTCCTCTTCTACCAGCAGCCCGAGCCGCTCTCGCCCGAAGTCCACGGCAAGATGGGCGTCAGGAGCATGGACGGCCCGTTCGGCTTCGCGAGGGTGGGCCACGCCATTCCACTGACCGTGGGCGAATTCCCGCCGGCCGCCATGACCGGCCCGATCATCTTCGTGGGCGACGAGAAGCTGCCGATCTCGGTGATGGGCCTGAACGCCGGGGAGAACATGTTCCTGCGCGAGGAAGGCCTGTTCGAGGCCGGAGCCTATGTGCCGGCCTATATCCGCCGCTATCCGTTCGTCTTCGCCAACGACGACAACGCCAAGCAGATGGTGCTGTGCGTCGACCGCGCCGCCGAGTTCTTCGCGGAAACCGACCCGGACCTGCCGTTCTTCGAGGCCGACGGCCAGCCCAGCCAGTACACCAAGAACTGCATCGAATTCTGCAACAACTTCGAGATCGAGCGGCAACGGACCGCGAGCTTCGTGCAGCTGCTCAAGGACCTGGATCTGTTCGAGACCAAGACCGCCAGCTTCACGCCCCCCAATGCCGACGGCACCCCGGGTGAGCCCCAGAAGATCGCCGAATATTTCGGGGTCTCCGAGGAGAAGCTGAATGCGCTGCCGGCCGACAAGTTTATCGAGCTGCGCGACAACGGCGCGCTGCCGCAGATCTACGCCCACCTGATCTCGCTGCTCTGCTGGGACCGGCTGATCGCCTTGACCCTGCAGAAGCAGGCGCTGGCGCAGCCGGCCGCCGCCAACAGCTAGCGCGCGAAGACGCTCCGCGTCAGGCACGAGAAGACCAGCCGGCCCGCCTCGTCCAGGAGGTCGTGCTGGGCGATGATGATGCCCTTGCCGTCGCCCACCGGGTCTTTGGCCATGATGGTCATGCGCCCGCGCAGGAGTTCGCCGGCCGGCGGGTTACGCACCCAGCGCAATGCATCCACCCCGAGCCGCTTGGTCTGTGGCCAGTCGGTGTGGGCCAGCGCGTCCAGCTTGGCCCAGATCGCATAGACCATGGCGTCCGGCGCCCCGCGTTCCACCGCCCAGCCGGGAGTAAAGGCCGTGGCGAACGCCTGCAGGGCCTCGGGCTCCACCGCGGCCGCCCCCAGCGAGACCACCTGGCCGATCTGGATGTCGTCGAAGGAAGCTGGCACGGGCGGGTCCTCAAGGATTCTGGAAGGCCGGATCCGGCGATGATGCCGGTGCGCTGCCGGTCAAGTCGAGCGCCGCTTTGCGCAAGCCGCGAAGCCGGGCCATATACGCCCGATTGACGGGGCGTAACGAGGCGATGATGCGGTTCTGGGCGAGCGTGATCCTGGCGCTGATGATGGCGCTTCCGGCGGCGGCCCAGGCCCCCGGCGCGACCCGCCATGTGGCCGCCGAGCTGGTGGCCGACCATCAGGGGCTGGCGCCGGGCGGGACCATCCATGTCGCGCTGCGCCAGCAGATCCAGAAGGGCTGGCACACCTATTGGCGCAATTCGGGGGACTCAGGCGAGCCGACCCGGATCAAATGGACCCTTCCCGCGGGCTGGCAGGTGGGCGAGTTCACCTGGCCGGCCCCGCAGCGCATCCCCGTCGGCCCCCTGATGAACTATGGCTACGAGGGCGAGGTCCTGTTGCCGATGGCGGTGACCGCGCCGGCGACCGCCAGGCCCGGCGACAAGGTCACGCTGCATGCCGCGGTCTCGCTGCTGGTCTGCGCCGAGGTCTGCATCCCCGAGGACGATGCGCTCAGCATCACGCTTCCGGTCACGGCAGGGCCTGCGCCGGTGGATTCGAAGTGGGCCGGCCCGATCGCCCATGCGTTCGCCGCCGCGCCCCAGCCCGCCGGGCTGACGGCGACCTTCCAGCCGCACGGTCCGAGCGTAGCGCTCGCCATCACCGGCGCGGCGCTCAAGGGCGCGGACCTGGCCGGGGCCTATTTCTATCCCTTCGACGCCACCGTCATCGACCACGCCAAGCCGCAGGCCATCGAGGGCGGCAAGCAGGGACTTACCCTGACGCTGACCTCCGGCTACGCCTTCCAGGGCGGCAAGGCGCCGCCGACGCTGGCCGGTGTCCTGGCCTTCGGCGGCAAGGCCTATGAGGTCGCCGCGACC
Source organism: Phenylobacterium sp. (assembly GCA_003136395.1). GTDB lineage: Bacteria > Pseudomonadota > Alphaproteobacteria > Caulobacterales > Caulobacteraceae > Phenylobacterium. The sequence continues at coordinate 31,307 of PLEH01000185.1, forward strand.
GCCGGCGCGCCGCCGCCCGGCGCCTCGGGCCTTGGGCCTCCGGCCGCGAAAGGCGCGCCCGGCGCGGATCTCGGCCTCGCGGCCGCCGCCCTCTTCGCCTTCCTAGGTGGCCTGATCCTCAACCTGATGCCCTGCGTCTTCCCGATCCTGGCCATGAAGGCCGCCTCGCTCGCCGGCCACGGCGGGGAGAGCATGGCGGCCAGGCGCCAGGGGCTGGCGTTCGGGGCGGGGTCGATCGCAACCTTCCTGGCGCTGGCGGGCGGGCTGATCGCGCTCAAGGCCGCGGGTTCCGCGGTCGGCTGGGGCTTCCAGCTGCAGTCCCCGCCCGTGGTGGCGGTCCTGGCGCTGCTGATGCTGGCGGTGGCGCTGAACCTTTCGGGCCTGTTTGAGGTCGGAACCTCGCTTCAGGGCGCGGGCTCGGGCCTCGCCAACAAGAGCGGCTTGGCCGGCGCCTTCTTCACCGGCGCCCTGGCGGTGGTGGTGGCCGCACCCTGCACGGCGCCCTTCATGGGTCCGGCCTTGGGCTGGGCGCTCACCCAGACGCCGGCGGCCGCCCTGACGGTCTTCCTGTTCCTGGGCCTCGGCTTCGCCGCGCCCTTCGTGCTGGTGGCCTATGCGCCGGGCGTGCTCTCGCGCCTGCCCAGGCCCGGCCCCTGGATGGAGACCTTCCGCAAGGCGCTCGCCTTCCCGATGTACGCCGCGGCGGCCTGGCTCACCTGGGTCCTGGCCCAGCAGGCGGGGCCGGAAGACCTCGCCAAGCTGTTCACCGCCGCGATCCTGGTGGCGCTCGCCGGCTGGCTGCTGGGGTTGCGGCAGCGCCGGGCGGCGACGGGCGGTTTGACCACGGTGACGGAGATGATCGTGTTCATGCTGGTGGTCCTGTCGGTGACCGCCGTCGCCTGGCCGGAGAACAAGGTCGCCGAACTGTCCACCGAACCCTACAGCCCCGCCCGCGTCGCCGAACTGCGCGCCGAGGGCCGGCCGGTGTTCGTCAACTACACCGCCGCCTGGTGCGTCTCCTGCCAGGTCAACGACAGGGTGGCGCTTTCCACCCACGCGGTCGCCCAGGCCTTCGCGCGCCACAAGGTCGCCTATTTGAAGGCCGATTGGACCAAGCGCGACGCCACCATCGCCGCTGAACTGGCCAGCCATGGCCGGGCCGGCGTGCCGCTCTACCTGATGTACGGGACGCACGGCGGCGAGGCCGCCATCCTGCCGTCGATCCTGACGCCGGATATCGTGGTCAAGGCGGTGGAGGCCGCCGACAAATCGTGAATGAGATGCGTCTCCATCGCCGGGCCTTGCTGATCGCCGCCGCCCTTTTGAGCGTCGCCGGCGCAGCGGCGGCCGCACCGCAGATCGACGCGCCGGCGCCCGACTTCCAGGCCATGGACGCCGAGGGCCACGTCCGCGCGCTGAAGGACTTCGCCGGCAAGGTCGTGGTGCTGGAGTGGATCAGCAGCGACTGCCCCTACACAGCCAAGCACTACAATTCCGGAACCATGCAGAAGCTGCAGAAGAGCGCTCGCAAGCAGGGTGTGGTCTGGCTGACGGTGTCCTCGGCGGCGCCTGGCCGGGCGGATTATTTCACCCCGCAGGCGGCGCTCGCCTGGCGGGGAAAGGTGAAATCGGCCGCGACGGCCATCCTGCTGGACGGCGACGGCAAGATCGGACGGGCCTATGGGGCCAAGGTGACGCCGCATATGTTCGTCATCGATGCCGCCGGGCGGCTGGTCTACATGGGCGGGATCGACGACCGGCCCTACGCCGACCCGTCGAGCCTGAAGGGAGCCAAGCCCTATGTCGCCCTGGCGCTGGCCGACCTGAAGGCCGGGCGGGCGGTGGCCACGCCGGTCACCGCGCCCTATGGCTGCAGCATCCGCTACGGTGCGGCGGGCGGCTTCTGAGGGGGACGGTGACGTGGCGGACCTGACGACGGCCTGGAAGGCTCTGGAGGCCGCTGCGGCGGGTGCGCGGTGCCGGCGCATCGTGGACCTGTTCGCCGCCGAGCCTGAGCGCCTCGCGCGGCTGACGCTGAGCGCCGCCGGCCTCGATCTCGATCTCTCCAAGCAACCCTGGTCGTTGGCCGACTTGCACGCCAGCCTCGACCTGGCCGCAGCCTGCGGCGTCGAGGTTGCTCGCGCGCGCCTGTTCGCCGGCGAGACCATGAACGCCTCGGAGGGCCGCGCGGCCCTGCACATGGCGCTGCGCGCGCCCAAGGGCTCGGACTTCCGGGCGCAGGGCGAACCGGTCTCCGCCGAGGTCGACGCCACGCGTGTCCGGATGGCGGCCTTCGCAGAAGCGGTGCGCTCGGGCGGGCTGACGGGGGCGACGGGCAAGCCCTTCCGCCACGTCGTCCACATCGGCATCGGCGGCTCTGACTTCGGGCCCCGCCTCGTCTGGGAGGCGTTGCGGCCCGTCAGTCCGCAAATCGACCTGCGCTTCATCGCCAATGTCGATCCGGCCGAGGCGGTCTTCGCTCTGCAGGACCTCGATCCCGCGCAGACCCTGGTGGTGGTGGTCTCCAAGACCTTCACCACGCAGGAAACCATGACCAATGCGCAGACGGCGAAAGCCTGGCTGCGTGCGGCGCTGGGCCCCCAAGGCGACGCCCATCTGGTGGCGGTTTCCACGGCCCTCGATCTCGTGACGGCCTTCGGGGTCCGGGCCGACCAGGTGTTCGGCTTCCGCGACTGGGTGGGCGGGCGCTATTCGGTCTGGTCGGCGGTGGGGCTCTCCTGCGTCATCGGCCTGGGCGCGGAGGCCTTCGAGGGACTGCTGGCCGGGGCCGCGGCCATGGACGCTCACTTTCAGGCGGCGCCGCTGGCCTCCAACGCCCCGGTGCTGCTGGCCTTGGCCCACATCTTCAACCGCAATGGCCTGGGCCGCCCGGTCCGCGCCGTCGTGCCCTACGCCCAGCGCCTTCGCCTGCTGCCCAACTTCCTGCAGCAGCTGGAGATGGAGTCCAACGGCAAGCGAGTGACCGCCGATGGCCGTCCGGTCGCCCACGCCACCGCCGCGGCGGTGTTCGGCGACGCGGGGACCAACGTCCAGCACGCCTTCTTCCAGCTGATGCACCAGGGGACCGACGCGATCCCGCTCGACATCATCGCCGTGCGCGAGGCCTCCGAAGGCGACCCCGCCGCCCAGACCATCCTGCTCGCCAACGCCGTCGCCCAGGCCGAGGCCCTGATGGTCGGCCGCACGGAGGCCGACGTCCGCACTGAGCTGACCGCCAAGGGCGTCCCGGCCGCCGAAATCGAAACGCTCGCCCCGCAGCGAACCTTCCCCGGCGACCGCCCCTCGGCCTTCATCCTTCTGGATCGCCTGGACCCGATGCGGCTCGGCGCCCTCCTGGCGCTCTACGAGCACAAGACCTTCGTCGAGGGGGTGCTCTGGGGGATCAACAGCTTCGACCAGTGGGGCGTCGAGCTGGGCAAGAGCCTGGCCAGCCGGGTGCTTGGCGAGCTCCAGGGCGGCCCCGCCGCCGCGCACGACCCTTCGACGGCGGCGCTGATCGGGAAGCTCAGGGGATGACTGTCCTGGTCGCGGGCGGGACCAAGGGCATCGGCCTTGCCATCGCCAGGCGTCTGGCTCCGGTCCATGGCCGCGTGGCGCTGGCCTATCATGGCGACGATGCAGCCGCCCAGGCCGCTGTCGCCGAGATCGTCCGGGCCGGCGGCGAGGCGGTCGCCCTCAAGGGCGATGTCGGAACTGTGGAGGGCGCCGCCGCCCTGATCGCAGAGGTCGAAAGCCAGGGCCATGGCCTGAGCCACATCGTGCATTCCGCCGCGCTGATCTATCCGACGACCCTCTTGGGGGCCGACCTCGCGAAATTCCGCCAGGCGATCGAGACCAACGGCCCGTCGCTGCTCTACCTCGTCCACGCCGCTCAACACCTGCTGGGGCGCGGCTCCAGCGTGGTGTTCATCACCAGCATGGGCGCGCGGATCCCCTCGGCGAACTATGGCGCGCTTGGGGTCGGCAAGGCCCTGGCGGAAGCGATCATCCGTTATCTGGTGGCCGAGCTCGCGCCGCGCGGGGTGCGGATCAATGGCGTGGCGCCGGGGCTGGTCCACACCACCTCGGTGGCCTCGATGGTGGGAAGCGAAGAGGCCGCGACAGCGGTGGTCGAACGCGCGGCCAGGTCCAACCCTTCCGGCCGCGCCAGCCGCGACAGCGACTACGCCTCGCTGGTGGAGTTCCTACTGAGCCCCGAGGCCGAATTCATCCAGGGCCAGGTCATCGCGGCCACCGGCGGAACCGGCGTCATCGGATAAGGCGTCTGGATTTGTTCACCTTCCTTCGCTATAGGCCCGTCCCCATGAGCGGTTTCGCCCATCACCACGGCTGCCACCACCATCCGACCCTGGCGGGTTCGGTTCGGGAACGCTTGGCCTAAGCGCACCCTCTCCGAGCCCCGCTTTCGCGGACGGGGCTCGATCGATTTCAGCTCCGTCCGTCGCCCCTTCCTCCCAAGGACACGACGATGGACCGCCTTCCTTCCCCAATAGCTTCCTTGAGTGCAGACGCCGCAGCCGGTAAGCGCGACGCCATGACCTCCGACGCCCCTCGCCCCGAAGCCCGCTCCCCGCGCGGCTTTGTCGACCGTCGCGCCCGCGACCTCACCGCCGAGCGGAAGATCCTGGCCGCCGTGGCCGAGGTCTATGAACGCTACGGCTTCGAGGCCCTGGACACGCCGGCCTTCGAATTCGCCGACGCGCTGGGCAAGTTCCTGCCGGACGCCGACCGTCCCAACGAGGGCGTCTTCGCCCTGCAGGATGATGACGAACAATGGATGGCGCTGCGCTACGACCTGACCGCGCCGCTCGCCCGCTTCGCCGCCCAGAACTGGGAGACGCTCGCCAAGCCCTTCCGCCGCTACGCCTTCGGGACGGTGTGGAGGAACGAGAAGCCCGGCCCCGGCCGCTATCGCGAATTCGTCCAGTGCGACGCCGACACGGTGGGCTCCGCGCGGCCCGAAGCCGACGCCGAGATCATCGCCATGGCGGTGGCCGGGCTGGAAGCCGCGGGCCTGCCGGCCGGCTCGGCCATCGTGAAGATCAACAACCGCAAGCTGCTCAACGGCCTGATGACCGCCGCCGGGGTGACCAGCGAAGGTCAGAAGCTGGTGGTGCTGCGCGCCGTCGACAAGCTCGACCGCCTGGGGCCCGACGGGGTGCGCCTGCTGCTGGGCGAGGGCCGCAAGGACGAGTCCGGCGATTTCACCAAGGGCGCGGGGCTGACGGCCGCCGCCGCCGAGCGGGTGCTGGCCTTCACCGCCGCCGGGACAGGGGACCGTGCCGGGACTCTCGCCAGGCTGGCCGACGTCATCGGCGGCTCAGCGGAGGGTGACGAGGGCCTGGCCGAGCTGGCCGCCATCGACGCGGCGCTCGCAGGCCTGGGGGTCGGCGCGGACCGCGCGGCCTTCGATCCGTCGGTGGTGCGCGGGCTCGAGTACTACACGGGCGCGGTCTTCGAGGCGGAGCTGCTTCTTCAGACCACGGACGATAGGGGCCAACCCATGCGCTTCGGCTCGATCGGCGGGGGCGGGCGCTATGACGATCTGGTGGCGCGGTTCACCGGCGAGCGGACGCCGGCCACCGGCTTCTCCTTCGGCGTCACCCGGCTGGCCGCGGCGCTTAAGGCGGCCGGGCGGGATCTGGCGGCGGACTCGCGCGGGCCGGTCGTCGTGCTGGTGCTCGATCAGGAGCGGATGGCCGACTACATGGCCGTGGCCGGCGAACTGCGCGCGGCCGGCCTCGCTGCGGAGGTCTATCTCGGGACCTCCGGCATGCGCCCGCAGATGAAATACGCCGACCGCCGGCTCTCGCCCGCCGCGGTGATCATCGGCGGCGATGAGTTCGCCGCCGGAACGGTGACCCTGAAGGACCTCGACCTTGGGCGCGAACTGGCGTCCGGCGTCACCGACAACGCCGCCTGGCGCGCCGAGCGGCCCGGCCAGATGACCGTGCCGCGGGCCGAACTGGTGGCGGCGGTCCGCAAGATCGTGGAGTCGCAGCCGTGAGGGTCGAGCCGCCGGTTCCGGCGCGGGCGCTCGCCGCCATCCGGGGCGCGCTGGCGGCGGCCGGCGCCGCGCCCGTTGACGCCCCGATCCTTCAGCCGCTCAACCTGCTGCTCGACCTGGCCGGCGAGGCCATGCGCGCGCGGCTCTTCGTGGTGCAGGCCGAGGGCGGCGCCGAAGCCTGCCTCAGACCCGACTTCACCGTCGCGGTGGCCCGCCAGCACATCGAAAGCGGCGCCGCGGCCGGACGCTATGTCTACGAAGGCCCGGCCTTTCGCTCCGCGCCGGAGGGCGAACGGCCCGAGGAGTTCGTCCAGCTCGGCGTCGAACTTTTTGCCCCCTTGGGGACCGCGACCGTCCAGGCCGATAGCGAGATCGCGGGCCTCGCCTGGCGCGCCGCCGTGGCGGGGGGCCGCGGCGACCTGACGCTGTGGCTCGGCGACGTCGGCCTGTTCGCGGCCTTCATCGAATCCCTGGGTCTGCCCGACGCGCTGGCCGCGCGTCTGAAGCGCGTCGCCGGGCGGCCCCGGCTGCTCAACGCCGAACTGGCCCGCGCCGGCGAGGCCGCGCCCGCGGCCAGCGGCGGGCAGCTCGCCGCCATGCTCTCCGGCCTATCCGAATCCCAGGCCGCGGCCATGCTGGAGGAGGTCTGGGCGCTGGCCGGCGTCGAGCCGGTGGGCGGCCGCGGCCCTGGAGAGATCGCTGCGCGCCTGGTGCGCCGCGCCGACGCGGCCAAGGCCCCGGCCCTGACCGACGGCCAGGCCGCCGCCATCCGCGCCTTCATGGCGATCTCCGAGGCGCCATCCGCCGGCCTGTCGAAAGTCCGTGCACTGACGGGCAAGGCGAATGCTCTCGACGCGGCGCTGGCCGACTGGGAGCAGCGGCTGTCCAGACTGTCGGAAATTCCCGCCGCGCGGATGCGGTTCTCGCCCGCGCTGGGCCACGCCTTCGACTACTACGACGGCCTCACCTTCGAGGTGCGCAGCGACGCGCTCGGCGCCGACCGGCCGGTGGCCTCGGGGGGCCGCTATGACGGTCTGCTGTCGCGGCTCGGCGGGGCCGAGGCCCGCGCCGTCGGCTGTGTCGTGCGGCCCTGGCGCGCGTTCTCGGGAGGCGAGTCATGAGCGAACCCCTGATCATCGCCATCCCCTCCAAGGGGCGGCTGAAGGAGCAGGTCGAGGCGTGGCTCGCCGACTGCGGACTGACCCTGTCGATCAGCGGGGGCGCGCGCGGCTACATCGCCGACCTCAAGGGCCTGCCGGGCGCCCAGGTGCGCCTGCTCTCGGCCGCCGACATCGCCGACGCGCTCGGCGCCGGTGAAGTCCACCTGGGGGTCACCGGCGAGGACCTGCTGCGGGAACGCGGCGATCTGGAAAGCCGCGCCGTGCTGCTCCGCGCCCTGGGCTTCGGCCGCGCCGATCTGGTGGTCGCCGTGCCCAGGAGCTGGCTCGACGTCGACGCCATGGCTGACCTGGAGGAGGTAGCCCACGACTACCTCGCCCGCACCGGCCGGCGCATGCGGGTGGCGACCAAGTACCTGGCCCAGACCCGCGGCTTCTTCGCCCGGCACGGGGTGGTGGACTATCGGATCACCGAGTCGGGCGGGGCCACCGAGGGGGCGCCGGCCTCCGGGGCGGCCGAGCTGATCGTCGACATCACCACCACCGGGGCGACGCTGGCGGCCAACGGCCTGAAGATCCTGGCCGACGGGCTGATCCTGCAGAGCCAGGCCCAGCTCACCGCCAGCCTGAAGGCGGCCTGGAGCCCGGACCAGCTGGCGGTCGCCGAACGGCTCCTGCGCGCCGTCGAGGGCCGAGCCTCGGCCCTGACCCACAGCACCCTGGTGTGGCCCGCCACCGGCAGCGCCGCGGAGGCCAAGGCCGTTCAGCGCCTGACGGCGGCCGGCGCCTCGACCCGTCCGCACGGGCTGATGATCGAGACCGCGCGGGCCACCGAAGCCGCCCAGGCCCTGACCGCGGCGGGCCTGGGTCCCGTCACCGTCGCCCAGCCCGACTTCGTCTTCGATGTGGACTGCGCGGCCTTTGCGGCCCTGAAACAACGGGTTCTCTGACGGTTCCGTCAAGACGAGACCTATTTTCCCGCCGCTGGCGAAAAACTGATGACATCGTGCCGTCTCGCCACCCTGGATGCGTTGACTCGGGTGAAAAATTGCCCTCTCTTCCCCGTCGCGAGAGACACGAAGGCGCAAGACCTTGGATCTCCGGCGTTTCGGGGAGGAAACGCCCGCTCTATTTAGAGCGACTGCTCAAAATAAGGCCCGTTGCGATTATCCCCCGCAACGGGCCAAATTCTTGCCCGGAGCTCAGTTTTGACGCCAGCGTCAATAATGAGTGCGAGCCTTCACCAGATCCTCACGCGATCCGCTGGCGCGATGTACATGGCGTCGCCGGCCTTCAGTCCGAACGCTGAGTAGAAGGCGTCGATATTGCGCATGGGCACGTCGACCCGCGCCTTCTCCGGCGAGTGCGGATCGCTGACCAGCTGCTGGCGCATGGCGTCATCGCGGGTCTTGCCCCGCCAGACCTGCGCCCAGCCGAGGAACACCCGCTGGTCGCCAGTCAGGCCGTCGATGATCGGCGCAGGCGCCCCGTGAAGGGAGGCGTGATAAGCGTCGAGCGCGAGCAGCAGGCCGCCCAGATCGGCGATGTTCTCGCCCATGGTCAGCTCACCGTTGATCTTCGCGCCGGGCAGCACCTCGAAGGCGGCGTACTGCGCGCCCAGCTTCTTGGCCTGGATCTCGAACTTGGCGGCGTCCTCGGCCGTCCACCAGTCGGTGAGCTTGCCGGTTCCGTCATATCGCCGACCCGAATCGTCGAATCCGTGGGTCATCTCATGGCCGATGGTGCCGCCGATGCCGCCGTAGTTGATCGCCATGTCGCCGTCCGGATCGAAGAACGGCGGCTGCAGGATGGCGGCGGGGAAGACGATCTCGTTGCCTGTGGGGTTGTAGTAGGCGTTGATGGTCGGAGGCGTCATGCCCCACTCGGTGCGGTCCACCGGTCCGCCCAGCCGCCCGACCCGGAAGTCCCAGTCGAACGTCGAGGCGCGGTTCACATTGCCGTAGAGGTCGTCGGCCTTGATGGTCAGGCCGGAATAGTTGCGCCACTTGTCGGGGTAACCGATCTTGATGGTGAACTTCGACAGCTTCTCCAGGGCCTTGGCCTTGGTGGGCGCGCTCATCCAGTCCAGGTGCTCGATCCGGCCTTTCATGGCGGTCTGGATATCGCCTACCAGGGCCAGCATCTTGGCCTTGCTCTGGGCCGGGAAGTAGGCGTCCACATAGACCTTGCCCAGCGCCTCGCCGATCTGGCCGTCCACCAGCTGGACGCCGCGCTTCCAGCGGGGCCGCTGTGACGGCTGGCCGTTCAGCACGGTGCCCCGGAAGGCGAAGCGCGTATCGATGAACTTCTGCGACAGATAGGGTCCGGCCTGGTCGGCCAGGCTGAAGGCCTGCCAGGCCTTCAACGTCGCGATCGGCGTCTTGGCGAAGATCGCTGCGATCTTCGGGAAGGCGGAGTTTTCCTGCGCCACCACGCGGGTGGCCTTGGTCAGGCCCGCGCCGCCCATGAACGCCGTCCAGTCGAAACCGGGCGCCAGCGCCGAAAGCTTCGCGGTTTCGTAGGCGTTGTACATCTTGTTGTCGTCACGCTGTTCTTCCTTGGTCCAGGAGACTTTGGCGATCTCGGTTTCCAGCGCGATGATCGCCTTGGCGGCGCCCGCCGGGTTCGGCCAGCCCTCGAGCTTCAGCATCTGGGCGACATAGGTCTCGTACTTGGCCTTCTTCTCGGCGAAGGAGGCCTCCAGATAGTAGTCGCGGTCCGGCAGGCTCAGGCCTGCCTGGTTCAGATAGACCGCGTATTGGCCCGGATCCTTGCCATCCACCTGCACCGAGGCGCCGAACACCGAGCCGCCGAAGACATGCTGCGAGCGGCCCATGGCGCGGGCGACGTCGCTCAGCGTCTTCTCGGCCTTGATCGCCGCCAGGTCGGCCGCCAGCGGCTTGGCGCCCAACGCATTGACCTTCGGCTCATCCATGAAGCTGCGATAGAGCGCGCCAACCTTGCCCTGCTCGCCCCCTTTTCCCTGGACTTCTGGGGCCGCGGTGTTGGCGGCGGTCTTGTCGAGCAGGACGTGCAGGCGGGCCTGCGACAACTCATTCAGGCTGTCGAAGGCGCCATAGCTCACCCGGTCCGCCGGAATGACCATGGTCTTCTCATAGGTCCCGTTGGCGTACTGGAAGAAGTCCTTGCCGGGCGTGGTCGAGGTGTCCCGTCCGGAGAGGTCGAAGCCCCAGGTCCCCATCCGCTTGGCATTGGCCAGATCGACCGCCGGCTCGGCCGGCGTTGGCGTGGCGGCGGCGGGCTTTGCGGCGGGCGGCTTCGGCTTCGGCTTCGGCTGGGCGGCGTGCAGCTTGACGATAGGCGCCGAGGTAACCTGGGCAAACGCCGGGCCGGCCGCGAGGAGGGCGGCCGCCGCGGCGGCGCCGAGCCATTGGATCTTCATGGAATGTGGGCCTTCGAGAGGTTGCTGTGACGCGACCATGCCCCGAGCAGGGGTGGTTCGGATGTTACATTTTCGTCAGGAAGGCGCAGAAATGCGACGAGCCGTCAGTGGACCATCCCGGCCATGGCCGGCGGACCCATGCCGGCGCTGACCGTGAAGACCACCTTGACCTTGGCGCCGCTGGCGAAGCTGAGGGTCGCGGGAACTTGGTCGCCGGGGGCCAGCGCCTTGGTCAGGCTGATCAGCATCAGGTGATAGGCGCCGGGGCCGAAGGTCGTGCGGCCGCCGGCCGGCACCGGCACCCGGTCCTCCTTCTTCATCGACATCACCCCGCCCGCCATTGAGCTCGAGTGCATCTCGACCCGGGCCGCCATCGGGCTCTCGACCTTTTCCAGCACGTCGGCCGTCGCGCCTCTGTTGACCAGCACCATGTAGCCAATGCCATTGGTCCCGGCCGCGGCGGGTCGGCTCCAGGGCAGCAGGACCTCCATGGTCCCGGCGCAGTAGGCGGTGAGCGGCGCGGCGATCGCAACGAAGGCAAGGGTGGCAAGAAGGGGCGTTCTCATGGGCCGCTCTCCTACGCCGATCCGATGATTTCTCAAGGCGGGCGGGCTGCGCCATAGTCGCCCTTGGCCAAACCGGAGCTCGCATGACGCCCCACGTCCAGCCTGGCGCCTACAAGGACGTGGTGCTGTTCCTGGCCACGGCCGGCGTGGTCGTGCCGCTGTTCCGGCGCTGGAAGCTGTCGCCCATCCTGGGGTTCCTGGGCGCCGGCGTCTTCCTGGGCCCGTACGGCCTGGGCGCGCTCGCACAGCGGACGCCGTGGCTCTCGGCCCTGACCATCGACAATCCCGATGAGGTCGCCCAACTGGCCGAATTCGGGGTGGTGTTCCTGCTTTTCATGATCGGGCTGGAGCTGTCGTGGGAGCGGTTGCGGAGCCTGCGCCGCTATGTCTTCGGCCTGGGCGCGGCCCAGGTGACGCTCGGCCTGGCGACCACCGCCGGGGCTGCCTTCGCTCTGGGCCAACCCCCCGGCGCGGCCCTGGCCATAGGCGCTGCGCTGGCGCTGTCCTCCACCGCCATCGTCATGCCGATCCTGACCGAGCAGAAGCGGCAGCATTCTCTCGCCGGGCGGACCACCTTCTCTGTGCTGCTGTTCCAGGACCTCGCCGTGGCGCCGATCCTGGTGACGCTGACCTTGCTCGGCCGCAGCGGCGTCTCTCCCGCATTCACCCCGAACCTGCTGCTGGCGTTCGCGCCGGCGGTGCTGGGCGTCGTCGGCCTGCTGGTCGTCGGCCGGCTGGTGCTGCGGCCCATGCTCCGCTCCGTGGCGCGTGCGAAGAGCGAAGAGCTGTTTGTGGCCGCCTGCCTGCTGGTGGTGATCGGTTCGGGCCTGGTCAGCGCGCTTACCGGACTTTCCATGGCGCTGGGCGCCTTCATCGCCGGTTTATTGCTGGCCGAGACTGAGTTCCGCCACGAGGTTGAGGTCACCATCGAGCCGTTCAAGGGCCTGCTGCTCGGCCTCTTCTTCCTGTCCATAGGCATCGGCCTGGACCTGCCGCTGCTGGTGGCGAGGCCCGGGGAGGTGCTGGGCGCGGCCGTTGGCCTGACCCTGGCCAACGGGGCGGTGGTGTTCGCCCTTTCGAAGCTCTTTCGCCTGCGCACCCGGGCGGCGGCCGAGGCGGCTCTGCTGCTGGCCGGGGCCGGGGAGTTCGCCTTCGTGATCCTGGGCCAGGCCATGGACCAGAAGCTCGTTGACCGCACGACCGGCCAGGCCCTGCTGGTCGCCGCAACCCTGTCCATGGTCACGATCCCTGTCCTGGCGGCGCTTGGCGCGCGAATCGGCGGTCGCAAGATCTCGCCGGCCGACCTGCCGGAGGCGCAAGGGGAGATGCCGCCCGAGCCTCGGGTGCTGATCGCCGGCTATGGCCGGGTCGGGCGGCTGGTGGGCGAGATGCTGCGCCGCCACGACATCTCCTGGGTGGCCGTCGAACAGGACGCCCGGCTGGTGGAGGCCGCGCGCCGGGCCGGCGAGACCCTGTTCTATGGCGATGCGGCCCGCTCAGATTTTCTGGCCCGTTGCGGCCTGGCCGAGGCCCCGGCGCTAGTGGTGACCATGGACGATCCGGACGGCGCCGAGGCGATCGTGGCGGTGGCCCGCGCGCTCAGGCCGGACCTCACCATCGTGGCCCGGGCCCGGGACGCCCGGCACGCCCAACGGCTCTACGACCTGGGCGCCACCGACGCGGTGCCGGAGACCGTGGAAGCCAGCCTGCAGCTCTCCGAGGCGCTGCTGGTGGAGATCGGCGTGCCCATGGGCCTGGTGATCGCCTCGATCCATGAGCGGCGCGACGAGTTCCGCAAGGCGCTCAATCGTCCGGATGCGCTGGGTGGGCGCACCCGCGCGCGCCGCCCGAATCGGGGGGCGAATCCAGGAGGCTGAACGGCGCCGGGATGGCGTCTAAACTTGGTCCGTGCGCTGCCTGTGGCGGGAACCAAGCGGCGCCGTCCACGTTTCAGCACCGGGCGCAAATGGGGCGCGGATGAATAAAGGGCCGGGGATGTCGCCGCAGGCGTGGGGATTCAAGTGCGCTTGGTGAGGCCGGATGCGTACGCGGCATGCCTGCGCACCAACTGCGGCGAAAAAGCAGATTTACAAGTCATTCCAAAACCTTCGATGGCAACAGGCGATCGGCCCGCGAGGCCTCGGCGGCGCCATTTGATGTCTTGGTCAAGCAACCTGAGAACTGGCGAACGCACCGGGCGCGTCAGTTTTTCGGCGATTCGACGGAACAACTTTCGACGCAAAGTTGATCCGCGAGGCGATAGTCGTATAGCGTCCGGTTTAGGTTCGTCGGGTCGTCAGATTGGGGTGCGAGTGTGTCTTCGGTGACACTTACGCAACCCCGCGGCCTTGATATAAGAAATGCTGGGTCAATAGGCCACAGCGCTGGGCAATGAGAGGGCTCTGATAATGAAGTTCAAACTCCTGGCAGGAGCTGCGATGGCGGCGGTGTTCGCCGCGTCCGGCGCCTCTGCGCAAGTCGGTTGGTACGGCGCCGGTGATCTCGGCTACCACTGGCCGGAAGGCATCAAGGCCGACTCCGCCAACCTGGCCGCCAACGGCATCAAGTACACTTGGCGCTTCAACCAGCAAGACGACTACGCCGCCTTCATCCGGCTGGGCTATCAGGTCACCGACCACTGGCGCGTTGAGATGGAGGGCGGCTACCGCCCGGGCAACATTGATTCGGTCCGCGGTGGGACCAACCAAGCCATCCCCGGCCTCTGCGCGCTCAACGTGATCCGGACCGCGGCTGCGCCGACCTGCGGCAGCCCGGACGGGAAGATCGAAGCCTTCACCCTCATGGGCAATGTCATCTACGACATCGGCCCCGACTGGATGATCGATCCGTTCATTGGCGCCGGCGTCGGCGTCAATCACCTCGAAATGACCACCGACGGCCAGTTCTCCAACGTCACGGGCGTGGTCACCACCCAGTCCGGCGCGAACCCGCCGATCCAGAACCTGCACATCGACGGCGGCTCCACGGTGTTCGCGTGGCAAGTCCTCGCCGGCGCGTCCTACAAGGCCACCGACCGCCTGAAGATCGATGCGACCTACCGCTTCCTGTCCGGCTCGGACGGCCGGTGGAATTCGGTCGGCACCGGCGCCCTGCAGCCCGGCCAATTCCAGGGCAAGTACCGCGACTCGTCGGTGACCC
>PLEH01000061.1 GCA_003136395.1 Phenylobacterium sp.
AAGACCGACATCGGCTGGGGCCACCAGATCCGCAGCTACGTCCTGCAGCCCTACCAGATGGTCAAGGACCTCCGCACCGAGGTCGAGACCTCCGACAGCCAGGGCGTTCTGGACGGGGACCTGGATCAATTCATGGGTGCGGCGCTCGCCCAGCGAGTGGGCGTGACGCGGGAATAATCATCCCTCCCCGTGCCGGGGAGGGTGGCGAGCGCTCGCGAGACGGGTGGGGACGTGTGGGCCGGAGTTCGGAGTCGGCGCTTGAACGCGACTGCCCCACCGTGGCCGCTTCGCGGCCTGTCCCTCCCCTAAAGAGGAGGGATGATTCCTATTCCGCCGCGATTGGCAGGCTGAGCTGTTCCTGCACCGGCTGGGCCTTGAGGCTGCGGCCCGCGAAGTGGGCGCCGGCCTCGATGGCCAGTTGTTCGTGGGTGATGTCCCCGTCGATCCGGGCCGAGGCGAACAACCGGACGCTGCGGGCGGCGATGGCGCCCACCACGCGGCCCCGCACTTCGACCGCGTCGGCCGTGATCGTACCTTCCACCTGGCCGGTTTCGCCGATGGACAGATTGGTCACCTTCAGGTCGCCGCGCAGGGCGCCGTCGAGCTGGACGTCGCCATCGCTGGCGAGGTCGCCGTCCACGCTGACGTTCTCGGCGATCAGGGAGCAGGGCAGGGACTTGCGGGGCGCCTCGAGGGCTTCGGTTCGCGCGGAGGAGGAAGCGGCCTTACTCGGCTTGCTGAACATAGTCGCCTGCCTTGAGGAAACGGTCCGGATTCATGGCGCGGCCGTTGAGCCACACCTCGTAATGCAGATGGGTGCCGGTGGAGCGGCCGGTGGAGCCCATGCCGCCCAGGCGCTGGCCGACCGCCACCTGCTGTCCGACGGTGACGGATATCGCGGCCAGATGGGCGTAGCGGGTCTTCAGGCCCCGGCCGTGGTCGACCTCGACCGTGTTGCCGTAGCCCGATCGCACGCCGGTGAAGGAGACGACGCCCGGCGCCGTGGCGTGGATCGCCTCCATGCGCGCGCCGGAGAAGTCCTGGCCGGAGTGGAAGGCCGGGTGGCCGGTGAAGGGATCGACCCGCACCCCGAAGCTGGACGACCGCTCGGCGTCGGTTGTCGGCTTGGCGAAGGGCAGGTCGTGGGCGGCCTGTTCCAGCGCCTTGGCCTCGCTCATGTCGCTGGCGGCGTGCTGGATGCGGTCGGCGAAGCCTTCGTCCACGTCGAGCACGGCGGCGAGCGCGCGGGGGTCCTTGGACTCGATCAGCGGCCCGCCCAACGCGCCGCCCCTGGGCAGGTAGGACGCCGGGGTCAAGCCGGCGAGGCGGAAGGCCAGGCGCAGCCGGTCGGCGCGGCTCTTGGCGAAGGTGTCGGCGGCGTCGAGCAGTTGTTCCTGGCTCACCCGGACGGTCTCGACGATATGCGCCGGGTCCTGATCCTTGGAGGCGAGCGCGGAATTGATCACCGGGGTCAGGGCCGCCGCGGCGCCGGGCGCGCCCTTCATGTCGGTCAGCAGCATGGCCAGCGCCGCATGGCGCTTTTCGATGTCGGCCGCGACGCCGGCGTTGCCGGTGTTCCCGCCGGCGTTCAACTGCGCGACGGCGGAGTTCAGCCTGGCCTGGCGGTCGGCGATCCAACGTTCGTACTTGGCCTGGGTGCGGGCGACCTCGCGGTCCGTCGAGGACGCCGACATCATGTT
Organism: Phenylobacterium sp.; assembly: GCA_003136395.1. Taxonomy (GTDB): domain Bacteria; phylum Pseudomonadota; class Alphaproteobacteria; order Caulobacterales; family Caulobacteraceae; genus Phenylobacterium. Next base: position 1,701 of record PLEH01000061.1, read on the forward strand.
CACCAGCATGGCGGCGCTGCAGACGCCCATCCACAGGGCGGCGGCGGAAACACTGGCGGCGAACATCATCTGGGACTTGGGCGTGNNCGTGAGGACGTAGCCCTTCATCTCGCCGCCCGAGCGGACGTAGAGATGCCGCTCCGGAAATAGCTCAACGAACGAGCGGCGAAGGCGCGCCAGGCGTGTCATGCGGTCGCGAAAGTCCCCATCCCCACGGAACTTCGGCGATATGCGACGAGAAATTGAAAGCGCGCAAGACGCTTTGCGCCGGGCATCAACAGATGCTTAACGGTTGGCCCACTTTCGGCGCCGATCCTGATTCGGCCAAAGCCCTGGCGTAGCCTCGGCGGGCGGTAGTGTCCTAATTTGAATGGGTGCGGACCTGAGTCCTATTTTGCGTGGGGTACGAATACCGACAGCCCCAAGAGGACTGCACCGACCACAATGAGAAGAGCCCCGGCCTGAACGCTCTTTATCACTGCCCTCGGTACGGAACCGTGTGTAGATGCCTACCAAAGCGAGCCCGGCAACAATCAGAACTGTTCCCATGATCGCGGGTAAATCGTTGATCGTCATTGCTTCCTCCTTGCTTCCCACTATTGCCGCTCTTACGGCCTCACACGGCCCTGTGATGCCTCCCACATGCAGTACGGCGAAGAACCGCCGGTTGTCGCTTCCCTCAATCGGAGACGACCACGCATAGGTGCGCGTGGCGTCGGGATTGCCGGCTAGGTCGAAGACGTGGACGACGCCTTCCCAGACCGCCGCGTCGCCGAATACCTCTCGGACGCGGGATGACCTTCCGCCAATCTGTCCCGAGTGCAACGGGACCGGCCACAAAAAGAAGTCGGAGGGCTCGCCTTCAAATTAGGACACTAGCCGGCGGGCGGACCCGGTCATGGCGCGATGGATGCGAACCGGCCCGTTCCGGCCAGCCCCTTGATGCGATGCCGGGTCGCGTCGCGCGGCCCTAGAGCGTGGTGGCCGCGTCCAGCACCGTCTGGGCATGGCCTGCCACCTTCACCTTGCGCCAGATGCGCTTGATGACCCCGTCCCGGATCAGGAAGGTCGAGCGGTCGATGCCCATATATTCGCGGCCATAGAGCGACTTCTGGACCCAGCTCTCGAAGGCCTCGATCGTCTTGCCCTCAGGGTCGGAACCGAGCGGGACCGTCAGGCCATACTTGGCCGTGAACGAGGCGTGGCGCTTCAGGCTGTCCTTGGACGCGCCCACCACCGCGACCCCGGCCTTGGCGAACGCGGGCGCCAGCGCGCTGAAGTCCTTGTTCTCGTTGGTGCAGCCGGGGGTGTCGTCCTTGGGATAGAAATAGAGCACCAGCGTCTTGCCCTTGAAGTCCGCCGACCGGATCGGGCCGTCGGCGCCTTCCATCTCGAACTCGGGGGCTTTCGCTCCCTCGGTGATCTTCGCCATCTCGAATTCCCCTCAGACCGGTTTCACCAGGACGATCTTCTTCTTGCCCGCCGCCAGCTTGACCACCCCGCCGACCAGGTCGGCGTTGGTGATCACCCGGTTGGCGTCCGGTTCAGCGACGTCATTGACCCGAAGCCCGCCGCCCTGCGCCAGCCGCCGGGCCTCGCCCCGCGAACCTGCCAGGCCGGCTTCCGCCGCCAGCGCCGCCAGCACCATGCCGCCTGCCAGCTCCGCGGCGGGGACCTCGTGGGTAGGCAGGTCGTCGGAGAGCGTGCCCTGGACGAAGGCCGCGTCCGCGGCGCCGGCGGCCCTGGCGGCTTCGTCTGCCCCGTGCAGCAGGGTCGTGGCCGCGTTGGCCAGCACCTTCTTAGCCGCGTTGATCTCCGCCCCGGGCAAGGCCTCCAGCCGCGCGATCTCGTCGAGCGGCAGATCGGTGAACAGCCGCAGGAAACGCCCCACGTCGGCGTCCTCGGTGTTCCGCCAGAACTGCCAGTAGTCGTAGGGACTGCGCATGTCGGCGTTCAGCCACACGGCCCCGCCCACGGTCTTGCCCATCTTCTGGCCGGACGCCGTGGAGAGCAGGGGCGTGGTCAGGCCAAAGGCCGGCTTACCGTCGACGCGGCGGATCAGCTCCACGCCGTTGACGATATTGCCCCACTGGTCGGACCCGCCCATCTGCAGGACGCAGCTGTTGCGGCGCTCCAGCTCCAGGAAGTCCACCGACTGCATCAGCATGTAGTTGAACTCGAGGAAGGTCATCGGCTGCTCGCGTTCGAGCCTGGCCTTGACGCTGTCGAAGGCCAGCATCCGGTTGATCGTGAAATGGACCCCGAACTCGCGCAGGAACTCGACGTAGCCGAACTTCGACAGCCATACGTCGTTGTCGACCATCACCGCGTCCGTGGGGCCGTTTCCGAACGTCAGGAACCTGGCGAACACCGTCTGGATCGAGGCGATGTTGCTCTGGATCTGCGCCTCGGTCAGCAGCGGCCGCGACTCGTCCTTGTCGGTCGGGTCGCCCACCTTGGTGGTGCCGCCGCCCATCAGCACGATCGGCTTGTGTCCGGCCTGCTGGAAACGGCGCAGCATCATGATCTGGATCAGGCTGCCCACGTGCAGACTGGCGGCGGTGGCGTCAAAACCGATGTAGGCGGCGATCGGGCCGGCGAGGCAGGCCGCGTCCAGCTCAGCCGGATGGGTGATCTGATGGATGAAGCCCCGCGCGTGCATGGTCTTCAGGAACTCGGACTTGAACGGCGCGGCGGTCATCTGGGGAATCTCTGGGCAGGGCTGGCCCGGCCTTAGCATGGCGGGGCCGAAGGTTTCGAGGGACATGGCAGGCTCCTTGGGTTGCGAGGAGGCCGGCGCTGTCGGTCTGAGGATGGCCTGCGCCGGCCGGGAGGGCAGGCGCGAGGGATCGGTCGCCTGCGTCTAGGGCAGGCGGTAGTAGCGGCCGAAACGGGCGGCTTGAGCGACCATGGCGGGCTGACTAAGGGCGCTGGCCATGGCAGTCAAGGCGCATGCGCGTCCTCGGATTCATGACCGGCACCTCCCTCGACGCCGTCGACATGGCGGTGCTGGAGACCGACGGCGAGGCGATTTCCGCCTTCGGCCCGGCGGGAGAGCGTAAGCTCACCGAGGCCACCCGCGACATCATGCTGGAGGCCACCACGCAGGCGCTGGCCTGGCCCAGGGGCGCCGCCGAGCCCGCGATCTTCGCCGAGGCCGCCACGGCGGGCGCCGAGGAGCATTTCGCGGCGGCCGAAGAGTTCCTGGCGGCCAACAGCCTCAGGTGGTCCGACATCGACCTGATCGGCATGCATGGCCAGACGGTGCTGCACGAGCGCCCGCGGGAAGGCCGTCTCGGTCGCACCGTGCAGCTGGGCGACGCGGCCCTGCTGGCGGCCAAGTCCGGCGTCCCCGTGGCCTACGACTTCCGCAGCGCCGACGTTGCCGCGGGCGGGGAGGGCGCGCCGCTGGCCCCGATCTATCACCTGGCCCGCGCCAAGGCCTCGGGCCTGATGGCGCCGCTGGCGGTGCTCAACATCGGTGGCGTGGCCAATGTCACCTTCTGGAGCGGAGACGACGAGATCGCCGCCTTCGACACCGGCCCGGGCAATGGGATGATCGACCTGATGGTCCAGGCCAGAGGCGCCGGCCGCTTCGATGACAAGGGTCGCTACGCCAGCGTCGGCCGGGTGAACGAGGGCGTCCTGGCCGGCCTGCTGGGCCACCCCTACTTCAAGGCTCCGCCGCCCAAGTCCCTCGACCGCTTCGACTTTTCCCTGGAGGCGCTCGACCCGCTGGAGCTGGAGGACGCCGCCGCGACGCTGGTCGCCTTCATGGCCGAGGGCGTGCGCCTGGGCTTCGAGATGATGGGCCAGACCCCTACCGAGGTGATCGTCACCGGCGGAGGCCGCCACAATCCCGAGATCATGAAGGCGCTCTCGGTCCGCCTGCCTATGCCCGTGAATACCGCCGAGGACCATGGCTGGCGCGGCGACTCCATCGAGGCCGAGGCCTTCGCCTACCTCGCCGCCCGCACCGCCAACGGCCTGCCGATCAGTTTTCCGAAGACGACCGGCGTTCCTAAACCGATGACGGGCGGCAGGATCGTGCGACCCTAACGGGGGGCAGAACCGCCCAGGATCAGGTTGTCGATCAGGCGGGTGGCGCCGAGGCGAGCGGCCGTGGAGACCAGGGCTCCGGTGTCGACGGCCTCCAGTTCGCGCAAGGTCAGCGGGTCGGCCACGCTCACATAGTCGACGGTCAGGCTGGGCTGCTCGGCCAGCATGCGGCGCACGGCCTGGCGCAAGCCCTCCGCGTCGCGTTCGCCGGCGTCGAAGTGAGCCCTGGCGGCGCTGAGGGCCTGAAAGATCACCGGGGCCACGGCCCGCTCCTCGGCCGTGAGGTAGCTGTTGCGGCTCGAGAGCGCCAGGCCGTCGGCCTCGCGCACGGTTGGCGCCACCACCACCTCGACAGGCAGGTCGAGGTCGCGCACCAGCTTGCGAATGACCACGCTCTGCTGGGCGTCCTTCTGTCCGAAATAGGCGCGCGTCGGCTGGACGATGTTGAAGAGCTTGGCGACCACCGTGGCGACGCCGGCGAAATGCCCAGGCCGCACAGCGCCCTCCAGTCGATCGGTGACGCCGCCGACGAGGATCTGGGTGTCGAATCCCGGCGGATACATCTCCGCGGCGTCCGGGGTGAATACGAAGTCCACGCCGGCGGCCTCCAGCAGGCCGAGATCGCGCGGCAGATCACGCGGGTAGCGGCTCAGATCCTCGTTGGCGCCGAACTGCGTGGGATTGACGAAGATGCTGGCCGCGACCGCGGTGTTCTCGGCCTTGGCGCGCTTCACCAGGCTCAGGTGGCCCGCATGCAGATACCCCATCGTCGGCACGAGGCCGAGATCGGCCACACGGGCCCGCGCCGCGCGCATCTCGCCGACCGTGTGGATGACCTTCATATCGCGCGACTAGGCGAGGGCGCGGGCGAGTTCGTCAGCGTCCATGCCGGCGCTCTGGGCTTTGGTCGGGAACCGTTCGCCCTCGACATCGGCGGCGTAGGCGCGGATGGCGGTCTCGATCGCCGCGCCGATCTCGGCATAGCGCTTGGCGTGGCGCGGCGAGGTCTCGAAAAGTCCAAGCAGGTCATGCCAGACCTGCACCTGACCGTCGCAGCCGGCGCCTGCGCCAATGCCGATGGTGGGAATGCGCAGGCGCTTTGAGACGGCCTCGGCCAGCGGGGCGGGGACCAGTTCCAGCACCAGGGCGAAGGCGCCGGCCGCCTCCAGCGCCAGCGCGTCCTCCAGCAGGCGCTTGGCGCAGGCCGCCTCCTTGGCCTGGACGCGTACGCCCAGCTGGTGCTGCGACTGCGGCGTAAAGCCCAGGTGCGCCATCACCGGCACGCCGAACTGGACGAGATGCTGGACGATGGGGACGACGTGGCGGCCCCCCTCCAGCTTCACCGCCTGGACGCCGCCCTCCTGCATCAGCCGCCGGGCCGCGGCGATCGCGTCGTCCTTGCTCGTGTAGGTCAGGAACGGCAGGTCGCCGACCACCAGCGCGCTTTCCGCGCCACGGACCACGGCCGCGGCGTGGCGCACCATATCGTCGAGGCTCACCGGCAATGTGCTGTCGTGGCCCTGGACGACCATGCCGAGGGAGTCGCCGACCAGCAGCATCGGCACGCCGGCGCGGTCGGCGATCTTCGCCGAGGCGTAGTCGTAGGCCGTGAGCATCGGAATCCGTCGTCCGGCCTTCTTCATGCGCCGAAGGTCGAGGAGGGTGGTCCGCATGGGGGTTACTCCAACGCTGTTACGCACGCCGAACCGCGCCCGGCGGCGCTTAGGTGGGGAGGAGACCAGCTCTTCGCCAGTCGTTGCGTCACCTAGTCCTTGGCGCGCTCGTGGTAGGAGAAGTCCTCGGTCAGGACGACGACCCGGGTGCCCGCGGCGATATAGGGCGGCACCAGGATGCGCGCGCCGTTCGAGAGCTTGGCGGGCTTGTAGGACGAGGACGCCGTCTGGTTCTTCACCGCCGGCTCCGTCTCGGTGATCTCGAGCGTCAGCAGGCGCGGCAGCTCGAGCGCGATCGGCACGCCCTCGTGGGTCGAAAGCATCACGGTCATGCCGTCCTGCAGCCAGGGCGCGGCCTCGCCGACTACCTCGGGGGTGCAGACCACCTGGTCGTAGGTTTCCGGGTTCATGAAGTGGAAGCCCTCGCCGTCCTGGTAGAGGAAGGTGAAGTTGCGGTCGTCCACGAAGGCGCGCTCCACCTGCTCGGTGGTCCGCCAGCGCTCCGAAACCTTCACCCCGTCGGAGATGCGGCGCATGTTGAGCTGGGTCACCGGCGTGCCCTTGCCGGGGTGGATGTTCTCGGCGGTGAGCACGACGTAGAGCTTGCCCTCCATGTCGACGACGGCGCCCTTTCGGAGCGAGCTGGCGGCTACTTTCAAACGGATATTCCTCGATGACGGCGGTCGCGCTGTCAGCCGGCGCGATTCCGCTGATGAATTTCTTGTCGCGCCCCTATAGCGATTGGCGGCGAAATCGCCAGCCCCCCACCGGTTACGCCACTTGCCTGAACAGACCCCTTCGCCCTGGTGGACGCCGGACCGGCACGCGGACCGCCGGCCGCTCCTGCTGGCCCGCAACCGGATCACCGCGGGCGTGCGCGCCTGGTTCGGGGCCCGCGACTTCGTCGAGGTCGAGACCCCGGCCCTGCAGGTCTCGCCGGGCAACGAGGCCCACCTGCACGCCTTCGCCACCGAGGCGATCGGCCTGTCAGGCGAACGGACGCCGCTCTACCTGCGCACCTCGCCGGAGTTCGCCGCCAAGAAGCTGCTGGCGGCGGGTGAGGTGCGGACCTTTGAGCTGGCGCGCGTCTGGCGCAACCGCGAGCGCGGGCCGTTGCATCACCCGGAGTTCACCCTGCTGGAGTGGTATCGGGCCGGCGATACCTACGAGACCCTGATGGCCGACTGCGCGAGCCTGCTGGCTGTCGCCGCCGAGGCGGCCCGAACCAGCGTGCTGAGTTATCGCGACAGCAGCGTCGACCCGCTGGAAGAGCCGGAGCGGGTGACGCTCGCGGAGGCTTTCCACCATTTCGCCAAGATCGACCTGCTGGCCACCGTTGAAGCCGGCGGTGCGACGGATCGCGACGCCCTGGCCTTGGCCGCGGCGGGGCAGGGCGTCCGCGTCGCCCCCGACGACACCTGGGCCGATGTCTTCAGCCGCGTCCTGGTGGAGAAGATCGAACCGCACCTGGGCCGCGACCGGGCTGCCATCCTCTGCGACTATCCGGTCAGCGAGGCCGCGCTCGCCCGCCCCAACGCGTCCGACCCCCGCGTGGCCGAGCGCTTCGAACTCTATGCCTGTGGCGTGGAGCTCGCCAACTGCTTCGGCGAGCTTACAGACCCGGTTGAGCAACGCCGCCGCTTCGAAGCTGAGATGGCCGAAAAGGCCCGCGTCTATGGGGAGCGGTACCCCATCGACGAGGACTTCCTGGCCGCGCTCGCGGACATGCCCGAGGCCAGCGGCGGCGCGCTGGGCCTCGACCGCCTGGTCATGCTGGCCACCGGCGCGCGCCACATCGAACAGGTGCTCTGGGCGCCCGTGGCGGGTGGCGCCTAGCCGACGCCTTTGCGAAGCCGCTCATCGCCGCCGCTGAAGCTCGGCTCGACGAGCCACAGCCGCAGCAGGTGCCGCTTCCGCTCGGGCTCGTCGAAGTCTTCATATTCGGTGCGTTTGTGCAGGACAGAGGCGTTCTTGAGGAACTGCATGTCCCCGGGCTCGAAATCCATGTCGAGGTAGGCGCCGGGGTCGTTGGCCGCGGTCTCGATGAAGCCGATGGCCTCGAGCTGAGCCTTCGTCAGACGCGGCGCGCCTGGGTGTTGCTGGCTCTCGCGGATGTACCACGGGATGAAGAAGGTCCGCAGTCGCCCGCCCTCGAACCGGCAGAGCGCCAGCATGAACCAGGGCCGGCCGCCGGCCTTGTGCTGGCCCTGGGTGTCGAACGGGAAATCCTCGAACAGCACAGGGACAAGATCGGGCCGCTCGCGCAGCATGCGGTTGAAGATGGAGGGCGAACTGACAATCCGGCTGACGCCCCCGCTACGGGCGGTCTTCAGGCAGAAGAGGCCGATGACGTCGGCGCCGTCGGTGTGGAAGTCCTGCTCGGCGCGGGTCTTGTACAGCCGCACGCCGTAAGCGTTGGGATCGGCGCCGACGTCGCGGACATGGCCCAGAAGGTGGCCGTCCGTGTTCTGCGAGACCGCCCGGCCCATGTGCAGGCCGAGGCCCCAGTAGACCCCCGCGCAGACCGCCTCGGAATGGGCCGCGACCGGAAAGCCTTTCAGCAGGACGAAGCCGCGGCCGGGGTCGAGCTCGCGCATCCATCCGGCGATCTTGGGAGCCAGGCCCGGAAGCGGGAAATCCTCACGGGTCCGGTCGGCCATCGGCTTGGCGCGAGCCTGCCGTTCGGCCGCCAGCAACTCGGCGATGTCGGAGGGCGTGAAGACGTAGCGCCAGGCCGGGCTGGCCGCGATATCGGGGCCCAGCCAGGCATCCGGCGTGTCGAGGGCTTTCACCGGGACCGCTGGCGGGTCGTTCGGAGGTCTTGGTGGCATGATTCATTCTATACTTCGAGAAATGTGGAATTCGCAATCCCAGATGCAAATGTTCGCCAGGCCGGCTCGCCCGGCGCTTCCGGTCCTCAGCGACTCTTCAGTCAATGGCCCGCCTCCGCGTTGCCACCGGAAGCGGCATGGGCCATATCCGGCCCGCCATGACTATCGCCAGGACCCTTCGCAGCCCCAAGGCCCTCGCCGACGCGGGCCTGATTGCGCCCGGGCGGCTGGCCGCCTTGGACCGCGTGGCGGCCAAATATGCCGTGGCGATAACACCCGCCATGGCCGATCTGATCGACGCCGCCGATCCCGACGACCCCATCGCCCGCCAGTTCCTGCCCAGCGAGGCCGAACTCCACCCGCTTGCGGAGGAATCCGCCGACCCCATCGGCGACTTCGCCCATTCGCCGGTGGAGGGGATCGTCCACCGCTATCCCGACCGTTGCCTCCTGAAGGTGAACCACGCCTGCGCGGTCTACTGCCGGTTCTGCTTCCGCCGCGAGATGGTGGGTCCGGAGGGACTGCGGCCGCTGTCGCCGCGGGCGCTGGACGCGGCCATGGCCTACATCGCCGCACGGCCGGACATCTGGGAGGTGATCGTCACGGGCGGCGACCCCTTCATCCTGTCGCCGCGCCGGCTGCGCGACGTGATGCGACGGCTGGGCGAGATCGATCACGTGAAGGTCGTGCGCTTCCACACTCGCGTGCCCGCCGTGGAGCCCGAGGCCATCTCCGACGAACTGGTCGCGGCCCTGTGGGCGCCCGGCAAGGCGGTCTATGTCGCGCTGCACGCCAACCACCCCCGCGAGCTGACGCCCGCCGCGCGCGCCGCCTGCGCCAGGATCATCGATGCGGGCATCCCGATGCTGGGCCAGACCGTGCTGCTGGCCCGGGTCAACGACGCCCCGGAAACGCTGACCGCCCTGATGCGGGCGTTCGTCGAGACCCGGATCAAGCCATACTACCTGCACCACGCCGACCTGGCGCCCGGCACCTCGCATCTACGGACGTCGATCGAGGACGGTCAGGCGCTCATGCGGGCCCTGCGCGGGACGGTCTCCGGCCTCTGCCACCCCACCTACATTCTCGACATCCCCGGTGGCCACGGGAAGGTCCCGGTGGGGCCGGAGTACTTGTCAGACGGCTGCGTCCTGGACCCCGCTGGCCGCACCCACGTCTATCCTCCGCAATCTTCCGCCAGTGGGGGCGCCGCCTGATGGCCTGGACCGGACGCTACGACGAGGCCGAGCCGCAGAGGGTCAACAGATGGCTGGGCCAGAGCGGGGTCTGCTCGCGCCGCGAGGCCGAAGGGTTCATCGAACGCGGCCTGATCTCCATCGACGGCGAGACGGTCACCGACACCGGGCGCAAGATCCTGCCGGGCCAGACCCTGACGCTCGCCGACAGCGGCGGTCCGGCGGCGCTGAGCGTCGTCCTGCACAAGCCCATGGGCATCGTCTCGGCCCAGCCGGAGCCGGGCCAGACCCCGGCGGTGCGCCTGCTGACCAAGGCCGCCCTGGTCGGCGACAGCCCCTCGATTCCCGATCGTGACACCCGGCTTGCGCCGCTCGGCCGCCTGGACATGGATAGCCGGGGCCTATTGCTGCTCTCCGACGACGGGGTGCTGGCCAAGGCGATCATCGGGCCGGAGTCCGACCTGGAGAAGGAGTATCTTGTCCGCGTCACCGGCAAGATCACGCCCGAGAAGATCGCGCGCCTCTGCCACGGCCTCAGCATGGACGGGCGCCAGTTGAAGCCAGCGAAGGTCAGCGTCGGCGAGGGCCAGCAGCTCCGGTTCATCCTCAAGGAAGGCCGCAACCGCCAGATCCGCCGGATGTGCGAACTGGTGGGCCTACACGTCATGGACCTGGTCCGGATCCGCATCGGCTCGCTTGAACTCGGCGATTTGGCCGAGGGCAAATGGCGGGTGCTGAGCATCGTGGAGCGAGCGGCGCTGATCGCGGCCTAGGGCTGCGGGAGCAGCAGATGGAAGACCGCCCCATGGGGTGTGGCCGCCCGGTGCTCCAGCCGCCCGCCGTGCTCCAGGGCGATCTGCCGGGCGAGTGTCAGGCCGATGCCGGAGCCGCCCTCCTTGGTGGTGAAGAACGGCACGAACACGCCCTCCGGATCGGCGAGCGGCAGGCCCGGCCCATTGTCGGCGACGGTCAGGGCCACCTGGTCTTCCTCCAGGGTGCAGGTCAGCCGCACCTTCGCTCCGGGCCGCCCACGCACCGCGTCGACAGCGTTCTTCAGGAGATTGATCGCCGCCTGTTCCAGCAGGTCGGGGTCGGCGTCGAGGGTCAGCCAGGAGGGCTGAACCGTGCTCGAATAGGCGATCGCGTCGTCCCCGATCATCGTCGCGGCCAGCCGGTCGAGGGCGCGCACCAGGTCGTTGGCCGAAGTCCGGCTCTTCACCGCGGCCGGCGCGTCGGTGAGGCGGCGGTAGCGCTCGACGAAGTGCATCAGGCCGTGGCCGCGGCGCGAGATCACTTCCGCGGCCTCGATCACCTCGGCCCTGGCGGCGGCCGTGTCAGCCTCGGCCAGCCGTCCGGCGATGTCCTCCGACAGCGAACAGATGGGAGTCAGCGAGTTCATCATCTCGTGCGCCAGCACCCGCACGAGATCCTGCCAGGCCTTCACCTCCACCGCGTCGAGATCGCCCGAGACGCTTTGCAGCGCGATCAGCCGCCGTGCGCCGGTTCCCACGGTGAAACCGGAGACCTGCGCGAGCATGGCCCGCTGGTCGGCCAGTCGCACGATCTCGCGCGCGCCGAGCGGCAGGGCCAGGAGCCGAAGCGCGGTCTCAGCGCCCAGCGACGGAATGGCGCCGATCGGCCCGGCGCCGGCGCCCAGGCTGACCCGCGCGGCCCGGTTGACGGCAGTGACCGCGCCCTGGTCGTCCAGCACCAGCAGGGACGCCGCCACCGTGTCGGCCAGGGCCTCCATGAAGTCCGTGCGCTGTTGCCGTTCGGCCCGGGTCGCGGCCAGCCGGTCGAGCGCCCCCTGGATGGCCACGCCCAACTCGCTCAGGCCGACCGGCGTCGTCGGCCGCTCGTAGCCCTCGGCCATCAGGCCGTCGACGAACTGCGCGAGTGTCCGGTCGGCCGACCGCGTGCTGCGCACCAGATCGAGGACCACCAGGACCAGGAGACCGCCCAGAACCAGGGCCGTGGCCCACAGCCGCCGCTCGCCGGTGACGAGCACACCGAACGCCAGGATGCTGATCGCGATGGCCCGCAGGCCCGCGCCGAGAGCGAAGCCGACGGCGCCTCCGAACGGACGACGCCTAGAGGCCATGCCGCTCCATCCTGCGGTAGAGGGCTGGCCGGGTAAGGCCGAGCGCGGCCGCAGCATGGCTCACATTGCTGTCATAGAGCGAGAGCGCCCGCACGATTGCGCGTCGCTCCAGGTCGTCGAGATTGAGCGCGGCGCCGGAGGCCCGGCGTTCGGCGGTGAGGGCTGCGGCGGCCTGCATGGCGTCCACCAGCGCCTCGTTGCGCCACGGCTTCAAGACGAAATCCGCCGCGCCGCGCTTCAGGGCCTGCACCGCCAGCGCCACGCCGCCATAGGTGGTCATCAGCACGACCGACAGCGCGGAGTCCGCCTCGTGCAGGCGGTCGAGTGTGTCCAGCCCCGCAGACCCGTCACGAGCGCCGGCGGCGAAGTTCATGTCCAGCAGGATGGCGTCATAGACGTGCGCCCGCTCCGCGACGCCGTCGGGCGAGCCCGCCGTATCCACGCGCTCAGCCGCTCGGGCCAGGGCCGCGGCGGCGGCCTTCAGGACATCGGGGTCGTCGTCGATGATGAGCAGGGCGTTTATCACCCCTCAAATCTACGGTGACGCGCAGCTTCCGGCAAAGCGAGCGCGGTCAAGGGCTTACGCCCCGGCGTGTGCGAGGAAGGCGGCGGAGGTGTCCATTTTCGGACAGTTACATGCTGCGCCCGTGTCGTCTGGTCACCTAACTCCTTGAACTTGCGAGATTTCGTCCACGGCGGGCTCCGGGCGACACTTGGGGCATGAGTTCGGATATGGACAGACGCATCGTCCTGCCTTGGTGGCGCCGCCGCAGGACCGTGATCGCGGCCGGCGCGGCGGCGGCTATGCTGGCGCTCGGCGGTCTGGGCGTGGCGGCGCTGGGCGCGTCCAAGTCCGCCGTCCGCGTTCCGGTCCAGAATGTCACCATCGCCGCCGTCGAACGCGGGGTGTTCCACGACTTCGTGGTGCTGCGCGCCACCGCCCAGCCCAAGGACGTGATCTACCTCGACGCCCTCGAAGGCGGCCAGGTGCAGCAGGTGATGGCCCAGGCCGGCGACATGCTGGCGGTCGGTCAGCCGGTCCTGCGCTTCCGCAACACCGAGCTGGAGCTCGACGTCCTCGACCGCGAGGGGCGGCTGGTGGAATCCATCACCCAGTTGCAGACCTACGAGAAGCAGCTTGAGGACGCCCGCGTCGCCAATGAAAAGGCCGCGGCCCAGATCGAGTACGACATCACCCGCCTGCAGCGGACCGCCGAGCGGCGCGACGCCCTGATGTCCAAGGGCTACGTCACCAAGGACCTCTACGAGCAGGTCCACGACGAGTTGGATCACGACCGCAGGCTACTGCCGCTGCAGACCAGCTCCAACGCCCAGCAGGACGCTCTGCGCCGCCGCCAGATCCCGCAGATCCAGAACGAGCTGGCCACCCTGCAGGAGAGCCTCAAGGTGACGCGGGCCAAGCTCGACAGCCTGGTGGTCCGCGGGCCGGTGGCCGGGCGGCTGACAGACATGGACATCAAGGTGGGCGAGATCCGCAACCGCGGGCAGCGTCTGGGCCAGATCGTCCCCGACACCGGCTTCAAGCTGCAGGCCCAGATCGACGAATACTACCTGGAGCGCGTCCGTCCCGGCCAGACCGGCGTGGTGACGATCGATGGGCGCGAGGTTCCCGTGAAGGTGACCCGCGTCGATCCCCAGGTGAAGAACGCGACCTTCCAGGTGGATATCGCCTTCGAAGGCGCGATGCCGCGTGGCCTCCTCCCTGGCCAGGCCCTTGAGGGCCGGTTGACGCTTGGTGGCGATCAGCCGGCCCTCGTTTTACCGGCCGGGCCGTTCCTGGAGCGCACCGGCGGCGACTGGGTCATGGTGGTCGGGGTCGCCCACGCGGACCGGCGGCGGATCAGGATCGGACGGCGCAGCGCCGAGCAGGTCGAGGTGCTGGGCGGACTTAAGCCCGGCGAACGGGTGATCACTTCGGACTATGCGGCCTTCGAGAAGGTCGATCGCGTCGATTTGGCGAAGAAATAGGGGGACAGGGATGCTCAAGCTCACGAACGTCAGCAAGGTCTACCGCACCGCCGAGGTCGAGACCCTGGCGCTGAACGACATCTCCATGGAGGTGAGGGGCGGGGAGTTCGTGGCCGTCATGGGCCCCTCCGGCTGCGGCAAGTCCACCCTGCTGAACGTCTTGGGCCTGCTCGACACGCCCACCAGCGGTTCCTTCGAGTTCTTCGGGGAAGAGGTGGCGCGGCGCTCCGAGCGCGAACTCACGGCGCTGCGCTGCGAGCGCATCGGCTTCGTCTTCCAGAGCTTCAACCTGATCGACGACCTGAGCGTCGCCGAGAACGTCGAGGTGGCGCTGCTCTATCGCAAGGTCCCGGCTTCCGAGCGCCGCCGGCGGGTGGCCGAGGCGCTGGAAAAGGTCGGCATGGGCCACCGCGCCAAGCACCGGCCACAGCAGCTCTCCGGCGGCCAGCAGCAGCGCGTGGCCGTCGCCCGGGCGCTGGTCTCCAACCCCAGCCTGATCCTCGCCGACGAACCCACCGGCAACCTCGACACGGTCAACGGCGAGGCGGTGATGGCGATGCTCACCGAGGCCACCGGGAGCGGCGTCACCGTGGTGATGGTCACCCACTCCCTCGCCCACGCCGCCGCGGCGCAGCGCACCATCAAGCTGCTCGACGGCCGGGTGGTCTCCGAAACCCTGCTCGCGGCCTAGAGGAAGCCTCCGATGTTCGGCAACTATCTGGCGGCCGCGCTCCGCAACCTGCAGCGCAACGGCGTCTACGCCGCCCTGACCGTCACCGGCCTGGCCGTCGGCTTCGCCTCGGCGATCCTGATCGGCCTCTATCTGCGGCACGAGCTGACCTACGACCAGTTCATCCCCGGGCATGACCGGGTGTTCCTGATGAGCCAGACGATCGTCCCACAGGGCAAGCCGAAGATCGAACTGGACGACACCTCCGGGCGGCTGGCCGACGACCTGAAGCTCGATTTCCCGCAGATTCAATATGTGGCGCGCCTGACAAGCAGCGGCTTTCCGCCGGTCATCCGGCGCGGGAACCTCAGCGTGAGCGAACTGGGGTTCGTCTCCGCCGATCCGGACTTCTTTAAGGTCATGCTCATGCCGGCGATCTCCGGCGATCCGGCTACGGCCCTGGAGGCTCCGGACGCCGTGGTTCTGACCCGCGCCGCGGCGCGGAAGTTCTTCGGCCAGGACGCCCCCCTCGGCGGCCAGCTCCTGATAGATGGTCGTCCCGTGCGGGTGGGTGCGGTAATCGAGGACCTGCCGTCCAACAGCCACCTTGCTTTTGAAGTCGTTGGATCTGCGAAGGCGCCCTCCTCGATCCTCTGGAAGCTCTACGCGGCCGGCTATTCCTCGAATTCCAACCTGACCTACGTCCGCCTCAAGCCTGGGGCATCGGCCGGGACCATGAACGCCGAGCTGCCCGCCTTCATCGAGCGGCGCATCATGCCATCCGTCCGCACGCTCAATCCCGACCAGAAGCTTGACCGCTACGCCATGCATCTGAAGCCTCTGACCTCGATCCATCTGCAGCCCGCCGACGGCGGCGATCCCAAGCCCGGCGCGGATGTCAAGGTGCTGGCGGGGATCGCCATCATCGGAGTGCTGATCGTGGTCGTGGCGGCGATCAACTTCGTCACCCTGATGACCGCGCGCGCCTCGCGGCGCGCCACGGAAGTGGGCGTGCGCAAGGCGCTGGGCGCTCAGCGCAAGGACCTCGTGATCCAGTTCATGGGCGAGGCCATGATCTACGTGACGGTCGCCCTGGTCCTGGCCATCGCGCTGGCCGAACTGCTGTTGCCCGCAGTCAGCGCTGCCTTGCAGCGCAAGATCGCCTTCAACTACCTGACGGACCCGCAGCTTCTCACCGTCATGCTGGGAGTCACCCTGGCGACCGCGCTTCTGGCGGGCCTCTATCCGGCGTTGGTGCTGTCGTCGTTCCGGCCCTCGTCTGTCCTAAAAGGCGGTCCGGTCGTGGCCACAGGCGGCGGCGGCGTTCGCCAGGCGCTGGTCGTGGCGCAGTTCGCCGTGCTGATAGCCCTCCTGTTCGCCGCGCTCACCATCTACCGGCAGACAGCGTTCGCCCTGAAGGACGCCACCCACACCAACAAGAACGGGGTGGTGATGCTGTTCGCCTCGCCCTGCACCGAGACCCTGCGCGACGCGGTCAGAGCTGTGCCGGGGGTCCGCGGCGCGGCTTGCTCGTCGCCGGCGGCTGTCGCGATCACCTTCAGCAACGACATGGCCTTCGCCGGCGACCACAAGGCCATGCTCAACTATTCGCCGGTGGATTTCGGTTTCTTCGAGATCTACGGCATCCAGCCGGTAGCGGGACGCCTGCCGGAAGCGGCCCGGCCTGGAGACGATGGCGGCAGGCTCGGGGACACGCCGCCGCCGATCGTGCTGAACGAATCCGCCGTGCGGGAGCTGGGCTTCAAGTCGCCGCAGGCCGCGATCGGCCACTTGGTGACCTGGCACTACAATCCCCGCGCCACCATGGCGAATATGGCCTTGCCGATCCCTCCGCCGAGGGCTTCCGAGGTGATCGGCGTCGTGCCCGACTTCACCTTCACCTCGATCCGGCAGAAGGTGAACCCCGGCTTCTATTTCGTCGGCCCCAAGACGGACGTCCTGAATTCCGTGGCCCTGAACATTAAGCTCGAGCCGGCCCGCGCTGCGGACACCCTGAAGCGTGTCGACGCGCTGTGGGCGACGATCAGCCACGGCATGCCGCTGCAGCAGTACTTCGCCGACCAGTTCCTTCTGAGGCTCTACATCGACAATGTGATCCAGGGCGGCTTCATCGCCGTCTGCGCCCTGATCGCGGTGTCCATCGCCTGCCTCGGCCTCTTCGCCTTGTCGGCCTATACTGCCGAGCGGCGGACCAAGGAGATCGGGATTCGCAAGGCCATGGGCGCGACCTCGTCGGACATCCTGCGGCTGCTGCTCTGGCAGTTCGCCCAGCCGGTGCTCTGGGCCAACCTCCTGGCCCTGCCGTTGGCGTGGCTGGCCATGGACAGCTGGCTGAAGGGCTTCGCCTATCACGTCGACCAGCCGCCCTGGACCTTTGTCGCCGCGGCCGGCGCCGGGGTGGTCATCGCCTGGGCGACGGTGTTCTTCCACGCCCTGCGCGTCGCCCGCGCCCGGCCGGTGGGAGCCCTCCGCTATGAATAGAGCGATCGTCTGGGCCGCCGGGCTCGTGGCCGCGGCCCTGGTCATGGCGCACGGGGCCCACGCCGCCGGCGATCCGGTGTTCGGCGTCTGGCTGACCCAGGCGAAGGACGGCACGGTGCGGATCGGGCCCTGCGCCGGCGATCCTGCGGCGACCTGTGGCGTGGTGCTGTCTGGCAAGGGGCCGAACGGCGAGGACGCGCGCACCCTGACCGATCAGAAGAATCCGGAGCCCGTACTGCGCAGCCATCCCATTGTCGGGCTACAGGTGATCTCCGGCTTCCGGCGCGACGGACAGGGCGGCTGGACCGGTGGTCGCATCTACGAGCCCCAGACGGGCCGGACGTTCAAGGCCAAGATGGCGAGCGGCGGGCCCAATGTGCTCAAGGTGGCGGGCTGCGTCCTGTTCTTCTGCCGCTCTGAAACGTGGACGCGAGCGGATTAGGGCGTTCAGGCCAGCGTCACGAAGAGCTCGCTCTCGATGACCCATTGGCCGGTGACCCTGCGCCAGGCGGCCATGTAGGCGCCCGACATGCCATTTCCGGTCCAGCGGCCGGTCTCCGCCGCGCGATGGCCCGCCCCATCCAGCTCCACCGCGTCCGGCGTGCGGACATAGGCCACGAACCCGGGCTCGCGGAACTGCGCGGCGAAGGCCTCGACGATGGCCTCCGCGCCCAGGATCAGACCGCCGTCGCCGGTGATCAGCTTTGCGTCAGGCAGGAAGAAAGGCTTGAGGCGGGCAGCCTCCCGCGCGGCGATCAGCTTATTGGTCAGCCGCCGCCGCGCCCGGATGGCGTCTTCCGGGGCGGTCATCGCGCTGAGAGAGTCAAACCCATCCCTCAAATATGACCGTCATGGCCGGGCTTGTCCCGGCCATCCAGAAACGCAGGCGTCCCCGGGCCCGAACGGCGGCGTCATGCGAACTCGCATCCGTCGGCGCATCTGGGTGGCCGGGACAAGCCCGGCCATGACGAGCAGGAAGGGAACGATCAGGCCGGTTCGGCCGCCAGGCGCTTGTCGAGATAAGCGCCCACGCGCTGTTCCACGTCCGGCAGGTTCTCCATCCAGAAGTGGGTGCCGCCCTCGACCACGTCATAGTCAATGACGATGCCCTTCTGGGTGCGCAGCTTGGAGACCACGCGCTCCACCTCGATCGGCGGCACCACGGTGTCGTTGGAGCCGTGCAGGATCAGGCCGGAGGCCGGGCAGGGCGCCAGGAACGAGAAGTCATAGGCGTTGGTCGGCGGCGAGACGGAGATGAAGCCGTCGGTCTCCGGCCGGCGCATCAGGAGCTGCATGCCGACCCAGGCGCCGAAGCTGTAGCCGGCGACCCAGCACTGCGAGGCGGCGGGATTCGTGGACTGCAGCCAGTCCAGCGCGGTGGCCGCGTCGGCCAGCTCGCCGATGCCTGAGTCGAACTCGCCCTGGCTGCGGCCGACGCCGCGGAAGTTGAACCGCAGGACCGAAAAGCCGCGCTTCATGAACAGGTGATAGAGCTGGACCGTCACCGGATTGTTCATCTGGCCGCCCGCCTTGGGGTGCGGGTGCAGGATCAGCGCGATCGGCGCCGTCTCAGTCTTGCCCTGAGAATAGCGGCCTTCGATCCGTCCGGCCGCCCCGGTCAGCACCACCTCTGGCATCAGAACCCTTTCAGATCGGCCCCGACAACGAGGTCCGGAATACTTGACTACTGCGCTGGGTCTTCCTAAGTCGCAACCCGACCCGGTCGGACCGGTTCCGCGCAAGGCGGCGGCTAATAACATAGGGCCGCTGCGAAACGCGAGAAAACTGCGCCGACAGACTGGAATGGACCGCAGCCCATGCGTCTCTCCACCAAAGGCCGATACGCCGTGATGGCCATGGCCGACCTGGCCAGGCGCCAGGATGAGCCCTGCCGCGCCGTCGCGCTCGCCGAGATCGCCAGCCGCCAGGAAATCTCGCTGTCCTACCTTGAGCAGCTCTTCGCGCGCCTGCGCCGCAAGGGGTTGGTGCAGTCGGCCCGCGGCCCCGGCGGCGGCTATCGCCTGACGCGGACGGCCGCCGAAACCTCCATCGCCGAAATCGTGCTGGCGGTGGACGAGCCGCTACGCGCCACCCGCTGCTCGGTCCAGGGCAGGGGCTGCATGCTGAAGGGCGAGCGCTGCCTGACCCACGACCTGTGGGACGATCTTGGCCATCGCATCGAGGACTACCTGGCCTCCGTCAGTCTCGCGGACGTGCTGAGCGGCCGCCTGGGCGCCGCCCGGAAAGCCGCATGACCACCTATCTCGACCATAACGCCACTTCGGTGGTGCGACCGGAAGCCAAGGCCGCCATGGCGCGCGCCCTGGACATCGGCGGCAATCCGTCCTCGATCCACGCCGCCGGGCGCGCCGCGCGCGCCCTGGTCGAGCAGGCGAGGGCCGAGGTCGCGGCCCTGATCGCGGCGTCGGCGACCAGCATCGTCTTCACGTCAGGCGGCACCGAGGCCAATGCGCTGGCCCTCGAAAGCGCTGTCGCGGCCGGTTCGCGCCGCCTGATCGTCTCGGCCATCGAGCACGACAGCGTCCAGGAGACCTCCCGCGTGCTCGGCGTCGCGGTCGAGGCCTTGCCGGTGGACGCCAACGGTCAGGCCGATCTCGCCTGGCTGAAGGCCCGACTGGCTGACTGGAATCCAGCCGACGGCAAGCCCTTCGTCGCCCTGATGCTGGCCAATAACGAAACCGGCGTCCTCCAGCCGGTGGCCGAAGCCGCCGAGCTGGTCCGCGCCGCCGACGGCTGGCTGCACGTCGACGCCATCCAGGCCGCCGGCAAGGTCATCGTCGACAGCCGCGCGCTCGGGGCCGACACGCTCAGCATTTCCGCCCACAAGATCGGCGGGCCGCAGGGCGTCGGCGCCCTGACCTTCGGCCCGCGCGCCACTCTCTCGCGCCGTCAGCACGGCGGCGGCCAGGAGCGCGGCCGCCGCGGTGGAACCGAAAATGTCCCTGGAATCAGTGGCTTCGGCGCCGCCGCAGCCGTCTGCGATGAACTTCACTGCCAGGCCGCCTGGCGCGACGCCGCGGCCGAGCGCCTGAAGGCCGCCGGCGCCGTGGTGATGGGCGAGGCCGCGCCGCGCCTGCCCAACACGCTCTGCATCGCCACGCCCGGCTTCCCGTCCGACGTCCAGGTCATGGGCTTGGACCTGGCCGGCGTCATGGTCAGCGCCGGCTCGGCCTGCTCGTCCGGCAAGGTGAAGGCCTCGCCGGTTCTGGAGGCCATGGGCCAGGGCGAGCTGTCCGGCTGCGCCATCCGCGTCAGCGCCGGCTGGAACACCACGGCCGCCGACTGGGACCGCTTCGTCGAGGCCTGGACGACGGCCCACGCCCGCCATGCGACGCGCCACCCGCAGGCGGAGGTCGCCTGATGGCCGCCGTCAAACAGACCGTCGAACACGTCGAGAGCCTGGAGAAGTACAAGCACGGCTTCGTCACCGATATCGAGCAGGACTTCGCGCCCAAGGGTCTGAACGCCGATATCGTCCGCTTCATCTCGGCCAAGAAGAACGAGCCGGAATGGATGCTGGCCTGGCGCCTGGACGCCTTCGAGCGCTGGCTGGCCATGGACGAACCCGACTGGGCCAAGGTCTCCTTCCCGAAGATCGACTACCAGGACAGCTACTACTACGCCGCGCCCAAGGAGAAGGTGGGCATCAAGAGCCTGGACGAGGTCGATCCGGACATCCTGGAGACCTACAAGAAGCTCGGCATCCCACTTCGCGAGCAGGAGGTCCTGGCCGGCGTCGTCGGCGCCCCGCGCTACGCCGTGGACGCGGTGTTCGACAGCGTCTCGGTCGTCACCACCTTCAAGAAGGAACTGGCCCAGGTGGGCGTGATCTTCTGCTCGATGAGCGAGGCGATCCGCGAGCACCCGGAGCTGGTCAAGACGTACCTCGGCTCCGTCGTCCCCGTCAGCGACAACTACTTCGCCTGTCTGAACGCCGCAGTCTTCTCTGACGGCAGCTTCGTCTACGTTCCGCCGGGCGTGCGCTGCCCGATGGAGCTCTCCACCTATTTCCGCATCAACGCCGAGAATTCCGGCCAGTTCGAGCGCACCCTGATCATCGCCGACAAGGGCGCCTACGTTTCCTACCTGGAGGGCTGCACGGCCCCCATGCGCGACGAGAACCAACTGCACGCCGCAGTGGTCGAGCTCGTCACCCTCGACGACGCCGAAATCAAATATTCCACGGTCCAGAACTGGTATCCCGGCGATCCGGAGACCGGCAGGGGCGGCATCTACAATTTCGTCACCAAGCGCGCCGACTGCCGCGGCGATCGCTCCAAGGTCTCCTGGACCCAGGTGGAGACCGGCTCGGCGATCACCTGGAAATATCCGTCCTGCATTCTGCGCGGTGACGGCTCGTCGGGCGAATTCTACTCGATCGCCATCACCAACGGCCGCCAGCAGGCCGACACCGGCACCAAGATGATCCACCTGGGCAAGGACACCCGCTCGCGGATCATCTCCAAGGGCATCAGCGCCGGGCGCTCGTCCAACACCTACCGCGGCCTGGTCTCGGCCCACCCCAAGGCCACGGGCGCGCGGAACTTCACCCAGTGCGACTCCTTGCTGATCGGCAAGCACTGCGCCGCCCACACCGTGCCCTACATCGAGGCCCGCAACGGCAAGGCGAAGTTCGAACACGAGGCGACGACCACGCGCCTGTCCGAAGACCAGCTCTTCTACGTCATGCAGCGCGGGCTTTCGCAGGAGGAGGCGGTGCAACTGCTGGTCAACGGCTTCGTCAAGGACGTGCTGCAGGAACTGCCGATGGAGTTCGCCGTGGAGGCCCAGAAGCTGGTGGCGATCAGCCTCGAGGGGAGCGTCGGATGAGCTCGACCACCCGCAAGTCGCCGCCGACGACGCTGTCCCTGCGCCACGCCTTCGAGGTCGAGCAGGCGCGCCGCGAGGCCGAGCGCTACGCCCGCGAGGAGGCCGACCGGCGCCAGCAGGAGGAAGACCTCTCCAGAGCCGAGCAGCTCTATGACGCCCTGATCTGCGATCCGGCCTTCCTGGCGGCGCACAAGCTCGCCGTCGACTGGCGGCGCTACAGCGTCCACCTCGAGAGCGCCGACTTCCGGATCCGCGCCTATTTCGAGGCCGGGATCGCCACGATCACCGTGGGCGACAAGCGCAACGTCGCCGTCTCCGCCACGCCCGCCCCGCTCAGGAGCGAGCAGGCCGACAGCGTGGCCGACGCCCTGCGCCTGGTCGCCCAATTCCTTGCCGACGAGATCCAGTGATGTTGAAAGTCGAGAACCTGCACGCCGTGGTCGACGGCAAGGAGATCCTGAAGGGGCTCTCTCTGGAGATTCCGGCGGGCCAGGTGCACGCCATCATGGGTCCGAACGGGGCCGGCAAGTCGACGCTCTCCTATGTGCTGACCGGCCGCGACGGCTATGAGGTCATCGAAGGCTCCGCGACACTCGACGGCGAGGACCTGCTGGCGCTGGCGCCCGACGTCCGCGCCGCCCGCGGCGTCTTCCTGTCCTTCCAGTACCCGCTGGAGATTCCCGGCGTCCCGGCGCTGACCTTCATCCGCACGGCGCTGAACGCCCAGCGCCGCGCCCGCGGCGAGGACGAGGTTTCCGCCCCGGCGTTCCTCAAGCTCGCCCGCGAGAAGGCGGCCGCGCTCAAGATCGACTTCGAGATGCTGAAGCGCGCGCTCAACGTCGGCTTCTCCGGTGGTGAGAAGAAGCGGATGGAAATCCTTCAAATGGCGATGCTTTCGCCACGTTTCCTGATCCTCGACGAGACCGATTCCGGCCTCGATATCGACGCCCTTCGCATTGTCGCGGACGGCGTCAATGCGCTGCGCAGTCCCGACCGCGCCATGCTGGTGATCACCCACTACCAGCGCCTCCTCGACTACATCAAGCCCGACCGGGTCCATGTCCTGGCGGGCGGGCGGATCGTGGCGTCGGGCGGGCCGGAACTGGCGCACGAGCTGGAGCGCGGCGGCTACGAACGCTACGAGCAGGCCGCTTGAGCATCGCCACCGCCATACGCGACCGCGACGTCGCCGAGCTGCCCGGCAGGCGTGACGAGGACTGGCGCTGGACGGACCTGCGCGGCCTGATCCGCAAGCTGCCGCCGCCGTCGGAACCGTTCACCGCCGGCGTCGGCGACGGACCGTTCGACGCGCTGGCCGCCGAGCGCCGGGTCGTCGTCAACGGGCGTGGGGCCGAGCCCATCGAGGTCCCCCGGGACGCGTCGTCCATAGTGGCCGTGCGCTTCGTGTCGCGGGGCGCGGGCGTGCATATCGCCCGTCTGAACATCTTCCTGGGCGCCAACGCCAGGCTGGTCCTGCTGGAAAGCTATGAAAGCAACGGCGCGTCTCTGTCCGAGGCCGCCCTCAACATCACCCTGGGCGCAGGCGCCGTCGTCGAGCGCGTGGTGCTCGCCCAGGATCACGCCGAGGCCGTCTCCGTCAGCCAGGCGGACGTGACCCTCGCGTCCCGCGCCACCTTCGGCCAGACCACCGTGGCCTCGGGCGCGCGCCGGCAAAGGCTGGAGACGCGCGTCCTGCACCCCGGAGGCCAGGCCAGCCTGCGCCTGGATGGCGTCTATCTGCTCGCCGACAAGCGCCACTCCGACCAGACCACCGTCGTCACCCACGCCGGGACCGACGGCGTCACCGCCCAACTCACCAAGGGCGTGGTCCGCGACCAGGCCCGCGGCGTCTTCCAGGGCCGGATCGTGGTGGAAGAGGGCGCCGACCGCACCGACGCCCGCATGGGCCACCACGCCCTGATCCTGTCGGACCGCGCCGAGGTGGACGCCAAGCCAGAGCTGGAAATCTTCGCGGACGAGGTGGCCTGCGCGCACGGCAATACGGTGGGCGCGCTCGACGAGGACGCCCTGTTCTACGCCCGCCAGCGCGGCATGCCCGAGGACGACGCGCGGGCCCTGCTGACCGAAGCCTTCATCGGCGAGGTCGTCGACCGGATCGATCACGCGGGCGCCCGCGAGGTGGTCCGCGCCTGGGTGGCGGAAAGGCTGAGAGGCTGAGCATGGCCTTCGACGCCGAGACCATCCGCGCCGAGTTCCCGATCCTGGCCCGCCAGGTGAACGGCCATCCCCTGGTCTATCTGGACTCGGCCGCCTCGGCCCAGAAGCCGCGCGCGGTGATCGAGGCCATGGTCCACGCCATGGAGCACAGCTACGCCAATGTGCACCGCGGCCTGCATACTCTCGCCAACGAGACCACCGAGGCCTACGAGGCCGCCCGCGGGACGATCGCGGGCTTCCTCGACGCCGATCCGGCCGAGATCGTCTTCACCAAGGGCGGGACCGAGGCGATCAATCTGGTGGCCTCGGGCCTCGGCGCAAGCCTGAAGGCCGGCGACGAGATCCTGCTCTCCGAGATGGAGCACCACGCCAACATCGTCCCCTGGCATTTCCTGCGCGAGCGCCTGGGCGTGGTCCTGAAGTTCACCCCCGTCACCGACGACGGCCGGCTGGACGTGGAGGCCTTCAAGCGACTGCTCAGCGACCGCACCAGGCTCGTGGGCCTGACCCACATGTCCAATGTGCTGGGCACCGTGAACCCGGTCGCCGACTTGACCCGTCTGGCGCACGAGGCCGGCGCGCTCGTCCTGCTTGATGGCTGCCAGGCCGTCGTGCACCAGAGCGTGGACGTGAAGGCGTTGGACGTCGATTTCTACGTCTTCTCCGGCCACAAGCTCTATGGCCCCACCGGCATCGGCGCCCTCTATGGCAAGGCCGAACGCCTGGCCGCGCTCCCTCCCTACCAGGGCGGCGGCGAGATGATCGGGTCGGTCACCCTTGAGAACATCAGCTACGCCGACCCGCCGCACCGCTTCGAGGCCGGCACGCCGCCGATCCTGGAAGCCATCGGCCTTGGCGCGGCCATCGACTGGCTAAGTGGCCTCGATCGCGCCGCGGTCGCCCGGCATGAGCACGCCCTCTACGACCACGTCCGCGAACGGCTGAACGGCGCCAACTGGCTGCGGGTGCTGGGCGAGGCGCCGGGGAAGGGCGCGATCCTCAGCTTCACCGTCGACGGGGCCCACGCCCATGACGTCGCTCAGATTCTGGACAAGTACGGGGTGGCGGTGCGCGCCGGGACCCATTGCGCCGAGCCGCTCATGAAACGCTTTGGCGTGACGTCGAGCGTGCGCGCCTCCTTCGCCCTATATAACACCCTGCGAGAGGCCGACGCCTTCGTGGACGCCCTAACCAAGACCCAAGCCTTCTTCGCTTAAACATGGCTTTCTTCGCGTAAGATGACCCCGATGGATGACGCCACACCCGTTGACGCCAAGACGACGACTTCGCTGTCGCAGGCGGAGCTCGACGTCCTGACGGACAAGCTGATTGAACAGTTGAAGACCGTGTTCGATCCGGAGATCCCGGTCGACATCTACGAGCTTGGCCTCATCTACAAGGTCGACGTCTCCGACGAGAAGGACGTGATCATCGACATGACCCTGACCGCGCCGGGCTGTCCGGTGGCCGGCGAAATGCCCGGCTGGGTCGAGGACGCGATCCGGGTGATCCCGGAGGTGAAGTCCTGCAAGGTCGAGCTGGTGTTCGAGCCGCCGTGGGATCCCTCTCGGATGTCGGACGAGGCCAAGCTGCAGCTGAACATGTTCTGATGGACCTCAACGTCACAACCCCGCCCCGCGCGCGCCGTGAACGCCCCAAGGTGGTCACCCTGACCGATGCGGCCGCCGATCGCGTGCGCGAGATCATGGCCAGGGCCGAAAAGCCCTTCGCGGGCCTCAGGGTCGGCGTGAAGAACGGCGGCTGCGCGGGCCAGGAATACGTCCTGGAATACGCCGAGGCCGCCGGTCCGCTGGATGAGGTCGTCGAAGACAAGGGCGTCACCATCCTGATCGAGCCCAAGGCGGTGCTGTTCCTCATCGGCACCGTGGTCGACTACGACGTGACGCGGCTCGCAGCCAAGTTCGTGTTCCGCAATCC
Source organism: Phenylobacterium sp. (assembly GCA_003136395.1). Lineage (GTDB taxonomy): Bacteria > Pseudomonadota > Alphaproteobacteria > Caulobacterales > Caulobacteraceae > Phenylobacterium. The sequence continues at coordinate 27,689 of PLEH01000061.1, forward strand.
CAACGAGACCGACGCCTGCGGCTGCGGCGAGAGCGTCACCATCGAGCCGGCCCCGCCGGATTAGCTGCGCTGGGCGCCGCGCACCGTCTCGCCGGCCAGCGCCAGTGCGGCCAGGATCAGCGGCAATATGTAGTAGACCAGCCGATAGCCCAGGAAGGCTGCGGCCATGGCGGCGGGTTCGACGCCGGGCAGCAGGGCCGCCAGCGCGCTCTCGAAGACGCCCGCGCCGCCTGGCACGGAGGACGCCAGGCCCGCGATGCAGGCCACCGCATAGGCGCCCACGAAGGTGACGAAGTTAGGCCCTCCCGCCGGCAGCAGAATCCACAGGATCGCCGCGGCGATGCCGTTGTCGACCACGCCCAGGATCAGCTGCGCCAGGGCGTCGCGCAGGTCGGGAAGCGTGACGCCTCGCCCGAAAACGAGGATCGAGCGTCGTCGCATCGCGCAAAGCACGATGTAGCCGGCGACCGCAAGCAGAAGGACAACCCCCAAGGCGCGGGCGACGGTCGGCGCGATCGCTGTGCGCGCGAGGGCGGCATGGGAGGCGAGAAGCAGACCCGCGCCGGAAAGGGCTCCAAGTCCGACCGCGAAGGATGCCGCCGCGAAGATTGTCGTGCCGGCGACCTGGGTCAGGTTCACCCCATAGCGATCGTAGACCCGTGCCCGGATGGCGCCTGAGATCAGCAGATTGGCGCCGATGGCGTGGGCGATGGCGTTGGCCATGAACGAACCCATCTGGGTCGGGCCGAACGGCACGCGCGCGCCGGTCCAGCGCAACCCCACCCACTCGATGGCTCCCATCAGCAGGAAACTCAGCACCGCGAGCGCCAGCGAGAGCAGAATGGCGCGCAGACCCCATCCGGCCATGGCCGCGGTGACGGCTGCGAAGCTCAGGTGATGGAATTCTCGCCAGAGCGCCCAGGCGGCGGCGCCAAGCAGGATCACCGGGACAACACGCAGCGCCAAGCGCAGCCAAGGCGCCAAGCCGTGATGCGGCGCGGCCAGGTCGTGAGCCAGCTCCGCCTCGACGGGCTCTGGCGGTGCGGAGCGGGTCGCGTCGGGCTGGGTCACAGCGGGGCCAAGTCTCCGGTGAGTCGGGCAGGTGAGACAGGCCGCCAACGCCGACCCGGTTCCTTCCCACATAGGGAACCGAAGGTCACGGCGCAGGTTCTTCGCTCGGAGATATGACAACAAGGAGACGCCCCATGCCCCGGGAAGACCTGCATGACGGTAAGGAAGAACGCCGTCGCGGCCCGTCGGACCGCGTGCTCTGGGCGGTTATCGCCGAGCGGCTGAAGGACGAGCGCGGCCTCGATGTGAGCGGGGTCGAGGTGATTGTGGAGGACGCCGAGGCCACCTTGAACGGCCGGGTCCGCCACAAGGCCGACAAACGCCGCATCGAGGATGTGGCCGACATCGACGGCGTCCGGCACGTCCAGAACAACCTGCGTGTCCACGAGAGCGGCCCTTGGACCTTTCTCTAGCGGCCGGCGACCGCTGATCCGCCGATTGCCGGCAACCTAAGCGCCGCCTTGGGGGTTTCCGTTGCCCAGAGATGGACACCGAAGGAGACACCGCATGACCCGCAAGCAGACCCCCGACGAGGCCCGGCGCGCGTTCACTCATGGGTCCGGCGGCGCCAACGCCGACATGGCGGTCGAGGCCGCCCCGATCCACGAGGACCGCCACATCGAGGTCCCGCACGCTCGCGAAATCGAGCCCCTGAAGGAAGGCGAAAAGCACGACCACATGGCGGCTCGCGAAAAATCCTCGGAGGACCGCCAGGAGGCCCTGCTCGACGAGGCGCTCGAAGAGACCTTCCCGGGCAGTGACCCGATCAGTCCCAAGCACATCACCTGATACGGCAGGGCCCGGCCCGCGCTTCGACGGGCCGGCTTCTCCATGCTAGTCAGGGGCGGTGAAGCTCCCGCCGCCCCGCATCGATCTCAGAGGCCTTCAGGCGGTCAAGGTCGGCGTCAGCCGCTTCGCCATCGACGACCCCTACTATCTGGTCCTGACCATGCGCTGGCCGACCTTCCTGGCCTGTGTGTTCGCCGGTTACATGGCGGTCAACCTGGTGTTCGCGGTGCTCTTTTGGCTCGCGCCCGGGTCGGTGAGCGGCGCCCACCCCGGCGGTTTCGGGGACGCCTTCTTCTTCAGCGTCGAGACCCTCGCCACCGTGGGCTACGGCGCCATGACGCCGGCGACCGTCTACGGCCACATCGTGGCCACGGCCGAGATCTTCGTGGGCATGTTCATGACGGCGCTGGTCACCGGCGCCTTCTTCGCCCGCTTCGCCCGGCCCAGGCCGCGCCTCGTGTTCAGCGAGGTGGCGGTCATCACCCCCTACGACGGCCGCCAGGCCTTGATGGTTCGGGTCGCCAGCCGTCGCCTGCAGGCGATCAGCGAGGCCAGCGCGCGGATTAGCTACCTGCGCGACGAACCGGTGGGCGACAACCGTTTCCGGCGCTTCAGCGAACTGAAGCTGGTACGCAGCAACATCCCGGTCCTCAGCCTCTCCTGGACCCTGATCCACCTGATCGACGAGCAGAGCCCGCTCTATGGGCTTACAGCCGAGCGCCTGCTGGCCGAGGCGCCCAGCCTGATGGTCTCGATCACCGGCTTCGATGAGGCGATCTCGTCCACGATCAACGACCGCAAGGTCTATCGCCAGGAGGATGTGCGGTTCGGGCACGTGTTCGACAACATCCTGCGCGACCTGCCCGGCGGCTTCATCGAGCTCGACATCACGCGCATCCACGACACCACGCCGGTCGCTCCACCCGCCGATCCGCTGGCGGTCTCGGTTCAGGAGTCGGCGGTGAGGGCCTCGTAGGCTTCCTGAGCGGCGAGCCACTCGGCCTCTGCAGCGTCGACGACCGCCTGGGCCGCGTCGCGTTGTCGACCGAGGTCGGCGGCCTTGGCGGGGTCCTTGGCGAACACCGCCGGATCGGTGAGCTTGCCGTCGATTTCCGAGAGCGCGGCGGTCGCGCGGGCCAGCGCCGCCTCGGCGGCCTCGGTGCGGCGCCGCGCGTTTCCGGTCGGCGCCTTTGGGCGGGTGGCCGGCGGGGGTGGGGGTGGGGGCGGGGGCGGCGGCTTCGCGGGTTCGTCGGCGACCTGGCTCGGCGCGCGGGCCGCGACTCTGGCACGGTCGAGGACGAACTTGGCGTAGTCCTCCATGTCGCCATCGAAGGGCTCGATCCCGCCGTCGGCCGCGAGCCACAGCCGGTCGGCCACCAACTCCATCAGCGACCGGTCGTGGGTGATCAGGATCACCGCGCCCTCGTAGTCATTGAGCGCGTCCAGCAGGGCGCGGCGCGAGTCGATGTCCAGGTGGTTGGTCGGCTCGTCGAGGATCAAGAGGTGAGGCGCTTCCATCGCCACCATGTTGAGCAGCAGCCGCGCGCGTTCGCCGCCGGAGAGGTTCGCGACCGTGGTCTCGACCTTGTCGTAGCCGAGGCCGAACTGGGCCAGGCGCGAGCGCCGCTGGGCCTCGGAAGACCCCGGCAGGGCGCGGCGGATGATCTCCAGCGGCGTGTCCGTCGGATCCATCGCCTCGATCTGATGCTGGTGGAACCAGCCGACCTTGAGGCGCGAGGAGCGCAGCAGGGTGCCGGACTCGACGTCCAGCGCCCCGGCCACCAGCTTGGCGAAGGTCGACTTGCCGGCGCCGTTGACGCCCAGGAGGCCGATGCGGTCGTCGATATCGAGCCGCAGGTTCAGCTTCTTCAGGATCGGCGGCCCGCCATAGCCGACGTCGGCGCCTTCCAGTCGGATCAGCGGCGGCGGCAGGGGACGTTCCGGCGAGGGGAGCGAGAAGGGGGCGACGCGGTCCTCGATGATGTTGGAGACCGGCGGCAGCTTGGCGATCATCTTCAGGCGCGACTGGGCTTGCGTCGCCTTCGAGGCCTTGGCCCGGAAACGGTCCACGAAGGACTGCATGTGCGCCCGCTTGGCCTCGATCTTCACCCGCATGGCTTCCTGCAGGCGAAGCTTTTCAGTGACTTGCAGCTCGAAGCTGTCGTAGCCGCCGACATAGAGGTCGAGCTTGCCGTCCTTCAGGTGGAGGATGTGGTCCACCGAATTGTTGAGCAGCTCGCGGTCGTGGCTGATGACCATGGCGGTGTGCGGGTATTTCTTGAGCCGCGCCTCCAGCCAGAGCGCGCCCTCCAGGTCGAGGTAGTTGGTGGGCTCGTCGAGCAGCAGGAGGTCAGGCGCGGCGAACAGCGAGGCGGCCAGCGCCACGCGCATCCGCCAGCCGCCGGAGAACTCGGCCATCGGCCGCGCCAGGTCGGCGTTCGAGAAACCCAGGCCGGCCAGGATCTCGGCGGCGCGGCTGGGCGCCCGGTCGGCGTCGATCTCGATCAGGCGCGTGTAGATGTCGCCCAGGTCTTCCGGCTCAGCGGTTTCCAGGTTCGCCAGCAGGGTGGCGCGCTCAACGTCGGCGGCCAGTACGGTCTCCAGCAGCGGGACCGGCGTCGCCGGGTGTTCCTGGTCCACCGAGCCGATACGCGCGTTGCGGGGCATGCCGATTTCGCCGGAGCCCAGGACCAGCTGGTTTAAGATCAGCTTGAAGAGGGTCGACTTGCCCACGCCGTTGCGGCCCACCAGGCCCACCTTGGCGTCCTTGGGCAGGCTGACGGTCGCCTGGTCGAAGAACCCGCGGCCCCAGGCGTCGAAAACGAGGTCTTTGATCTGGAGCATCTGACGGGAATCGCGAAACGGGGCGCGGACCAGCGCGTCGCCGGACCTGCGGAGGAAGGGAATGGTCAGGGATGAAAAGCCGCGCCGCCGCCTGACCGGGCGGGTCCATAGCAGACCGGCACGCTCGCGTCATGCCGATCAGTTAGGCAGTGTTGCAGCGCAGCGCCTTGGCGATCCGCGGCGAGGCGGGTATAGAGCCCGCCACCTCGCGCCGCGCCGCGCGAATTCCCATCCGTCCTGAGACGCAAAGAGACCCATGACCGAACGCACCTTCTCGATCATCAAGCCGGACGCCACCAGGCGGAACCTCACCGGCAAGATCAACGCGGTGATCGAGGACGCCGGCCTGCGCATCGTGGCCCAGCGCCGCATCCGCATGACCGAGACCCAGGCCAAGAAATTCTATGAGGTCCACGCCGCGCGCCCGTTCTACGGCGAGCTGGTCGAGTTCATGATGTCGGCCCCGGTCGTGGTGCAGGTCCTTGAAGGTCCCAACGCCGTCGCCAAATACCGTGAGGTCATGGGAGCCACCAATCCGGCCGACGCGGCGCCCGGCACCATCCGCGCGCTCTACGCCGAGAACGTTGGCGAAAACTCCGTGCACGGCTCCGACAGCCAGGAAAACGCCGCGCTGGAGATCGCGCAGTTCTTCACCGAAGCCGACATCGTCGGCTGACACTCTAAACCAAGTCCGCGTGGCGGGGTTACCCGCCTGATATCCACCCCATTCGAAAGTCGCGATGAGAGAAGACAAGATCGGGGGCTTTAGCGAGCGCCTCAATTCCCAGGCCGAAGCCCGCAGGGCGCTCCTGGAAAAGTTCAAGCCGAAGCCGATGGTTCAGGCCGAAGTCCTGGAGACCCGCGCCCAGCGCAAGGCCCGCGAAATCGAGGAAGTCCGCGCCAAGCGGGCCGCCGACAAGCAAGCCGCCCTCCTGAAGGCCGAGGCCGAGAAGGAGGCCGCGCGCCTGGCGCTGGCCAACAATGAAGAGGCGCAGCTCGAAATGAAGCGCCAGGAACGCAAGGACCGGAAGGCCCAGGCCAAGGCTGAAGCCCGCGCCAAGCGCGAAGCGAAGTCCGCCCAGCGGCGTGGCTAGTCCGCGCCGAGCGCCACCGGCCGCCCGTGTGGCGTGTTGCGGTAGGCATCCTCCCAGGCGTGCTTGCGCTCGTGCAACTCCGAGGGGGCCGCGAGGTCCTTTGCGGTCACCAGGCCCTCCAGCGTCGCCAGCCAGTGCTCGTAGTAGCGCGACCCGTCGTCATCGGGTCCGGCGGCCTTAAGGCGTTCCGAAAGCGCGGCGGCCCACTCCGTCCAGGTGAACGCGCCCTGCGCGTGCAGCTGCAACGCCAGCGCGAAGACCTGGGCCTCCCAGGGCTCGGCGAAAACCGGTTCCTCGGCGTCGCGCGGCAGGCGCGGCAGGGACAGAGGATCAGGCCCGCTCAAGGTAGGGCTCCCAGAGGTCCAGACAGACGCTGTCGCGCGCGTTGGCGGCCTCGCCCCAGAGTTCGCGCGCGGTGAAGCGCACCGTGTAGAGCGGCCGCGGGTCCTCGCCTTGGCCGTGGGCGTGGGAGTCCGGAAACACATGCGCTCCGTGACGCGCCACGATCACCCCTTTTCGCCCGCGGACATAGCGCGGCAGCCGAGTGTGGCCATGTGGATTGAGGTTGCGGGCCAACACGGCCTCGCCCTCCGCGAAGGCCGGCGCCGCCGCCTCTCGCCCATACGACCCCTTGCGCGCGAACCGATCGGTCACCTCATCGGCCCGCAGCGCCGGCGTGGCCTTGGGCGCGTCCGGCGCGGCGCGGCCTGACCCCATCTCGGCGGGGGTGATGAAGCCGTGCGCGACCAGCAGTTCGCTGAGGCCGCGAAACCACTTCTCGTAGTAGCTCATCGCCAGATAGGCCGGGCCCGGGATCTTCTCGCGCTGATGGCGGCCCTCGTCGATGTTGCGGCGGGTAGGCGAGGCGACGCTCAGCGCGTGCACCCGGCCTTCCCAGGCGTGGTGGAACACCGGCTCATCGGCCTCCGGCGCGATCGAGCCTAGGTTCTCCAGGCCGCCCATGTCGTGGACGCCGTTCACAGGCGCGCGGTCCCGATCATGCCGTTGCGGGTCACCAGGGCGGCAAGGTCTTCCTCGCCGAGCGCCTCCGTGCCCGCCGGGCGTTCGGGCAGCACCAGGTAGCGGATCTCGGCGGTGGAATCCCAGACGCGGACCTCGATGTCCTCGGGCAGAGCCGTCCCGAACTCGGCGATCACGCCCCGCGGATCGATCACCGCGCGGGAGCGATAGGGCGCGGACTTGTACCAGACCGGCGGCAGGCCCAGCACCGGCCAGGGGTAGCAGGAGCACAGGGTGCAGACGACGAGGTTGTGGACGGCGCCCGTGTTCTCCACCACCACCATGTGGTCGCCCTGGCCTCCGGAATAGCCCAGCTCGGCGATGGCCGCGGTGGCGTCGGCCATCAGGCGCGCCTTGAAGGCCGGATCGGTCCAGGCGCGGGCGACCACGCGGGCGCCGTTGCGCGGGCCGACCCGGTGCTCGAAGTGGTCGACGATGGCGTCCAGCGCCGCCGGATCCACCAGACCCTTCTCGACCATCAGCGATTCGAGGGCCTTAACCCTCAGCGCCATGTCCGAGGGCGGCTCCTGGCCGTGGTCATGGTTGTGATCGTGGTGGTCGTGCGTCATGGGAGATAAGTGGCCCATCTGCCGGCAAAGGTGAAGGCGCGCGCAAAGGTGAAGCGCCGGGACGTGACCGTGGCCGGTTCTCCTGCGATGCTCGGGACATGGAGGTTTTCCCGCCATGGCCACGCCCCACCTGATCTACTTCTCCGACCCGATGTGTTCCTGGTGCTACGGCTTCTCGCCGGTCATCGAGGACATCCGCCACACTTTCGGGCGCGCCCTGCCGATCCGGGTGGTGATGGGGGGCCTGCGCCCCGGCACAGAGACGCCGATGACCGAGGAGGCCAAGCTCGAGATCGCCGATCACTGGACCCACGTCCATGAGGCGACCGGCCTGCCGTTCAACGGCGCGGGCATGTCGCGACCGGGCTTCGTCTACGACACCGACCCGGCGGCCCGCGCGGTGGTGGTCGCCCGGCGCGAGGGCGAGGAGATGGCCGCGGCCTACCTCACCCGTGCTCAGCAGGCCTTCTATGCGGAAGGCCGCGACGTCACGACCGCTGAGGTGCTGGGCGACCTGGCCGAGGATCTCGGCCTCGACCGCGAACCCTTCCTGGCGCTCTGGGCCTTGGACGAGACCAAGGAGGAGACCTGGCGCGACTACGCCATCTCCCAGAGAGCGGGCGTCACCGGTTTCCCGACCCTGGTCGCCGGCCCCAATGACGACGGTGTCTACGGCGTCGTCACCCGCGGCTTCGCGCCGGGCGAGCAGGTGGTGACGATCCTCAAGGAATGGTTCGACCGGATCGCGGCTTAAGGCGCACTAGACGGGATGGATTTACGCTCGTAATATCCACTCAACAGTCGTCGCGGTCGACGTCAAGCGGAGGATCGCAACATGCGTGGATGGTCAATCGGCGTGACGATGGCGGCTCTCGCCGCGAGCCTCGCGGTCGCCCTGACGTCGCAGGCAGCGCCGGCGCCAGGTGATCACGATCTGATGCTCGGCCGGCTGATCCGCGACGCGGCGCAAGGCCAGGTTCAATATCAGACCATGACGCCCCAGCTGGCCGACGCCGTACGATCGCAGGCGAGCATCGCTCAATCCGAACTGACGGCCTTGGGCGCGCTTAAGTCCGTGACCTTCCAGAGAGCCGATGCCTCGGGCGCCGAATACTACCGTGCGGACTTCGAACAGGGCGCGCTGGAGTGGGCTTTCTCCGTCAACGCGGCAGGGCTGATCGACAACGCCATGTACCGAAAGCCGGCCGCGCCGCGCTGAGCGCTACTTCAGCCGCGGCGGCGGTTCGTGGCCGAGATCCTGGATCAGCTTGGTCAGCAGATAGAGCCTGGGGGTCACGGTGCCGAGCAGGAGGTACTCGGTGGGCGCGTGGAAATTGGCGGCCGCCGGGCCGAGACCGTCCAGGGCTGGAATGCCCGCCTCGTAGGCCATGGCCGATTCCGAGGCGCCGCCGTTGCCGCCGCGGGTGATCGTAAGGCCCAGGCCCGCATAGATCGCCTCGGCCTTGCCGGCCAGCGCATCGGTGCCGGGATTGTTGGCCAGCGGCGGGAACGAACCTTCGTGGGTGACGGTGACCTTGGTGTCCGGCACCTGGGTCGTGAGCGCGTTCTTGGCCATGATCGCCTGGACCCGGTCGTAGTCGGCCTTGTCGCGGACCCGCACGTTGATCTGGGCGGAGGCGTGGTCGGGGATGATGTTCCCTCTGGAGCCGGCCTGCAGGATCGTCAGGTTGGCGGTGAGCCCGTCGCCCGACTTCGGAAAGACGTCGTCCAGTTGAATCTGGTGGATCAGTTCAGTGGCGGCGTTGCGGCCCTCCTGCGGGGCTATCCCGGCGTGGGCGGCGCGGCCGGTTATGTCGATGGTGTAGGTCGAGCCGCCCTTGCGCCATACCGTCATCACGTCGGGAGTGTCGCCAGGCTCCAGGTTCAGCTCGACGTCGGCGTCGCGGACTAGCTTCTCGATCAGCTTGCGGGTGCCGGGCGAGCCGCGTTCCTCGGACGTCTCGATCAGGAAGACGATCTGCTTGAAGTCCTTGAACCCCAGGTCGTGCAGGATTTGCAGGGCGTAGACGCCCTCGATCACACCGCCCTTCTCGTCGGAGACGCCGGGCCCGTAGGCCTTCTCGGCATCCATGCGGAACGGCCGCTTGGCGGCCGTGCCGGGCTCGAACACGGTGTCGATGTGGCCGATCAGCAGAATCCGGCCCTTGCCGGTCCCGGCGAGCGTCGCGACCGTGTTTTCCGGCAGGCCGTCGGCCTCGGCTTTCACGCTCTCGATGGAAAAGCCCATGGCCTTCAGCCGGCCGGCGAGGATTGCGGCGATCTTCCGCCCACCCTCCACGTCGCCGGTTCCGGAGTCCACGTTCACCACTTGCTCCAGCAGCTTCAGCTGGTTCGGACGGGCGGCCTCGGCCGCCGCCCAGACCTTCGCGTCCCTGACCGGCGTTTTGGGGGCCGGCGCCTTCGGGGCGCCCTGAGCCGGGAAACTGAGCAAGGCCGCGCCGGCAGCCATAACGATGAATTTGAACTTCATGGAATCCCCCGAGCACACATGCGCCACCATGGCCGCGCCGCGAATCAGATCAAGCCGAAAGGGCCCGCGCGCTCACGTCACCTTGCGCGTGGCCGCGCGGCACGCGATATCCTCTCTGAACGGGCCGTCGGCAGGCTCGTCAAGACTCCAAGAAGGACTGCTTCCCTATGCGTGACCCCGTCACCACCGCGCTGGGCCTCGTGCCGATGGTCGTCGAGCAGACGAGCCGAGGCGAGCGCGCCTACGACATTTTCTCCCGGCTCCTGAAGGACCGGATCATCTTCCTGGCGGGGCCCGTCGAGGACAACATGGCGGCGCTGATCTGCGCCCAGTTGCTGCACCTCGAGGCGGAGAACCCCAAGAAGGAAATCCAGATGTACATCAACTCGCCGGGTGGGGTGGTGACCTCCGGCCTGGCGATCTACGACACCATGCAATACATCAAGAGCCCGGTGATCACGCTCTGCCTGGGCATGGCGGCGTCGATGGGTTCGTTCCTGCTGATGGCGGGCGAAAAGGGGCACCGGATCGCACTCCCCAACGCGCGGATCATGGTTCACCAGCCGTCGGGCGGCTTTTCCGGCAAGGCCTCGGACATCGAGCGCCACGCCGAGGACATCATCAAGACCAAGCAGCGCCTGAACGAGCTCTACGCCAAGCACACCGGACAGACGCTGGAGACGGTCGAGGGCGTGCTCGACCGCGACAGCTTCATGACCGCAGAGGAAGCCAAGGCCTGGGGCATCGTCGACCACGTCTGGGAAAAGCGCGAAACCGACGAGGCTTAGCCACCTGCCAATGACGGACGCGCACATCCTGGTGGTGGGCGGGACCGGCATGCTGGCCGGACTTACCGAGGCGCTCGCCGGAGACGGCGGGCGCCTCAGTCTCTTGTCCCGCCAGGCCTCGCGGTTTGCCGGGCCGGACAACCTCACCGGCTATGATGTCGACTACCTCGATAAAGCCGCGTTCGTGGCCGCGCTCGAAGCCGCCGGGCCTGTTGATCTGGCAGTCGCCTGGTTTCACAGCGTGAAGATCCCCGCGGCGCGCCGGCTCGCCGAGCGCATCGGATCACCGAGGGGCTCCGGGCGCCTGTTCCAGGTTGTGGGCAGCGCCACCGGCGACCCCACGCATCTCGACCGATTGGCCACGGCGGCCGATGTCGCGGCGAACCTCCCCCAATGCCGGCTGCGTCAGGTGGTGCTCGGTTTCCAGATCGAAGACGGTCGCTCGCGCTGGCTGACCGACGCCGAAATCTCGGGCGGCGTGTTGGCCGCCGTACGGGCGGACCAGCTCTACACTGTCGTAGGTCAGGTCGCACCTTGGTCGGCTAGACCTTGAGACGATCGCGCGCGGCGTTCATGAGGGCCGCCTGACCCGCCGGGTGAGTGACATCGATCCGTTCGTTCGGGTCGCTGATGTCGGCGAACATTCCCTTCGGATCTTCGTGGAAGTGCAGGAAAGCCCGGGACTTTCGGTAGAACACGCCGCGTTTCTTCTCGGTCAGGCCGGGCAGGGCGCGGAGTTGGGCCAGCAGGTCGTCCACCCGATCCAGATCCTGGTCGCGAGCGTGCCTCACGGCGTCCCCGTGAACACCCGGTAGCCGGCGATCCCGGCCATCGCCAGCATCTCTCGGTCGCCCCGGGTATCGCCATAGGCGGCCTTGATCTCGACGTCGGGCCCAAAGGCGGCCTTCAGCCGCGCCACCTTCTCCGGCCCTCGGCAGTTGGGTGTCGCAAACCGGCCGGTGACCCGCCCGTGCGCGTCGAAATCGAGCTCGGTCCCCAGCAAGCCGTCGGCGCCCAGCCCACGGGCGAAGGGCGCGACGAGGACTTCTGGCGAGGCCGTGACGATCACCAGGCGGACATGGTCCGCCCGCCAGCGTTTCCAGGCGCCCACCGCGTCGGGCCGCAGGAGGCTGCGGGAGAACCGCTCAGCGAACTCTCGGGCATCGGCCTCGAGGCGTTCGCGGGGGACTCCGCGCAGATATTCCCGCACGGCCGCCGCCTTGATCCGCCCCCGGTCGCGATGAAGGAGATAGGCCAGCGCGTCCGGCGCAAGCCTGAGGAGCCCCAGGGCGTAGCGCCCGGGGCCGGCCCGCCATTTCAGGAAGGCGATGAAGCTGTCGCGGACCGTCAGTGTGCCGTCGAAGTCGAAGGCCACGATGGGCGGTTCGGGGGGCGGTTCGGCGGGCGGATCGGGGGGCGCCTCTGCGGAAATGTCGCCGGCCGGCTGGTCTTGTGCCATTTCGGCCAAAATCCCATCTAAGACTGCGTATCGCTCACAAAGCAGGCGATGCGTTGCCAATTGTCGCGACCTCGCGCCAAGGGTTGTGATCCTCGGCTGGATCGAGGAATGTCAAGACTTAGACAACCCGCGGCGCGTATTCTGCATTGATAGGGCGGCGACGTCCGTGGGGCGATTCCAGGCTANNATCGCGGGCCCGACCGTGTTCATCTGCGATGAATGCGTTGAGCTGTGCATGGATATCATCCGCGAAGAACACAAGATTTCCTTTGTTAAATCAAAGGATGGAGTCCCGACTCCGAAAGAGATCCGCGAAGTCCTCGACGACTATGTCATCGGCCAGGACCACGCGAAAAAGGTCCTCTCGGTGGCGGTCCACAACCACTACAAGCGCCTGAACCACGCGACGAAGAACAACGACGTCGAACTGGGCAAGGCCAACATCCTGCTGATCGGTCCGACCGGCACCGGCAAGACGC
>PLEH01000108.1 GCA_003136395.1 Phenylobacterium sp.
ACGCCCCAGCGTTCCAGCAGCCAGGCCCATTCGAACTGATGCCCGGGCTCCACCAGCCCGCCCTCGCCCCGCAGCGCGCGCCAGTCGGCGTCGAAGAACTCGCGCAGGGCGCCGGTTTGCGGGTCGATGAACCGGGTCATGGCCAGGTTCGCCAGCTCGTCGGAGAGCGCCGCCCACACTGGCGCGCCCCCCGCCTCCCAGGCGAGCGCGCTCTCGAAGAGGTGCATGTGGCAGTTGGCTTGGTACGGATGGGCCCCGCTTTCCCGGAAGCCGCCGCCCGCTGCGCGCCGGTCCTGCAGGGCCGCGAGCGTCCGCTCCGCCTCGCCCGCCAGGTCGCCCGCCGAGGGATCGACCGCCTGCAGCGCCGCCATGGCCAGCAGGGCGAAGGCCTGTTCGTAGATGTCGACGCCGGTGTCGAGCGGTGTCCCGTCGGCTGCTGCGCGGTTGATGAAGAGGCCGTCCGGCCGCCGGTAGACCGCCGAGAACCGGTCCCAGCCGGCCCGCGCCACCGGCCGCCAGCGCTCGCCGTAACCGGCGGCCGCGGCCGAGGCGAAGACGAACACCTGCCGCGCCTGGGCCCGCGCACGCCGGGGCGCCTCGATGGGAACGCCCGCGACGCTCAGGGTCTCCTGGAAGAGCCCGCCCACCGGATCGACCCCCGCGCCAGCCCACAGCGGCAGGGCAGCCTCGCCCAGCCAGGCGTCGAACCAGCGGGCGGCGGCGGGGAGCGTGTCGAACGTCGGGAGCATTCGCCCTTATGGCGGATTCTTGGGCCTTAAGGCAGGCGTCCCCGGACTCAAGCGTCCAGGGCTCGCGAGGCGTGGGCCACGTGGAACGATCCGGAGTGGGAGAGCACGATCCAGTCGCCGCAACGGGCGATCACCGGCCCGTCGGGGGTGCGCACCTGCACCGAGGCGCTCTCCGCCACCGCGCAGGCCGCCTCGCCCAGCCAGCGCCACAGTGTGCGCCAGCTCGCCTTGTCGCTGGGCGGCGGCACGCGGAGCGCCGCGCCGTGGTCGAACGGGGGATGCAGGCGAATGGGGCGCATGGAACCTTTAGGATCGGTGGGACATGTCTGACGCCTGAGTCGCCGGTGCTTCGGTCACCAAGTGCTTAACCGCGCGATTTCAGGGCTCTGGCGTCAAATCCTGACGATCGCATTCAGGCTCGCGCGCGCGCTTATGCCGGCTGACCGCGCCCGCGCCGCCGGTGACCCTTGGGACGGCGACTGCGGCGGAGGTTGCAAATTGTCGCACCCGGCGCTTGCAGAGACACTTTTCAACATGGAAACAACTAGCTTAACCTATAGTAGAGCCGTCGTGCGGAGTCCGGGGGGATTTCTACCCGCACAGATGAGCCGACCTGGGGAGATTGGAATTGGCTGACCCGTCAACAAAGGCGCCCGACCCGATGGACGTCGCCCTGGGGGCTGCGGTCCGCATTCGCCGGCGCACGATCGGCATTTCGCAGGAGGCGCTGGCCGAGCAGTGCGGAGTCTCCTTCCAGCAGATCCAGAAATACGAGAACGGCGCGAATCGCATCTCGTTCTCGCGGCTGGTGCAGATCGCGCGTGCGCTGAAGTGCCGGGTCGTCGACCTGATGGACGTGCTGGATGGTCCCGACCGCGAGATCACCGGCGACCTGAACCTGCTGACCCGCATGCGCACGCCGGGCGCGATCGAGCTCCTGGCCGCCTACGAGCAGATGGCGCCGGAGGCCCGCACCTCGCTGGTGGGTCTCCTGCGGGCCGTTGTCACCCAGGGCGAAACGCCCGCGAAAAGCCGCCAGATCGCCTGATCCGGCCCCTGGTCGCGCCGGGCGCGCCTCAGCTCGCCGCCAGCAGCTTGTCGATCACCGCCTTGGCGCCGGGCCCTGCCCAGTCGGCCTCGCCGGAGATGCGCCCGCGTTCCAGCCCATCCTTGCCCAGGATGATCGTGGTCGGCATGCCATTGGCCGCCGGCTTCAGCGCCCAGGGCAGCTTGGCCTCCGGATCGTTGTAGAAACCGAGCGGCGCGTTGGCGGCGATGAAAGCCTTGGCCTGAGCGAGCGCATCGGCCTTGTCGATGCTGACCGCCACGACGGCCACGGGCTTGTCCGCATAGGCCTTGGCGAGCTTGGCCAGCGTCGGCATCTCCAGCTTGCAGGGCGCGCACCAGGTCGCCCAGATGTTGAGCACCACGATCTTGCCCTTGAAGGCGGCGGGCGTGACCTTCTTGCCCTGGCCGTCGAAGAACACGTAGGGCGGCGGGGCGACCCCGTCGGCGCCGTGTTCCAGCTTCCTGGCGACGTCATGGGTCACCGGCGCGGTGGCTACCGGCGCCGAGGTTGCGACCTCGGTCTTCGTGGGCGGCTTGGCCGTGGACTGCACGGTGATATAGACGACCGCGGCGACGCCTATGGCAGCGGCGCCCCAGAGGGCCCATGTCAGGACCCCGCCCCTGGGTTTGGCCGCGGACTGATCGTTCATATGACTAAGGACTCCCCTGACGCCCCAAACGCCTCGGCCACCGGTGGGCAGGCGATGTGGGGCGGCCGTTTCTCGGACAAGCCGGCCGAGCTGATGCAGGCGATCAACGTCTCCATCGGCTTCGACCGCCGGCTGGCCGCGCAGGACCTGGAGGGGTCCCGCGCGCACGCGGCGATGTTGCAAAAGACCGGCGTCATTACAAGCGAGGACGCCGCCGCCATCCTGAAGGGCCTGGCCGCCATCGGCGCGGAGATCGAGGCCGGGACCTTCCCCTTCCGCGAGGAGTTCGAGGACATCCACATGAACGTGGAAGCCCGCCTGCGCGAGCTGATCGGGTCGGCCGCCGGGCGGCTGCACACCGCGCGCTCGCGCAACGACCAGGTGGCGCTCGACTTCCGCATGTGGGTCCGCGAGGCCTGCGATCGCGCCCAGGCCCAGGTCCGCGCGCTCCAGAAGGCTCTGGTCACCAAGGCCGAGCCCCACGCGGCGACCCTGATGCCGGGCTTCACCCACCTGCAGCCGGCCCAGCCGGTGACCTTCGGCCACCACCTGATGGCCTATGTGGAGATGTTCGGCCGCGACTCGTCGCGCTTCGCCGATGCGCGCGCGCGGATGAATGAAAGCCCGCTGGGCGCCGCGGCGCTCGCCGGCTCGCCCTTCCCCATCGACCGGGACATGACCGCCAAGGCGCTGGGCTTCGATCGGCCTGCGGCCAATTCCCTCGACGCCGTCGCCGACCGCGACTTCGCGCTGGAGGCGCTCGCCGCGGCGACCATCACCGCCATCCACCTGTCGCGGCTGGCCGAGGAGATCGTCCTCTGGATGACGCCGCAGTTCGGCTTCATCACCCTGACCGACGCCTTCACCACCGGCTCGTCGATCATGCCGCAGAAGAAGAACCCCGACGCCGCCGAACTGGTGCGCGCCAAGGCCGGCCGCATGCTGGGCTCGTTCACCCAGCTGGCCGTGGTCATGAAGGGCCTGCCGCTGACCTATTCGAAGGACATGCAGGAGGACAAGGTCCCGGCCTTCGAGGCCTTCGACGCCCTGGAACTCAGCCTGCGGGCCATGGCCGGCATGGTCGCGGACATGCAGCCCACCGTCGAGAACATGGCGAAAGCCGCCGGGGCCGGCTTTTCCACCGCCACCGACCTCGCCGACTGGCTGGTGCGCGAGCTGGCCTTACCGTTCCGCGACGCCCATCACATCACCGGCGCCGCTGTGAAGCGCTGCGAGGAGCTGGGCTGCGACCTGCCCTCGCTGCCGCTCGCCGACCTGCAGGCCTTGGAGCCGCGCGTCACCGACGGCGTTTACAAGGTGCTGACGCCCAAGGCCTCGGTCGCCAGCCGCACGAGCTATGGTGGAACCGCGCCCGATCAGGTGCGCGCCCAGATTAAGCGTTGGAAGGAAATCCTCGCATGAGCCTTCGCACCCTCATCCGCGCCGCCGCGGCCCTGCTGATCGTCTCCGCCCCGCTTGCCGCCTGCGGCAAGCTGGGCGAACTGGAGAAGCCCGGCCCGCTGAACGGCGCCGGCCGCGCCACCGAGCGCCAGGCCGACGAGCAGCAGCGTCAGGCCCAGGATCCGCAGCGGCCCGTCGACACCATCGACCCGCGCGACCGCACCACCGACCCGGCCCCGCCACGGACGCTGCCGATCGCCGGCTCCGGCCAGAGGCAGCCGCCGCCGCCCGGCGCCCTGCCCGACCCCTACAACAACCCGCGATGAACCACTTCGAGCTTCAGGGGGGCGAGCTCTTCTGCGAGGACGTGCCGCTGGCGAAGATCGCCGAGGCCGTGGGCACGCCGGTCTATGTCTATTCCTCCGCCACGCTCGAGCGGCACTTCACCGTGCTTCGCGACGCCCTTGCCGCGGCGGGCCTCAAGGATCCGCTGATCGCGTTTGCGGTGAAGGCCAACTCCAACGTGGCTGTGCTGCGCACGCTCGCCCGGGCCGGGGCCGGGGCCGACGTGGTCTCCGAGGGCGAGATCCGCCGGGCGCTCGCCGCCGGCGTGCCGCCGGACCGGATCGTCTTCTCCGGGGTCGGCAAGACCGAGGCCGAGGTCGAATTCGCCCTGCAAACCGGCGTCGCCGAGATCAACCTGGAATCCGAGCCCGAGCTGCACCTGGTCAACGCGGTCGCCCAGCGGATGGGCAAGCGCGCCACGGTCGCCATCCGGGTCAATCCGGACGTCGAGGCCGGCGGCCACGCCAAGATCTCCACCGGCAAGGCCGAGAACAAGTTCGGCGTCTCCCTCGCCGAGGCCGAGCGGCTCTACGCCAACGCGGCCAACATGGCCGGTGTCCGGCCGGTGGGCGTCGCCTGCCACATCGGCAGCCAGATCACCGACCTCGCCCCTCTGGAGGCCGCCTTTACGAAGATGCGGGCCCTGGTCGAACGCCTGCGCGCGGAGGGTCTCAGCGTGGAGCGGCTCGACCTGGGCGGCGGCCTGGCCGCGCCCTATTTCAATCAGCCGACCCCGCCGGAACCCAGCGCCTACGCCGCGATGATCGCGCGCACTATGGAAGGCTTGCCCGGCATCCAGTTCGCCTTCGAGCCCGGCCGGATGATCGCCGCCAACGCGGGGGTTCTGGTGGCGCGGGTCCTGCACGTGAATTCCCGGCCTGAGGGGCGGAAGTTCCTGGTGCTGGACGCGGCCATGAACGACCTGCTCAGGCCCGCCATGTACGACGCCTTCCACGACATCCGCCCGGTGAAGCCGCGCGAGGGCGAGCCGGTGGCCTATGACGTGGTGGGCCCGATCTGCGAGACCGGCGACACCTTCACCCGCGACCGGCTGCTGCCGCCGATGGAGGCTGGCGACCTGGTGGCCTTCATGACCGCCGGGGCCTACGGCGCGGCCATGTCCAGCGAATACAATTCGCGCCTTCTGGCCCCCGAGGTGCTGGTGAAGGGCGACCGGTTCGCCGTGGTCCGCCCGCGGCCCACCTACGAGGACATGCTGGCCCGCGAGCAGCCCGCGCCCTGGCTCTGAGCATCCTCTCCCCCGAGACGAAGTCCGAGGGGAGAGGGGCGTTACCCCAGCCGCAGCAGGACGACCCCGTGGCCGGGGACAAGGGTCCGGTAGCCCTTCAGCACGCCCAGGTCCTTGGCCGCCCAGACGTCGCGCGTCTTCGCTGACCCCTTCAGGCCCAGCTCGGAGTACTTCACCTCCACATAGGACGGCTGGTCGGAGGTGTTGAAGAGCCCGACCGCCTTGGCCCCGCCGCTCAGCGGCTTGGCCCAGACCTCCAGCGGCCCTTCGGCGCGCACCCGGTCGCCCTGCCGCCCGGCCTTGTCCTGGTCGATGGCCAGGACCTCGCGGTTGGTCAGGATGGCGAGGGTCTCGGGGCTCATCTTGGTCAGGTCGTTGCCGGCCAGGAGCGGCGCGGCCAGGATCGCCCACAGGCTCATGTGCGTGCGGTACTCGGTGGCGTTCATGCCGCCGTTGCCGACCTCCAGCATGTCCGGGTCGTTCCAGTTTCCGGGCTTGGCGTATTTCGAAAGCCCCGCCTGGCCGAAGCCGATGGTCGCCATGCGCGCGTATTTGTCGGTGATGTCGCCGGTGGTGCGCCAGAGGTTCCCGCCCACCGAGCCGCCCCAGCGCCAGACCTGCGCCACGCCGTACTGGCACAGGCTGTAGACGATCGGCCGCCCCGTCGCCTTCAGCGCCGCATCCATCTTCTTGTAGGCGGCGAGCTCGATGTCCTGGGCCTTGTCCAGCGATCCGGCCGCGATCATCCTGGGCCCAAGGCTGCAGAGGTCGTACTTCAGGTAGTCGATCCCCCACGCCGCATAGGTCTGGGCGTCCTGCGCCTCGTGGCCCTCGCTGCCCTCATAGCCGGCGCAGGTCTTGGGGCCCGGCGAGGAATAGATGCCGATCTTCAGGCCCTTGGAATGGACGTAGTCGGCCAGCGCCTTCATGTCCGGGAACTTCGAATTGGGGTGGATCACGCCGTTGGCGTCGCGCGTCCCTTCCCAGGTGTCGTCGATGTTGATGTAGCGGAAGCCGGCATCGCGCATGCCGCTCTTGACCATGGCGTCGGCCTGGGCGCGCACGGTCGCGTCATCGATCTTGGCCGCGAAGTGGTTCCAGCTGTTCCACCCCATGGGCGGGGTCGGCGCGGCCGACGGCGGAGCCGCCAGGGCGGGCGCGGCCGCCGCCGCGATCGCCGCAGCCAGTGTGAGTGTTCTCAGGCCAGTCCGGGCTTGGATCATGGTCGCCTCCCCTTGTTTGGAAGCGAGCATACTCAATTCCTGCGGAAGGCCGACTCGAAGCTGCTGCGGCCCGCCTACATGTCTCCGCAGGTCTGCATATAGACCGCGCCATGCGCCTCACGGGTCCAGCCCGAGGCGGTCTTGGTGAACAGCGCCGCTCGGGTCCCCGACTGGGGATGGTTGAATTTCGGGTCGAAGCCGTTCCAGGTCAGCATGGTCACCACCTTGGCGGTGACGCCCTTGGCCTGGTCGGCCGGCGTGATCGTCCGCTCGGCCTTGCAGGCGACTTCGAAGGCCTGGCACTTCTGATCCTCGGCCGTGGCCTTGCACAGGGGATCGGTCGCAACGATGTCCTGGCGCCATTTCAGGATCGCCCCGTCGAGGCCGGCGAATTTGTCGGCCGCCGCCCCGCCGGACGTCTGGCCGCCCTGACCGCAGCCGCCGAGGATCAGAAGGGCCGCAAGCACGGCCGCACGTCGCTTCAAGATCGAAACTCCCATGGAGGTAGAATGCGCCCGGTACCGAACCGATGCGACCGAGATATGGCGAAGCCTGTCTAGTCGAGCGCCCCGATGTAGGGGAGCCCCCGATAGGCCCCGGCGGCGTCCATGCCGTATCCGACCAAAAATCGGGCAGGCGCTTCCCAGGCGACGAAGTCCGGCTCGATGGCCCTCTGCGTCGGCCAGGGCTTGCGGGCGAAGACACAAGTCATGACCTTGCCGGCCCCGGCGTCGCGCACCAGCCGCGCGGCCTCCGACAGCGAAAGCCCCGTGTCGAACACGTCGTCCACCACCAGCGCCGTGCGCCCGGCCAGCGGCCGCTGCAGGTCGGCGCGCACCTCGCAGCGCCCCAGGCTGGCGCGCGCGTCGCCGTAGGAGGCCAGCCACAGGGCGTCGAAGCCGACGTTGCGGCCCAGCCGCGACAGCGCCCGCGTCAGGTCCGCGCAGAACCACAGGCCGCCGGTCAGCAGGCACACCGCCACCGTCTCGTCGTCCACATGCGGCGCGATCGTCTGCGCCAGCGCCGCGACGCGGCGGCTGACCTCCGTCTCCGAAAGCAGGATGGCGGGCGCAGCGGCAGTCATCCTGTCCGTCATGGGCGAGGCGGGAGCGCATCCGGGCTGCCCGGCGCCAGGGGCGTGGCGTCGACGGGCTGGGGGCCCGCGGGCGGCGCGGCGGGACGCGGCACGGCGGCCTTGGCGGCCGGCCCCGGCTTGGCGACGTCGAAGGTCACCTCCAGGTCGCGGGCGCTGGCGGGCGGATCGACCATGGAGATGGCGAAGTGGCGGATCGCCTTGCCGGGCACCGCGGCGTCAATGGGTTTGGCGAGTTTGGTCGCCACCGGCTTTCCGAAGCGATCCAGCAGGCTCACCCGCAGGGAGGCGGCCATGGCGGCCTCGGCGCGCCGGCCA
>PLEH01000284.1 GCA_003136395.1 Phenylobacterium sp.
GATCCGCCGCCGCAAGGCCGCACCTTCGGGGCGCGCCGGGGCGGCTTCTGCCCGCCGGCCGCCAGCGCCGTCACCCTCGACGACATCCTGAAGCTCGCCGATCAGAGCGGCTGCAAGGCCGAGGCGCGTGAGGCGCTGGACGCCTACATCGCCAAGGCCGGCAGCTAGCCTCCGAACCGGGCGAACAGGACCAGGGTTAAGGTGACCATGATCGCCCCGCCGATGCGCGTGGCGATCTGGGCGAAGGGCATCAACTGCATGCGGTTGGCGGCCGTCAGGATCGCCACGTCGCCCGTGCCGCCCTGGCCCGAGTGGCAGGCGTTCACGATGGCCGCCTCGATCGGATAGAGCCGCACGAAGCGGGCGACCACGAAGCCCGTCCCCATCAGGGTCGCGACGGTCGCCAAGATGGTGGCGAGCGTCGGCAGGTTGAAGGCGCCCATCAACTTCTCCCACGGCGTCTTGGCGACGCCGATGGCGAACAGCAGCGGATAGGTGACGGCCGTCGAGAAGAACTGGAAGTTGGCGAAGGCCCCGCGTTCGAGGCTGGGTGAGGCCACCCGGCCGAACTTCATCGCCACCGCCAGCGCCAGCATCACCACAGGCCCTGGCCAGCCCCACAGCTTCTGGGCCAGCGCGCCCACCAGATAGAGGGTCACCGCCATGACCAGCGCCGCGCCGACGTCGGCCGCACCGACCGCGGGGCCCCCATGGGCGACCGGGCGCGCCTCAAAGGTGGCGAAGGGTTCGTCGTCCACCTCGCCCGGCTGCAGCCGGCCCTCGCCGGTCAGGTGCGGATGGCGCTTGCCGATCGCGTTGAGGGCGCCGGCGAAGAGGATCGCCGTCAGGCTCCCCAGCATCACCGCCGGCAGGACCTCGGCGAAGAGCTCGCCCTGGGGCTGGTGGCTGAACTGGGCGTAGCCGATGGTCAGCGGGATCGCGCCCTCGCCCACCCCGCCGGCCATGATCGGGGCGACGATCTTGAAGAAGGTGTGGCGGAGACCGAGGCCGAGCCCCGTGCCGACGGCGCAGCCGACGGCGGCGGCCACCACAGTGCCTACGGCCAAGGGCACGAAGATCTTCACGAATCCGGCGATCAGCACGCGTCGGTCCATGCCCAGGATCGAGCCCACGATGATCGCCGCGATGAACAGGTAGAGGAAGTTGGAGTTATCGGTGAAGGCGGTGACCGACTTGACCAGCGTCGGCGGCAGGATGCGGGCGAAGACCAGGTAGGACGGCAGGAAGGTCGCCAGGATCGCCGCCAGGCCCAGGTTGCGCAGGCCCGGCGTCCGCTTGCCGATCTCCGCGCAGAAGAACCCGCCCACCGACAGCACCAGGATATTCATCAGGATGTCCGACGGCGGCGCGCCCAGCCAGACGAAGGCGGCGGTCACCGCGGCCCCCAGCACCGCGACGGGAACCGGCACGATCCCCATCCGCAGGTCCATCATCCGCCACCAGTCGGCGACCGCGGCGGAGGGCTCAAGCGTCCTTTCGGGACCGGTGCCGGCCATTTCGCGCCTCCCGTGTGTTGCGTCCGCGCCGCAATCCCTTTGCGTTCACGGCTAAGCTACTATGTGAGGCTCGATTCTCGCGACGCGTCGCATGGGGCGGCCGCGCGATCCCAGGACCGACTGGCTCATGGCGTCCACGCCCCTGAAGAAGCGGCCCTACGGCCGTTATGCCGCGATCGCAGCTGTGGTCATCGTCCTTCTCTTCATCCTGAAGGGCTGCTTCTTCCCGACCGTCGCCCCGCCCCGCTACATCACCGCGCCGGTGGCGACGGGCGACATCGAGCAGACCGTGCTGGCCAGCGGCACCCTGCAGCCGTTCGAACTGGTCGACGTGGGCTCCCAGGTGTCGGGCCAGGTGAAGTCGCTGAAGGTGGCGCTGGGCGACAAGGTCCTGAAGGGCCAGATCATCGCCAACATCGACCCGGCGATCCAGCGCAACGCGCTTCTCACCGCCCAGGCGACCCTGGAGCAGCAGAAGGCTCAACGGCTGTCGCAGGAAGCCATCGTCGCGCAGGACAAGCTGGCGCTCGCCCGCCAGTCCACCACCTTCGCTGCCGAGGCCAGTTCCAAACAGGATCTGGAAACCGCCCAGACGCAGCTGAAGAGCGCCCAGGCGAACCTCGCCGCCACCAACGCGCTCATCAAGCAAGCCACCGTGGCGGTCGACAACGCCGGCGTGAACCTGGGCTACACCGAGATCGTGGCGCCCATCGACGGCGTCGTGGTGGCGATCCAGACCAAGCAGGGCCAGACGGTCAACGCGGTCCAGTCGGCGCCCACCATCGTCAAGCTGGCCAACCTGGCGACCATGACCATCCGGGCCCAGATTTCCGAGGCCGACGTGGTCAAGGTCCATCCGGGCCAGACGGTCTATTTCACCATTCTGGGCGACCCCGATCGGCGCTTCTACGCGCGCCTGCGTGGCATCGAGCCGGCGCCGGACTCGATCACCAGCAACACCACCGCCACGGCGAGCCCCTCGAGCACGGCGGCGGTCTACTACAACGGCCTCTTCGAGGTCGCCAATCCGGACGGCGTGCTGCGTACGTCCATGACCGCCCAGGTCTTCATCGTGCTCGCCTCAGCGAAACACGTCCTGACCGTCCCGTCGGCCGCCCTGACGCCGGCCGGCCAGGGACGCTACACCGTGCGCGTCCTGGCCGACCCGAAGAAGCCGCCGGCCACGCGCACGGTCCAGGTCGGCATCAACAACAACGTCTCGGCCCAGGTGCTGAGCGGACTGAAAGCCGGCGAGAAGGTCATCGTCGGCGAAGGTCCCGCCAAGGAAGCTGCGCCGCGCCCGCCGGGCTCCCCCGGCGGCCCGCCCCGCGGACAGGTCCGGATCGGCGGCTAGGCATGGCCGCGCCGCTCCTTGAGCTGACCAATCTGCGCCGGGAATATCCGGCCGGCGACCAGGTGATCGCCGCGCTCAAGGACGTGACGCTGTCGATCGAGGCCGGTGAGATGGTGGCCATCGTCGGCGCATCGGGCTCCGGCAAGTCGACGCTGATGAATGTGCTCGGGTGCCTGGATCGGCCGACCTCGGGCTCCTACAAGGTCGCCGGCCGCGATACCGCCAGCCTGGAGCCCGACGAGCTCGCCGAACTGCGCCGCGAGCATTTCGGCTTCATCTTCCAGCGCTACCACCTGATGGCCGACCTGACGGCGCTGGCCAATGTCGAGGTCCCGGCCATCTATGCGGGCCAGCCGGCCGGGGCGCGGCGCGCCCGGGCCCGCGAGCTGCTCACCCGCTTCGGCCTCGCCGACCGCCTGGACCACCGCCCCTCGCAGCTCTCCGGCGGCCAGCAGCAGAGGGTCTCGATTTCGCGCGCCCTGATGAACGGCGGCCAGCTGATCCTCGCCGATGAGCCCACCGGCGCCCTCGACTCGAAGAGCGGCGAGGAGCTGATGACCGTCCTTGAGGAGCTCAACGCCGAGGGCCACACGGTTATCATCGTGACCCACGACATGAGCGTCGCCGAGCACGCCCGGCGGATCATCGAGATCAGCGACGGCGAGATCATCGCCGACCGCCTGACCGGCAAGGCCGCTCCGCCGCCCGTGACACGCCCTCAGCCGAGTCCTGGCAGCAGCGGCGTGCTGGCCATCACCCAGCGCCTCACCGAGGCCTTCCGCATGGCGCTGATGGCCATGAACGCCCACCGCATGCGCTCCTTCCTGACCATGCTGGGGATCATCATCGGCATCGCCTCGGTGGTGTCGGTGGTGGGCCTGGGCCAGGGCACGCGCGCGGTGATCCTGAAGCAGATCTCATCCATCGGCACCAACACCGTCGATGTCTATCCGGGGAAGGACTTCGGCGACGAGAAGGCGGGCTCGATCCACACCCTGACGCCCGCCGACGCCGACGCGCTCTCCACCCAGAGCTTCGTGGACAGCGTGACGCCCACGGCCACCACCCAGGTCACCCTGCGTTACCGCAACGTCTCGGCCAGCGGCACGGTCAATGGGGTGGGCGAGCAGTACTTCCGGGTCCGCGACATGGCCATGGCCAGCGGCAAGGTCTTCGACCGCACCGCCGTCCGCCAGGACGCGCAGGAGGTGGTCATCGACGACAACACCAAGCGCAAGCTGTTCGGCGACAACGGCGACGCCGTCGGCCAGGTGATCCTGCTGGGCTCGGTGCCCTGCCGGGTGATCGGGGTGGCGGCGCACAAGGACAGCGCCTTCGGCAACGGCTCGAACCTCAATGTCTACGTTCCCTACACCACCGTGCTCGGCCGGATGCTGGGCCAGGCCTACCTGCGCAACATTACCGTGCGCCTGACCGACAACACGCCGGGCGACGTAGCCGCCGTCGCCATCGTCAAGCTGCTGACCGCCCGCCACGGGGTGCAGGACGCCTTCACCTTCTCCACCGACACCATCCGCAAGACCATCGAGCAGTCGACCGCGGCGCTCACCGGCCTGATCGCCATGATCGCCGCCATCGCGCTCATCGTCGGCGGCATTGGGGTGATGAACATCATGCTGGTCTCGGTGACCGAACGGACGACCGAGATCGGGGTGCGCACGGCGGTGGGCGCGCGGCGAAGCGACATCATGAGCCAATTCATGATCGAGGCCTCGCTGCTCTGCCTGATCGGCGGCGGCCTGGGCGTGGCGCTGGCGCTGGGCCTGGCGACCCTGATCAACAACGTGGCCAGCGAGAACCTGCGGGTGGTGATCTCGCCGCTTTCGATCGTGGTGGCCTTCGCCTTTTCCACCCTCATCGGCGTGGTGTTCGGCTTCATGCCAGCGCGCAACGCCGCCCGTCTCGATCCGGTGGAGGCCCTGGCCCGCGAATGACCCACCGCCTGTTCCAAACCGCCGCCTTGGCTGTGCTGGCGCTCTCGCTGACCGGGTGCGCCGTGCTGCGCACGCCCTATGTGCGCCCGGCCGTCGCCGAGGCGGCCCAATGGCGCCACGCCCAGCCCATCGCGCCCCTGCCGGCGGACGGCGCCTGGTGGCGGCGCTTCGGCGACCCGCAGCTCGACCGGCTGGTCGAGCGCGCCCTGGCCCGCAACAACGACCTGGCGGTGGCCGCGATCAATCTGCGCCGCGCCCAGCTGCAGGCGCGCTACGCGGTAATCAACCCCGTGATCAACGGCACAGTAAGCACTGGCACAAGCACGACGCTGCGCGACCCGAAGGTCTCCAGCCGCACCCAGAGCGCCTCCCTGCTCGCGAGCTACGAGGTGGACCTGTTCGGCGCGCTGGCCGCCCAAAAGGACGCCGCGACCTGGGAGGCCCGCGCCAGCGCCCAGGACCTGGAAAGCGCGCGGCTGGCGCTGATCGCCGCCACCGTCGACGACTATTTCCTCGTGGGCTACCTGAACGACCGGATCGTCCAGGCCCAGCAGAGCGTCGCCTATGCCGGCAAGGCGCTGGATCTGGTCACCGTCCAGGCCCGCGCCGGGTCCTCGTCGTCGCTGGAGGTTGCCGAGGCGGCGCGAAACCTGTCCAGCCAGCAGGCCGGCCTGCACGACCTGATCCAGCAGCGGGTCGAGGCCCGCAACACCCTCGACCTGCTGTTGAACGGCGAGACCGCCCAGCCCGGCGACGAACTCCAGAAGTTGCCGCAGGGAACCCCGCCGCCTGTGGACGCCGGCCTGCCCGCGAGCCTGCTCGCCCGCCGGCCCGACCTGCGCGCCGTCGAGCTTCGCCTGCGAGAGAAGCTGGCCAATGTCGACCAGGCCAGGCTCGACTTCTATCCCGCGCTCAGCCTCACCGGCTCGCTCGGAAGCACGAGCGCGACCCTCGGCAATCTGATGCGCAATCCCATCGGCACGTTCGGCGCCCAGCTCGCGCTCCCCTTCCTGCAGTTCGATCAGGTCCGGCTCAGCCTCGGCGTTTCCCGGGCCAACTACGAGGCCGCGGCCCTCCAGTTCCGCCAGACGCTCTACCAGGCCCTGACCGACGTCGAGAACGCGCTGTCCGGCCGCGAGCAGCTCGCCGCCCAGGGCCTGGCGCTGGAGGACTCCCTGAAAAACGCGCGCACGGTCGAGCGGCTGGACGAGGTGCGCTATCGCGCCGGCTCGATCCCGCTGCAGATCTGGCTCGATTCCCAGGAGACCCGCCGCCAGGCCGAAAACGCGCTGGCGCAAAACCGCCTGGGCCGCATCGAGAACTACGTCACCCTCTGCAAAGCCCTGGGCGGCGACCCGACGCTGCCCTAGGCCAGCCGGAGTTCCGCGCCGCTGGTGGGCCCGGCAGGACTCGAACCTGCAACCAGACCGTTATGAGCGGCCGGCTCTAACCATTGAGCTACAGGCCCCAGCAGCGACGCTGAGGCTCGCGGTTAGCACGGGCCGCATGGGCCTTAAAGCGCTAGAGGCCGGCGTCCTTGAAGGCGCGCGCGAGACGGTCGGCCATCATCCGGCCCGGGAAGGCGCGGTCGCCCTCCATCATCGCGGCGTAGACCAGGCCCTTGCCGGGGATCGGGCCCGACGCCCAGCCCACCCCGCGCGAGGCGTCTGTGGTCGAGCTGCAGCTGAGCGTGCGGGGCTGCCCGTCCTTCTGAGTGGCCTTGAGCAGCTGGTCGATGGTCTGTGTCGCCGGCCCTGTCCCCGCGCAGGCCGGCAGGGACCGGGCGCAGGCGATGTGGGTGTTGTAGCGGTAGACCAGCTTGCCGCTGGCCTGCTCGGCGATCAGCAGGCAGGACGCCGGATCGCCGATGGCCCGCGAGACCGCGGCGTCCAGGGTGTCCTTGTCGACGCCCTTCGGGGCGCCGGGCGAACAGGCGGCGAGCACCAGCGCCGCAAGGCTTAGGATGGCGATGTCGCGGGTCTTGACCATGCGAACCCAATACGCAGGAAGCTGCGCCGGTTCAATCAGTCGGCGTGCGCATGGAGGAAGACCGTCATCTCGTCCAGCACCGGCGCGCGGCTGCGGAAGGGCCGCGACAGCGCCAGCAACATGCGGATGTGGTCCACGCCCGGGTAGTGCCGCTCCTCGACGGGCACGCCCGCCTCGCGCAGCCTGGCGGCCAGTTTCACGGTGTTCCTGGGGAAGACCATGGTGTCGGCGTCGCCGGTGGCCAGGAAGGCCGGCGGAGAGGTCTTGGTCACGAAGCTGGTGGGCTGGGTGCCGGGAAGGTCCGCGGCCTCGCCGAAGGTCCGCTCGGCGATGGGGTCGGTGAGCGGCAGGAAGTCATAGGGTCCGGAAAGGCCGGCCAGGGCCTTGATGTGCCTGGGATCGACGCCGACAGCGGTGAGGTAGCGGCGGTCCAGCGCGATCATCGCGGCGTTGTAGGCGCCGGCCGAATGGCCGACGAGGACGATGCGGTCGGGGTCGCCGCCGAACTCCGCCGCATGGTCCTGCGCCCAGCGCACGGCGCGCGCCCCGTCCTCCAGAAAGCCGGGGTAGCGGACCTCGGGATAGAGGCCGTAGTCGGCGACGACGGTGACGAAGCCGCGCGAGGCCAGCGCTTGGCCCACCCAGTTGTAGTCCTGCCGCCGGCCGCTATCCCAGGAGCCGCCATAGAAGAACACCGCGACCGGCGCGGCCGCCTGGCCCTTGTCGCGGTGCGGGCCATAGACGTCCAGGCGCTGGCGCGGATCGGGGCCATAGGCGACGTTCCTGGCGCTGCGGGCCGCCGGATCCTTGGGCGTCAGGGTCGCAAACAGGCTGAGCGGCGCACAGGCGGCGGCCAGGGCCGCGGCGATCGCGGCCAGGCCTAATCTGCGGGTCAGTCGTCCGGGCTCGCTCATCGTCCCCCAGGTATGCGGGCGCGGCCACGACCGCAACCATGGTTGTACGCCCCGGCGCCGATCAGGGACGCGCTTGACGCCGCCGCCCGTCCCCTGCGCTATGGCTGACTGAACGCCGATAACAGGCGACCCCTTTCCAGGGAATTAGGAGCACGACCATGGACGGCGAGTCTTCGAGTGGCGGTTTCGTGGCCGCGGGTCTGGCGCAAATCCCGCCGGCCCTGCGCGCGGTGGTGGACGCCGGCGACCTTTCCGGCTTCGTCACCCTGATCTGGCGCAAGGGCGAGGTGGCGCAGGTCAACACAGTCGGCCGGCGCGATATCGAAGGCGCAGCGCCGATGACGCGGGACACGCTGTTCCGCATCGCCTCGATGACCA
>PLEH01000269.1 GCA_003136395.1 Phenylobacterium sp.
GACTACCTCGCCCTGACCATTGCCCAGCAAAGCCTCGGCACGGCGGCCTTCCACTTCACCCGCGTGCCCAGCTTTTACGGCGCAAAGTGCGACTCCGCGGGGCCGGTCCGGCCAGCGCTATGAGCTGGCGAGCGGTCCAAGCCCACGAGACGTCAACGCTCGGCGACCACCGCCGATATCCCGGCTGCCGCTTGGTGGTGACCTGCGTCCTATGCGGTTGGTCGAAGGGCTATCGCCCCGAGCGCATGATCGATCGTCTCCGAGAATTGCGAGCCGGCGGCCATGCCACCCAATTGGCGCACATCGCGCGCCGCGTCGCCTGGCCCTGCCCCGGCTGCGATCGCGTGAAGTGGCGGACCGGCTTTGCTTGGCCGCCGGGCCTGGACGAGCGCGAGGTCAAGCGGCTCGCCAACCTCTACCGGAACTGAGGTGGCCAATGGCCTCCGCGGCGGTACAAATGTGTGTATGCAGTGCGAGGCGACTGCCTAGGTTTTCACAGTGCTTGTCACAGAATCGCAAAGGCGCCAGCTTCAAGGCGTCGGCGTGAGAGCGCCGGCAGGGGCGTGGAAACCCCTGTGTCCAGCTATGGGTCGGGTGCCGTGAAATAGGCGCCGCGGACCGATGCCGCTTGATCTCCAGGCGCAGCGTGTCTTCTGCGCTAACTAGCGGGCTCCACAACACAGGAGTTTCCAACACCCGGCTCGCCAGCCGGCCGCCTCGAAACCTGAGGTGGTCGTTGGTGCGCGCACACGAGTCAGAACTGCCGGTCGAGCCGCCAGCCGAGTTGGCGTCGTCGAACGCCGAGCAGGTCTACCGGAGCCACGGAAACTGGCTGTATCGGTTCTTCCGGCGCCGTTTTGGCCCGCAGGAAGCCCAGGACCTGACCCAGGAAACCTTCGTTCGTATCGTCGGCGCCAACATCGAAATCCGCGATCCCCGGGCATTCCTCAAGCATGTGGCCTTGAACACGGTGCGCGATCGATCGCGACGGGCCGCCGTCCGCCCCGTCCTGGTCTCGGACGAAACTGCACTCCTGCACACGGCGACGCCGGCCGACCTCGAGCATCAGCTCCTCCTCGAACAGATCGTCCTGACCCTGCCCACTCGCCTCCGGGAGGTGTTTTTCTTGAGCCGCTTCGTCGGGTTGACGTATGTTGAGATTGCGCATCGCTGTGGGATCTCGGTCAAAACCGTCGAAGCGAGGATGACCAAGGCGCTGGCGATCTGCACGGCCCTGATGGATTAGGCGGGCACGGTCATGAGCAACCAGGCTGCGGACGTTGCGCGCGCGCAGAGCGAGGCGGCGGGCTGGTTTGCCCGCCTCAGCCAGCTGTCCATTACTACCGACGCCCTTCGCGATTTCCGGGATTGGAAGCGCGACGAAACCAACGCCGCGGCCTACGCCAAGGTGGAGGCGACTTGGGCGGCCACCGGCGCGCTTTCGAAGCGACCGGCCATTCAGGCCGAAACAGCCGAAATCCTCAGGCGTCGGCCCGCGCACACCCCTGCGCAAGCTGGCTTCATGCGCTACGCGCTGCCGAGCGCCATCACCGCGTCGGTGATTGTCGTTGGCGCCACTGTCGCCTGGCTGAATCTCCAGCCGCAGCCGACCTTCACCACTCGCGTTGGAGAACAACGCCTCGTCGTGCTGGAAGATGGGTCGAGGGTTCGGCTCAACACCGACAGCGCGTTGCGCGTGCGGTTCCGCAAAGCGGAACGTCGGGTGGTTCTAGCCCGCGGCGAAGCCTTCTTCGAAGCCGCCCACGATGCATCGCGTCCCTTCATCGTCGAAGCCGACGGGGCCAGCGTCCACGCCATCGGCACGAAGTTCGACGTCCGGCGCGATGGCGACGCGGTTCGGGTGACCCTGTTGGAGGGAAAGGTGCGGGTTGCCGAGAAGCACACCGCAGCCGCGGCCACGCTGATCCCCAACCAGCAACTCACCGTCTCTGGCGGCCACGTCTCGCCTCCCCGTCCCGCCGACGCCTTGGAGGCCTCGGCGTGGACTTCGGGCCGGCTGACTTTCCGGTCCGTGGCGTTGGAGGACGCGATCGCTGAGGTGAACCGGTACGCCGTTCACAAGGTGGCGCTTGATGGACCTGCTGCCCTTGGCCGCCAGCCGATTACCGGAGCGTTCGACACCGGCGACACGAAGTCCTTTGCCGACGCTGTCGGCCTCCTCCTGGATTTGTCGGCGAAGGCCGACAGCAATGGCGTCTTGCGGCTCGCGCCGCGCGCGCCGCAACGCGCACCCGACGTGTAGATTTCTTCCGTGTGCTGCGAGGGTGTCCCCGACGTCCTTGCGTCTGTTCTTAGTGACGGACCACGTGAGGGCGACGAGTTTGGCCATTCCGGCCGGATGACCCCGCGGGCTCGTCGCGGGGGAACCATGACGATCAGCAGCCCATCACGTCCCACCTATCGAAGCCTCCTTTGTGCGGGCTTGGCCGCCGCAGCGCTGTTCGCGGCAGCTCCGGCCCTTAGCGATCCCGCGGCGACAATCCACATTCCGGCTGGACCGATGGATACCGCTTTGTTGGCGCTCGCCGCCCAGACGCACCAGCAGGTCGTCTTTTCCCCATCCCTGGTCGCCGGCCTGCGCACCGCGCCGTTGAACGGGTCGTTTAC
Source organism: Phenylobacterium sp. (assembly GCA_003136395.1). Taxonomy (GTDB): domain Bacteria; phylum Pseudomonadota; class Alphaproteobacteria; order Caulobacterales; family Caulobacteraceae; genus Phenylobacterium. The sequence goes on from PLEH01000269.1 coordinate 2,629, forward strand.
AGCCGAGCAAGGCCTTGCCCGTCTGCTCGCTGACACAAACATCGAGGTTACTCGCTCAGGCCCGTCAGCATTCGTTCTGCGGGCGGGTCATCGGCTTTCACGGACCCCCGCCACCGACACCATCAGCGAGGTGCAAGCGCCGCGCCCTTTCGGCGCTGACGCGGCGCGAACGCCGCCCACCGCGTCAGCAGCCTTGCCGACGGTGCCTGTCGTCCAGCCACAACCCATTAAAGCGCCAAATACCGTCTCCGAGATCGAGGTTACCGGCAGCCACATCCGAGGCGCCGGCGCCGGGGCCTCGCCCCTGGAAGTGATCGACAGAGGGGACCTGCAGCGCAGCGGCCAGATGACGGTCGCCGAAGCCCTGAGCGTTCTGCCGCAAAACTTCAACGGCCAAGGGACCGACCTCGCGACCACCACCGGCACGGACAACCGCGGGATCAACAACACCTACGACACCGGCGTGAACCTGCGCGGCCTGGGCAGCGACGCCACCCTGGTGCTGGTCAACGGCCGGCGGCTCGGTGGGGCCGGCGCCAAGGGCGATTTCACAGATATCTCGACGCTCCCGAACATCGCCCTCGACCGAGTGGAGATCCTGCTCGACGGCGCCTCGGCGATCTACGGCTCCGACGCAGTCGGCGGCGTGGTCAACGTCCTGCTGCGCCGCGATCTGAACGGCGGCGAGATTCGCGCCGAGGGCGGGGTTGGCGAACACGGCGCGCCGCGCGAAGGCCAGGTGGGTCTGATCGAGGGCCACCAATGGGACACCGGCGGAGTGGTCCTAGCCTATGAACTCTACCACCGATCCGCCCTGTTGGCTGGCGACCGGTCATTCACTGCGACCGCAGACCTGCGCCCGGAGGGCGGCGCAGACTTCCGCACGCCGTTCAGCCACCCGGGAAACATCGCCGTCACGATCAACGGCGTCATCACACCCTTCTATGCCATCCCCGCCGGTCAGAACGGTGTCGGCCTAACGCCGACCAGCTTCACGCCCAATACCGTTAACCTCGCGAACCCACACCTAGGGGTCTCCGTCCTGCCCGATCAGGAACGGCAGAGCGCCTATCTCTCCGTCCATCAGAGTCTCGGCGCCCATGTCGAGGTGACCGGGGACGCCGTCTACGGCTTCCGCCGCGCACGCACGACGCTCGCCTATCCGCAGTCCCAGTTGACCGTCACCT